>DASXKA010000274.1:0-37348 GCA_036497085.1 Steroidobacteraceae bacterium | reverse complement strand
ATCTGCGCGTGGTGGGGGCCTCGGCAGGATTCGTGCGTGATTCCGCCGTTCCACCGAGGCAGCTGGAAGCGGTTGTGCGGCCGTGACGAACCGAATCACAACGCATTCATTGGCTGCTCGTGCCGCCGCCGTGTTCGCGGCAGTGGCTGGCCTGGGTGCCTGCGCGAGCTTGCCGAGCGGCGGTCCTTCAGCGCGCGAGATCGATGCGGCGGGCAGCAAGGTCATTCGCGTAGTCAACGTCGATGAGTCGGTGGTACGACGGTTGCTCGAACGCCGTACCGACCGACCGTTTTCAGACACCTTCCCAGCTGCGCTCGCGCACGGTCAGATCGTCCGGCCCGGCGACGTTCTGGAAGTGTTCGTGTGGGAGGCGCCCCCCACCGTGTTGTTTTCCTCCGGCATCCCACTGGAGAGTCTGAGCCGGACCAGCTCCGGTTCGTCCAGCAGCGCAACGAGCTCGAACGTCACGAACGTTCCCGCTCAGATGGTTGACGCCAGCGGAAACATTTACGTTCCTTTCGCCGGTGCGCTGACGGTGGCCGGCAAGAGTCTGTCGGAGGTCGAGGCCGACATCACCCGTCAACTGAAAGGCAAGGCCAATAACCCCCAGGTGCTCGTGCGGCTGGCGGCCAACAACAGCGCCTACGTGACGATCGTCGGCGAGGTCATGAACAGTGTTCGCATGCCGCTCACGCCCCGGGGGGAGCGGCTGCTCGATGCGCTGGCGGCTGCGGGCGGCGCCAAGGGGCCGGTGGACAAGATCACCCTGCAGCTGACCCGGAACGAGACCGTGCATTCGCTGCCGCTCGCGACCGTCATCCGTGATCCACGCCAGAACATCGAGCTGCAGCCTGGCGACGTGGTGACCGCCTACTATCAGCCGCTCAGTTTCACCGCGCTGGGGGCGACCGGGCGCAACGACGAGGTCAACTTCGAAGCCAGCGGAATTTCGCTCACGCAGGCGCTGGCGAGGGCGGGAGCCCTGCTGGACGCGCGGTCCAACGCCCAGGGCGTGTTCATCTTTCGCCTGGAATCCCCCGCCATCGTGGGCCCGGGGGACACGGCAGCCACGGCACCAGCCGGACAGATACCGGTCATCTATCGGTTTGACCTGACGGATCCCAGGGCATTTTTCCTGGCGCAGAACTTCCCGATGGAAAATAGAGACGTTCTCTACGTTGCGAACGCTCCCACTGCCCAGCTGCAGAAATTCCTGAACCTGGTGGTCTCGACGATCTATCCGATCCAGGGCGCGGTCACTCTGACGAAATAGCCGCACCGCGGCCGGGCTGCAGCCCCCGCCAACTCCCGGTTGCTCGTTAGGCCCAGAGCTTCCTGCTCTCGGCTTCCCTCTCCCCGCCACCAGGCCTCGATCGCTTCTGCCCCAGACAGCCCAAGCTGTTGTTGCCTAAACGCAACAATGTGGTAACAAACGTGCGGCAGTGAGTATTATGTTCCCGGCGGCCATGCGAAGGGACTCAAAGAAGACGCAAGGGCCGGCCATTGCTTAAACGAGACAGAGTCCGTAATAGCCCGGGGAGGCACAACATGAAGGCAATACTGCTGCTGGGACTGACGTCCGTCCTGGCACTGGGTTCGAGCGCCGTCGTAGCGCAAACCAAGCCGGCCGAACAGGCCGAGACTCCGCCAACCGAGATGCAAGAGGTGATCATCACGGGAACGCGGCGCACCGACCGCACGGTCGCCGAGTCGTCGGCGCCGATCGACGTCATCTCCGGCTCGGAGCTGGCGGTGCAGTCGACTTCCAACATGCTCGACACCCTCTCGAACCGCGTGCCCTCATTCTACGTCGGCCAGAACTCGATCTCCGACGCCTCGAGCTTCGTGCGCGCGCCCTCGCTCCGCGGGCTGCCGTCGGACGAGATGCTCGTGATGCTCAACGGCAAGCGCATGAATCGCTCGGCGCTGGTGCAGGTTTATCAGGGCGGCGAGACCGAGCTGGCGTTCGGCTCGCAGGGGCCGGACCTGGCCTCGATTCCCTCCATCGCCATCAAGTCGCTGGAAATACTCCGCGACGGCGCCTCCGCGCAGTACGGCTCCGATGCGATCGCGGGCGTGCTCAATTACCAGTTCCGCGACAACCCCTCGGGTATCGAGCTCAACGGGCATCTCGGCCAGTATTTCCCGGGACAGGGCTACAAGAAAGACGGCACCGATCGTCAGGCCGCCGCGAACATCGGCCTGCCGCTCGGCGGGCAGGGGTTCCTCAACCTGAGCGCCGAGTGGTCGAAGTACGACCAGACCGTGCGCAACCCGACGCGTCCTTCCGCGCTCGCATTCGCGGAGAACTTCCCCGCCCTGGCGCCGGAGCTGCCGCATTATCCGGGACCGGTGCAACAGTGGGGTACGCCACCGAGCGACGACTTCAAGGCCGTGGCCAACGCCGGCATCAAGCTCGACAACGGCGACCAGCTCTACCTGTTCATGAACTACGCCAATATCGAGACCAACGAGAGCTTCAACTACCGCCTGCCGGTAACCGTCACGGATCTCAACACCCACGACACATTCGGCAACCATCCGGCCTTCAACAACATCTTCCTGGATTCGTGCGGGTCGGCAGCCTTCTCGGCGTACTCCGGGTGCCCGGCCGGCGGATACGTCAACGACGCCAACACGTTCAACTTCAGCTCGTTCTATCCCGCCGGCTTCACGCCGCGCTTCTACGGCACGACGCAGCAGTTCTTCGGCGCCGTCGGCTACAAGGGCGTGAACGCCTGGGGCATGACCTACGACATCTCCGGCACGACCGCCACCAACTCGCTCGCGGTGTCGCTCAAGGACACCATCAATCCGTCGCTCGGACCCCAGTCGCCGGAGAATTTCTACGACGGCAAGTTCGTGCAGCACGAGAACAACTTCAACGTCGACGTGACCTACCCGTGGCAGGTCCCGGCGTTCGCGTCGCCGGTCTCGGTGGCCGCCGGTCTGGAGTATCGCGACGAGAACTATCAGCAGCTGCTGGGGGATCAGGCGTCCTACGCCGCCGGCCCCTACACCTCCCAGCCCCTCTACAACTGCAACGCGGTGACCCTTTCCTGCGCGCCGGACGTCGTCGGCGGCTCGCAGGTGGTCGCCACCCAGTCGACCGCGTCGAACGGCTATGGCGGCATCGCCGCGTCAGTCGACGCCTCCCAGATCAGCTATGCCGGCTACGTCGATCTCGAGGCGGACGTGCTCAAGAACCTGACGCTCGGCATTGCGGGCCGCTACGAAGACTACTCGTCCTTCGGCAACACGACGCTCGGCAAGGTGCAGGCGCGGTGGAAGGCCACCGACTGGGTGGCGCTGCGTGGCACCGCCAGCACCGGCTTCCACGCGCCGACGCCGGGCCAGTACAGCGTCGAGACGCTGAGCACCACGTTCCTCCCGGGCACGACGACGCAGGTGCAGATCGGCACCTACCCGGTGACGAGCAGCATCGCCCAGTTCTTCGGCGCTAAGTCGCTGCGACCGGAGGAGTCCACCAATCTGAGCGCCGGCATCGTGCTCACGCCGATCGATCGTCTGCTCGTCACGCTGGACAGCTACCAGATCGACGTCCGTCACCGCATCGGCATCTCGCAGCAATTCACGGTCACAGCGGCCGAGATCACCCAGCTCCCTGCGCTCGGGTACGTCGGACCGGGCGGAACCGTGCAGTACTTCACCAACGGCTTCAACACCCGGACCAAGGGCCTCGACCTGGTGGGCACCTATCCCTTCGACCTCGGTGACCTGGGCCGCCTCGGCACGACGCTGGCCTACAATTACAACAAGACCGATGTCACGTCCCACGACCCGACGGTCATCAGCCAGGCGCGCATCATCGATATCCAGCACAACGCGCCGAACAACCGCGCCAATCTGGCCCTCGACTGGAGCCGCGGACCCTGGGGTGCAACGCTGTACGAGAACTACTACGGCACCTGGCGCGACGAGAACGACTACCCGGGGCAGCTGTTCTCCGCCAAGGAGACGACCGACCTCGACGTCTCCTTCCAGGCGCTCAACTGGCTGACGCTGGCGGTGGGCGGGCGCAACATCTTCAACGCTTACCCGGACGCGATCGCCAACACCGCGGCGAGTCACATCTATCCGCAGACCGGCGGCGAGTCCGACGGCGAGAGGTACCCGCGCACCGGCGGGCCGTTCGGCTTCAACGGTGCCTTCTGGTACGTGCGCTTCGCGGCGAAGTTCTGAGCCGGGCGCGGAGAGAAGTCGGGATCACGCGGTGTCGCGCCGCAGGCTGCCTGAGCCTGCGGCGCCGACGCGCCGGGCAGCGGGAGGCCGGATGAGCTTCACGCTGCGTAACGCCCTGCCGGCCGACGTCCCGGCGCTGCGCGAACTGATCGCCCGCTCGGCGCGCGCGCTCAGCGCCGGCTACTACTCGGGTGCGCAGATCGAGGGAGCGCTTGAGGGCGCTTTCGGTGTCGATGCTTCGCTGATCGAGGACGGCACCTACTTCGCAGTCGTCACGGACTCCGGTGCGATCGTCGCCTGCGGCGGCTGGGGGCGGCGGCGTACGCTCTTCGGCAGCAGCTCACGGGCGGAGCGGGACGAATCCCGGCTCGACCCGCGCACCGAGGCGGCACGGATCCGCGCGTTCTTCGTGGACCCGGGGTATGCGCGCCACGGCCTGGCCCGAATGCTGCTCGAGCACAGCGAAGCCGAGGCGCGCCGTGCCGGGTTCGCCACGATGGAGCTCATGGCGACACTCCCGGGGATACCTTTCTACGAGCGCTTCGGCTACGCGCGCGGCGCACCGCTCGACTACCCGGTCGCGGGGGGCGTTCACCTGCCAATGGTGGCGATGCACAAGCGCATCGCGCTGGACTGATTCGCGTCTCTCACAGCCGGCCAGCCAACTCGACGCTGCGCGGCGCGGCGAGACCGCCGAAGCGCTCGTCGATCTGTCTCAGACGCTCCGCGGCCTCACGCGTGGCACCCCTGCCGAGGAGCTCCTCGACTTCGCGCAGGCGCGCGCTCAGTTCGGCATCGAGTGCCGCACGACAGCCCGCGAGCTTCCCGGGCTCCGCGGGTCGCCGCGCCAACAGGCGCTCGAGTGCCCGCGACAGCGCCCCGGGAAGCGCAATCTCGTGCTGCACGCGCGGCTGCACTGCCTCCTCGGCGTTCTGCACGCACCACTGGTGCAGTGACCGGATGCTCTGGGCGTCGTCGGCCAGATGCTCCGGGTCGCGCTCGCCCGTGATGTAGATGAGTCGGGTCTGCGCCTGGAACTGGGCGAGCAGCTCCCGCGGTGGCAGGGGCAGCTGCGCCGTTCCGATGGGGTCACTGCCGGCATCGAGAATGGCGCCACGGAACACATCCGGGTAGGCGAGCGCGAGCCGCAGCGCGATGCGCGAGCCGCCGGAGAACCCTCCCACGTACACGTGCTCAGGGTCGATCGCAAAGCGGCGCCGCGCCTCGGCGGCGGCCAGCAGCGCCAGGGGAACCCGCCGGCCTATCGGATTTTCGTCGTTGCCGGATTGCGCGGCCGTAATGAACACCACGCCGAAACGCTCGAGCACCATCGCCCAGCCGGGCGGCAGGCGTGCGTCCTGCCACGGAGGCACGAATACCAGCAGGGCGAAGCCACGCGGCGGTGGCTGCGCGGCTGGCTGGAAGAGCAGAAAGCGCTCGGACGCGACGTCGAGAGGGCGACGCGCGAGCGTCGCGCCCGAGGCGGCGAGGGTGCGCTCCTCGGCCAGGCGGGTGAGGGGACTCGCCATGCGCCGCAGAAGCTCGGCGTTCTCGGCGTACGGTGTGTAGTCCGCGGTGACGACGTCTCGCAAGGTGGTGCCCGCCGCGGCCGCAACGCCGCCGCGGGGATTCAGGGACAGCGCGGCGCAGGCGAGCGCAAGCAGCCTCGTCCTGGGTGAACTCTGGCTCACGGATCGATGGGTTGCGGCCTGGGTCGCGACAGTTTGACTTATTTCGCCGCGTGGCGCGCGCTGGATCGCGCACCGCCGCCCCCGGAGCCGACACGTTCCGCAAACTGCCGGGCGGTACGCAGTATCGGCGACCGCAATTCTCCGACACTACCTGCGGGATGAAGCCCGTGCCACAGGATCTGACCGCGCGCCGCCTGGCGGAATCGATGGTCCTGATGTGCGCCGCGCTCTCCGATGACATCCCGGGCTTCACGCAGCGGCTGCGCGCGTCGGCCGACCTCGGCGAGTCTGCGAAGCTGAGCCGAAGCGGGTCGCATAGGCGACTGACGGTCTGAGCGCGTGTCGCAGCAGGCGGACAGGTTCTCTCAGCAGCAGGTGAACCGTACGCTCGGCGCCATGGCCCAACGTCTCGTGATCCCCGGTCGGGAGGAAGTCGACGCGGAGCTCTCGGTCGCGCGTCCCTGGTGGCAGTTCTCCGCCCGCTTCAACGTTGCCATCTCGCAAAGTGTGCCCGTCGCACGCATGCACGAGCGCGAGTCCGAAGGAGTGATGATGAGATGGGGTCTTGCGCAGAAGAACGCGGGCGGCACCATCGACTTCAGCAGCTGCGGCGCGGTACGCAGCGACGCCCTGAGTTCTGCGCAGGACCTGAGGAGCCTGTGGACGTGCAGCCAGCGCGGCATCGTCCCGCTGGCTGGCTTTTATGTCTGGCAGCGCGCGCAGGCCGGCTACCAACAGCCGTACTATGTACGTTTGGTGAACCGGCCGGTCTTCGGTGTTGCAGTGCTCTGGGCCCGCGCCGAAGCCAACGAGGAAGTCGTCGAAAGCTGTGCGCTGGTGACCGTCGATGCCAATCCGCTGCTGGCCGAGATCAGCCCGGCGACGCTGCAGATGCCCGCAATACTCAGAGCACGGGACTACCAGGCGTGGCTCGCGGCGGGCGCCGGCGAGGTGCACGAGCTGCTGCAGCCATACCCGCACACCCAGATGGTCTGTCACCCGGTTGCGCCCCACGTGAACAACCTGGAGTACGACGAGCCGGGTCTGATCAGACCGGCTGAGGCTTAGGGGAACCCACGATCCCGCGGATGGTCCAATGGTTTTTGGTGCAAGCAAGGAGCAAACCATGGACACAGGCATGTGGAACCAGATGAAGGGCAAGGTCAGGCAGCAGTGGGCGAAGCTCACGGACGACGACCTGAGACAGCTCGAAGGCCACGGCGAGCAGCTTGCCGCGAAACTCGAACAGCGCTACGGCTTGACCAGAGAGGACGCCGAGCGGCAGGCAAAAGAATTCCGCAACCGTAACAACTGGAATTGATCGGCCCACCGCGCCGCGAGGGTTGGCTGGCTACAGGCTCAGCGAGCGCCCGCGGCGCGGTCTTGCGGAGTTACCCGGGGAGGTAAGCGGCGACCATCGGTCGCAATAGCGCCGGCCCGATAGTGGCGGGGAGCCGGGCGTTCGTCTTTAATCCACTGATGCCGACCGAGATCCTGATCGGGCTCGACACCGGAGGGACCTACACCGACGCCGTTGCGCTTGACGGCTCGCGCCGGGTCGTCGCCAGCGCCAAGAAGCTCACCACGCACTGGGATCTGTCGCTGGGACTTGCGGCGGCGTTGCGCGCCGTGCTCGCGCAACTCGGCGGCCGGCGCGCGCAGGTCTCCCTGGTCTCGGTGTCGACGACCCTCGCGACCAACGCCGTCGTGGAGGGCCGCTTCAGCCCGATCTGCACTATCCTGATCGGCTTCAACGAGCAGATGGTCGAGCGCTCGGGCCTCAGGCGCACGGGAGACGGCGTCATCGTTCGGGTCCGCGGTGGCCACGAGGCTACCGGGGAGGAGATCGAGCCGCTCGATGAGGCAGCGATCGATACTGCGGTGCTCGAGCACGGCGCCATGGTCGAGGCTTTCGCGGTCGCGGCCATGTTTTCGGTGCGCAATCCCGCACACGAGCAGCGTGCACGAGCGCACATCCGCGCACGGTGCCTGCGGCCTGTCACCTGCAGCTACGAGCTGAGCTCGCAGCTCGACGCACCCAAACGTGCGCTGACCGCGGCGCTGAATGCGCGCCTCACGCCGCAGATCCGCCAGTTGCTCGACGCCCTGGAACGCGTGCTCGCGCTCGAGGGGCTCGCCGTGCCGGTGATGGTCGTCAGGGGCGACGGCACTCTCATCAGGGCCGAAGTGGCGCTCGAGTACCCGGTCGAGACCGTGCTGTCGGGGCCGGCCGCGAGCGTCGTGGGCGCGGGGTTCCTCAGCGGCCTGTCGGACTTCGTGGTCGCTGACATGGGTGGCACGACGACCGACGTGGCGATCGTCCGTGGCGGCCGGCCGGTGGTGCGTGGTGAGGGAGCGGTGATCGGCGGCTGGCGCACGATGGTCGAGGCCATCGATGTTCACACCTGCGGCCTCGGCGGCGACAGCGAGGTGTGCCTCGACCGCGACGGGCGGCTGCGGGTCGGCCCGCGCAAGGCGACACCGCTCAGTCTGTTCGCGCAGCACTTTCCGCAAGTGCTCGCGGATCTCGCAAAGCTCGCCGGCAGCGAGCGGCCGCCGTCCTACGCCGGGCGTTATGCCGTTCGCAATCCCGGCCGCGATCCGGGCGCCCAGCTCGATCGGCTCGAGCAGCGGGTATGGGACATGCTGTCGGAGGTTCCACGGCGGCTCGGGGATGTGGCCCGCACCGGCCAGGGAGTCGAGGCGGTGCGCCGACTCGTCGACCGCGGACTCGTGACGGTCGCGGGCTTCACGCCGAGCGATGCGATGCACGTACTCGGCCGGCAGCAGGGCTGGAGCGTCGAGGCGGCGCGGCTCGGGGCCGCGATCCTGGCAACCGAGGAGCGCAACGCGCGTGCCCGCGCCGCGGGCGAGAGTCCCGAGGCACTCTGCGAGCGGACTTATCAGCATGTGGTCCGCGAGGCGGCGCGTGTTGTGCTCGAGTGCGCCCTGGCACACGATCCGGGTATCGAGCCGAGCCACGGGCGCTGGGGACCCCTCGGGCGCTTGATCGAGGACGTGATCGCGGGCCTGCCGTTCTCGCGGCTGATCGACGCTCCGCTGCGCCTCGCTACGCCGCTCGTCGCGGTCGGGGCGCCTGCGGGCGCCTACTACCCCGAAGTTGCGCGCCGCCTCCGCTCCGAGCTCAGCGTGCCCGAGCATTCGGCCGCATGCAATGCGGTGGGAGCCGTCGCTGGAGTGGTGTCCGAGACCTGCGAGGTTCTCGTGAACCAACCGGCGCTGGATCTGTTCCGGGTGCACGATCCAGCCGGCAACCGGGATTTCGACGATGCCGGCGCGGCGATCGAATACGCGCGCGGCGTCTCGCGCGAGCTGGCCCTCGCGGCGGCGCGCCGTGCCGGGGCGCGGGACCCTCATGTCGAGACCTGGGTCGCGGAGCGCCGCGCGCGGGCTGGGACTGCTGCGGGTGTCGACTATCTCGCCGAGGCCACCGTGCGCTCGCGGGCGACCGGGCGGCCGGCCAGTCATCAGGCGGCAAGCGCGCCTGCTTTAACCTAAAATACGCGTGGTAACCCGACGAAAGGCTGTCAATGCCGCCGCACGTCACCGCACTCGTGCCCGTGGTTCTTTCGCTCAGCCTGGCGGGAGCGGCCCGCACGGTGTACTTCCCCGTGAACACGTCCGGGGCTCTCCTTTATATGGGGGACGGGCCACCATGGGCGACGCCGAGATAGTGGCGACCGTGCACCTCGACGAAATGGTGGACCCCAACTTCGTAGCGGTAGCGTCGATCGAGAAGAGGTATCTCCCCGCGCGCAAGCCACCCACAGATGGCGAATGACTATGACGCGATCGTAATCGGCTCCGGCCACAACGGGCTGGTGTGCGGCGCGTATCTGGCCAAGGCGGGCCTGCGGACGCTGGTGCTCGAGCGGCGCGAGCTCGTGGGCGGGGCGGCGGTGACCGAGGAGTTCGCGCCGGGATTCCGCGCGTCGCGTTTCTCATATGTGATGAGCCTGCTGCACCCGCGGGTCATTCGCGATCTCGAGCTCGGTAGGTTCGGCCTCGAGGTGCTGCCGGCCAACGACCTGTTCTGCCCGCTCGGAGGCGACCAGTACCTCGTCTTCAGCGACGACCTCGCGAAGACGCAGGCGGAGTTCGCGCGCTTCTCGCGGCACGATGCGCAGGTCTACCCCGGATTTGCGCGCCATCTGGACGAGGCCGCCCGCCTGCTGCGGGGACTGCTGTTCGAGACACCCATCGATCCCACCCGCCGCCGTTGGAAGAATTTCCGCGACGCCGCCTCGCTCCTTTGGCGCCAGCGGACGGTCGGCGAGCGCATGTACCGGCTGATCGATCTCCTCACCCAGAGCGCCTACGACTATCTCTCGGTTTGGTTCGAGAGCGACATCATCAAGGCGGTGCTCGGCTACTACGCGTGTATCGGCACGTTCGCAGGCCCACGGTCTCCGGGTACCGCCTACGTCATCCTCCATCACCTGATGGGTGAGCACGCGGGCGCCGGGGGCTGGGGCTTCATCCGTGGTGGCATGGGCGCGATCACGCAGGCGATCGCGCACTCCGGAGAGCGCTTCGGCATGGAGATCCTGACGAGCGCGCCGGTGGCGCAGGTGCGGGTTGCCGACGGCAGGGTGCGTGGCGTCAGCACCGCCGACGGGCGGGAATTCTCGGGCAGAGTGGTAGTCTCGAACGCCAACGCGAAGACCCTGTTCCGCGGCCTGCTGAAGCCCGAGCACCTGCCCGCCGAGCTGCTGGCGGAGGTCGACGCCTTCAGGACCTTCTCGACGGCCCTCAAGATGAACATCGCCGCGGAAAGTCCGCCACAGTACCGGGCTTTCGATCCCACTCGGGTGGGTTTCCGCTATCCGACCTACGTGCACCTCGCGCCCGGGATCGACTACCTCGAGCGAGCCTACGACGATGCGAAATACGGCTGGTACTCGCGCCAGCCGTTTCTCACTGCGGTGGTGCCGACCATCGTCGACGACACGCTGGCGCCCCCGGGCAAGCACGTGGTCAACGTGTTCGGCGGGCACGCCCCCTACGCGCTGCGGGGCGGCGCCGATTGGGCGCAGGAGAAGCCGAATCTCGCGCGCGCCGCGTTCGCGGTCCTCGATGAGATGGCGCCCGGCTTCTCGAAACAGGTGATCGATTTCGAGCTGCTGGTGCCGCCCGACCTCGAGCGGATCGTCGGCCTGCCGCAGGGGCATATCTTCCACGGTGAGCTGAGCGCCGACCAGCTCTTCTGGCAGCGCCCCGTGCCGCATTGGGCCGACTATCGCACGCCGGTCCGCGGTCTCTACCAGTGCGGGTCCTCGACGCATCCTGGCGGGGGCGTCTCCGGCATTCCGGGTCACAACGCGGCGCGCGAGATCCTCAAGGACTGGAAGCGGCTCAAGTGAGACGCGCTCAGCGCCGCGGCCGCGGGAGCAGACGCAGGTTCCGCACCAGCACCACGCCGGCAAAGATGACAGCTGTGCCGGCCCACTGCCGCGCGTTCAGTCGCTCATCGAGCAGTGCCCAGCCGGCGAACACGGCGACCAGTGGGTTGACGTAGGCGTAGGTACCGATGCGGGCCGGCGGCTCGTGGCGCAGCAGATAGGTGTAGGCGAGGAACGCGAGCGTCGAGCTGAAGATGGCGAGAAACACCATCGCTGCGAGTCCCGTCGGCGACCATGTCCAGCGCCCGGCGTCGCCGGTCGCAAGTCCCGTGACAGCCAGGCTCACCCCGCCCACCAGCAGATAGCTCGCGGTGAAGGCAAGCGGGTCGCATTCCGGCTGCGACTCGCGGATCGCCGCCGTGGCGAGCGCCCAGGCGAGCGCGCTCCCGAGCACCACCAGCTGCCAGCCGAAGCGCGCATGGAGGCCGACTCCGTGTGCGGAAACGAGGATCGCGACGCCGACGAAGCCTACCGCCAGCCCGAGCCAGGTGCGCCTGCTCACCGGTGCCGGGTGGCGCCCGTACATGCCCATCCATGCGATCCAGAAGGCGGAGCTCGCGCTGATCAGCGCGACCTGGCTCGAGGCGACGTGCTGCAGCGCAAGCACGTTGAGGCCGTTGCTCACCGTGATGCCGAGTAGTGCCGCGGCGACGACCAGGCGCCAATCGCGGGCGCGGGTCGGGAGCGTGAGCCCGGTCGCGTAGACGAGGAGCGTGAGGAGCGTTCCTGAGAAGCAGAATCGCACCCCGGCGGCGAGCAGCGGCGGCAGCTCGGTTGCCATGATGCGGCCCACCGCATAGCTGACACCCCAGACGAGGTAGACGGTGAGGAAGCAGGCCTGTATGAGCGAGCGCCGGCGGGTCGCGAACACGGTCGCCAGCAGTGGAGCGGGCGCCTCGGCAGCGCGGACGCCGGACGGCGCGTCGGTCATCAGAAGTCCGTGTCGCGCGCCTCGAGCAGCGTAGGACCGCGGCCCTCGAGCGCAGCGCGCACGCCCTGAGTCAATTCATCGGGCCCGCGCACCCTGAGCCCGCGTGCACCGCAGGCGGCGGCCAGGACGCTGAAGTCCGGATTGCGACCGGCGACCCCCACCGGCTCGATGCCGGCGGCGAGCATGTCGTCGCGGATCTGCGCGAGGGCCTCGTTGTTCCACACGACCACCGGCAGCGGCAGTTGGTGCTCGACGGCGGTCATCAGCTCCAGCAGCGTGAACTGCACCCCGAAGTCGCCCGCCAGCGCCACGACCGCTCGCTGCGGCTGCGCGATCTTGGCCCCGATGGCCGCCGGTAGCGCAAAGCCGAGCGTGCCGTAGCCGCAGGGATGAAACCAGCTGCCCGGTCGATCAGCCGCGAACGCACAGTTGCCGGTGTAGGCGATCTGAGTCATGTCGCTGAATACGACGCCCTCGGGGGGTACGGCGGCCCGCAACGCCCGCACGGCGGCAAGCGCGGGGCGCCAGTGTGTGCCGATCTGCGACTCGATCGCGAGCCGCTTGCCGCGGGCATCGCCTGCCGCGCTGCGCCAGCCGTGTCGCGGGCGTACCGCCGCCGCCAGCTGCTCGAGCGCCGCACGGGAGTCGGCATGGATCGCGACCTCGTGCGCGGACCCATCGGCGAGCTGCGCGGCATCGATATCGACGCGGATGACGCGGCCGGGGAATCTAAGCCGGATCGTGGTGTAGACGTCGGTCTCGGCGAGCTCGGTTCCCACGGCGAGGACCACGTCCGCGGCTGCGAGGAGTTCCTGCGTCGCGCGGTAGGGGAGGCTGGCACCGAGACTCGCAGGATGGCTCTCCGGGATGACGCCCTTGCCCGCGGCGGTCGTGACGAGGTAGGCGTCGAGTGCCGCGGCGAGTTGCGCGAGCGCCGCGCCCGCGTGGCGTGCACCGCCGCCCGCGACGATCAGCGGCCGCTGCGCGCCCTCGAGCAGGACGCGCGCCGCCTCGACCGCCGAGGCGTCTGCTTGCGGGGCGGGGCCCGCGCGCGCGAAGCGTTCGGGCTCGAGCGCGGTCGTCTCCCCCAGCAAGTCGAGGGGGATGCCAACATACGCGGGCCGCGGCCGTCCGGCACCGAGGCAGGCGAATGCCGCGGCCAGGTGCGCACGCACTTCTTGCGCCGAGCTCGCGTGCAGCGCCAGCCCGGCGGCACCCGCCGCCATGGCGCGCTGGTCGGCGAGCTCGTGCAGCACCCCCCAGTGGCGGCCGAGCGAGGCGCGCACCGGCGTGCTGGCGATGACGAGCATCGGCACCGAGTCCGAGGCGGCCTGCGCGACCGCCGTGAGAGCGTTGGTGAGGCCCGGACCTGAGATGACGAACGCGGCGGCGGCCCGGCCGCTCGCGCGGGCGAAGCCGTCGGCGGCGAAGGCGGCGTTCTGCTCATGGCGGGCGAGCACGTGGCGCACACGGCGGGACTCGAGCCCCCGGTACAGCTCGATGTTGTGTACGCCGGGGATGCCGAACGCGGTGTCGATGTCGTTGGCGGCCAGCGTCTCGATGACGTAGCGTCCGACCGTCCTTAAGGCTGCGCTCATGCGCTTGAAATGTTAGCACCGGCCACGCAGAGTTAGCTGCGTGAAATTCTCCTCCCTCACGCAACGCATCGCCGGTACCGGGGCCGACGCCTGGCTCACGCACTATGAGGCGGTCGGCGCGCGCGCCCGGGGCGAGGACGTCATCGTGCTGAGCGTCGGCGACCCCGACATCGATACCCCCGCCCCGGTGCTCGAGCGCGCCATCGAGCAGCTGCGCCGGGGAGACACGCACTACGTCGCGGCGGCCGGCCGGCTGGAGGTGCGGCAGGCGATCGCCCGCGCGCACGCGGCCCGTACCGGGCAGCCAGCGGGCGCCGAGAACGTCGTCTATCTCGCCGGGGCTCAGAACGCCCTGTTCGTTGCCTCACTGTGCCTGCTGGGTCCCGGGGACGAGGTCGTGACCTTCGAGCCCATGTATCCGACCTATCCGGCGACACTGGAAGTCGGCGGCGCGCGCATGGTGTGCGCGCCCGCGGACGCGAAGCTGCGCCCGGACCTGGCGGCGCTCCGGGCACTCGTGAGCAGCCGCACGCGCGCGATCGTCTGGGCGAGTCCCAATAATCCGAGCGGCTTCGTCTTCAACGAGACCGAGCTCGCGGTCATCGAAGAGCTGGCGCGCAGCTTCGATCTGTGGCTGATCGCGGACGAGGTCTACGCGGGCCTGGCTCCGGGAGGCAGGGTGCCGGGCCTCGCTGCGCGGCTGCCCGAGCAGGTGGTGACGCTCGGGAGTCTCTCGAAGTCGCACGCCATGACCGGCTGGCGAGCCGGCTGGCTGGTGGGCCCGCGCGAGCTCGCAGTCAACGCAGAGCTCCTCGCCATGTGCATGCTGTTCGGCCTGCCGGGCTTCGTACAGGAAGCGGCGATCACCGCGCTCGAAATCGCACCGGCGGCCGAGCAGCGCACGCGCCAGTACTGCCGCGCCCGCCAGCAGCGCTTCGCGAGCGCATTGCGCGGCATTCACGTGCTGCGGCTCATCGAACCTGAGGCCGGCATGTTCATGCTGGTCGACGTGAGCGCCACCGGCCTCTCGGGCCGCGAGTTCGTACGGGCCCTCTACGCCTCGCAGAGGGTCTCGGTGATGGACGGCGCGGCGTTCGGGACGGCGACCGCCCACTGCGTGCGGGTGTGCTTCGCTACGGACGAGTCGAGCATCGACGCGGCCTGCGAGCGGATCCGGAGCTTCTGCGTCACGGGGCTGTCAGGCACGCGCGCCACCACCGCCAGCTGACGGCACCAGTCCGGGGTCCCCGGCTATTTCGGGATCGCTCCGCCCGGCGTGAGCTTGTCGATCGCGGCCGGCAGCACCTGCGACAGCTTCTGCGCCAGATCCTGCGGGCTCAGGCCGGCCTTGGCGGCGAGCTGGCCGAGGACCGGACTGCCTCCGAACACCTTGCCGATCTCGTCGGGTGAGATCGCCTGATTCGCACCCGTCGATACCCAGGAGCGCGCAGTCGCGCCCAGGCCCTGGCTCTCGAGCTGGCTCACGATTCCCTGCACGCCGCCGTGCTGCTGAATGAAAGAGTTGACCACGCTCGCCATCTCGGCGCCGACCACGCCGCCAATCAACCCATCGAGCAGTCCCATAGGCCCTCCGTTCGTGATTGTTGCGCGGGGTCATTGTGCGCGCGGGCGGTGGGGGCGCTCAAGGCCCGCGCTTCCTGCCGCGCGCGCTGCACATGCGGGCCGCGCCGCTTTATTATATTATTACGAAGACATTAAAAAGAGCGTCCCGGCACACCGCCGGCGCTGGTACGGTGCTCGAGATCATGAGACAGGTCAGAACACTGGGATTGCTCGGAACCGGGGTGATCGGCGGCGGCTGGGCGGCACGCGCGCTGCACTTCGGCATCGACGTCGTGGCTGCGGACGTCAAGCCCGAGATGGAGGAATGGATCCGCGGCGCCGTGGCCAACGCCGAAGGGGCGCTGTCGCGCCTGACCTTCGCGCCGCTGCCGCCCAAGGGCAAGTTGTCCTTCACGACCGACCTCGGCCTCATGGCGCGCTCGGTGGACTTCATTCAGGAGAATATCCCGGAGCAGCTCGAGCTCAAGCAGCGCACGCTCGCCGCGGTCAGCCGCCAGGCGCCGCGCGACGTGCTGATCGCCTCCAGCACCTCGGGACTCATGCCGAGCGATCTGGCGCGCGACATGGAGTCTCCGGAGCGCTTTCTGGTCGCCCACCCCTTCAATCCGGTGTATCTGCTGCCGCTCGTGGAACTGGTGGGGGGCAAGGCGACTTCCCCGCAGGCTCTGGAGGCGGCGGGCCGCTTTTATGCGTACATCGGCATGCATGCCCTCAAGGTGCGGCGCGAGATTCCCGGCCACCTCACCGACCGCCTGCAGGAGGCGCTGTGGCGCGAGATCCTTCACATGGTGAACGACGGCGTCGCGACTACCGGCGAGCTGGATGATTCGATCGTCTACGGTCCAGGGCTTCGCTGGGCCGGCATGGGCACCAACCTCATCTATCATCTGGCCGGCGGCGAGACCGGCATGCGCCACATGCTCCGGCAGTTCGGTCCGTGCCTGAAATGGCCGTGGACCCGCCTCGAGGCGCCCGAGCTCTCCGAGGAGCTGATCGACCGGATGGTGGAGGGCACGCAGGCGCAGGCCGCCGGGCGCTCGATCCGCGAGCTCGAGCGGCTGCGGGACGACTACCTGGTGTCGATCCAGCAGGTGCTGCGCCAATTCAACATCGGGGCGGGCGCCACGCTGCGCGCACTCGAGGAGCGGCTCTACGAGACCGGGGCGGCGGCTGCGCGCGGCGCGCTGCGGGCAGTGGCTGCCGGCGAGACGGCAGTGCTGCGGCTCGTCGAGACCCAGGTGCGCCCGGAGTGGGTCGATTACAACGGCCACATGACCGATTCGCGCTACCTGCAGGTGTTCGGCGACGCGACCGATGCGCTGCTGCGCTACGCCGGTGTCGACGATGCCTACCGGCGCTCGGGACGCGCACTCTATACGGTCGAGACGCATCTGACACACCAGGCCGAGGCACGCCCTTCCGAGCCGCTGTACGTCGCGACCCGCGTGCTCGAGGTGGACGACAAGCGCGTGCGCCTCTTTCATGCGCTGCACCGCGCGCGCGATGGCGAGCAGATCGCCACCGCCGAGCAGCTGTACCTGCACGTCGACGCCGCCGCCGGCAGGGCTTCGGCCATGGACGTGGCGGTGCGCGCCCGTCTCGCAGCGCTGCAGGGCGCGCAGGCGCGGCTGCCCTTGCCGCCGGAGGCCGGGCGGCTCGCCGCCAGGGCGCGCTGATGCCAAAGATCGTCGATCACGGGCGCCGCCGCGACGAGATCGCACTGGTCGCCTGCCGGGTCGTGGCCGAGCATGGTTTCGACCAGGCGACCATCGTGCGCATCGCGCGCGAGGCCGGCTACACCACCGGCATGGTGGCGCACTACTTCGACACCAAGCAGGACATCGTCATCGCGGCGCTACGCCTGATCCTGCGCCGCATCGAGGAGCGGCTCACGGCCGCGGCCGGTCAGGACGAGCCGGAGCTGCTCGCGCTGCTCACCGAGGCACTACCGGTCGATGCGACGCGTTTCACCGAGTGCGCCTTCTGGACCGCGTTCTGGGGCCAGGTGTCGGCCGACAAGCGCCTGAAGCGGATCAACGCCTGGATGCACCGCGAGTACCTCAAGCTCTTCGAGCGCTGCCTGGCGCGCGGCTGGCCCGAGTGGGGCCAGTGGCCGCCGCAGCTCCGCGATCAGGTGTTGCGCTCGGTAGTCACGTTCATCAATGGCCTCACGGCGAGCGTGGTGGCGACCCCGCGCGACTGGCCCGCGGCGCGCCAGATCGGGCAGCTGCAGCTGCAGCTCGAGATGCTGCACAGCTGGGCATCGGGCACCGGCGCCGGCGAGATGCGCGCCAGAGGGCGCGCGGCCGCCGCGCGGGCTTAGGAGAGCAGCGTGGATTTCAGCCTCACCGAAGAGCAACAGCTGATCGTCGACAGCACGCGCAGGTTCGTGCGCGAGGAGCTGGTACCTCACGAGACCGAGGTCGAGCGCACCGGCGCAATGCGCACGGAGCTGCGCAGCGAGCTCAAGGCAAAAGCGATGGCAGCAGGCCTGTACGCCGCGAATATGCCGGTCGAGGTCGGCGGCGCCGGGCTCGACGGCGTTGCCTGGGTGCTCTACGAGAAGGAGCTCGGCCACACCAGCTACGCGCTGCAGTACGGTTGCGTGGCGCGCCCGTCCAACATCCTGCTCGCCTGCGAGGGTGCGCAGCGCGAGCGCTACCTGCTGCCCGCGGTGCGCGGCGAGCGCACGGAATGCCTGGCGATGACCGAGCCCGGGGCGGGCTCCGACCTGCGCGGCATGCAGACCACCGCGACGGCGTACGGGGACGATTTCATCATCAACGGCACCAAGCACTTCATCAGTCACGCGGATCATTCCGACTTCGTGATCCTGTTCGCGGCGAGCGGCGAGGATGAGGGGCCGCGCGGGCGCAAGAAGCTGATCACCGCGTTCCTGGTCGACATGGGCACGCCGGGTTTCGCCGTGCGCCGCGGCTATCAGAACGTCTCACACCGCGGCTATACCAACAGCATCCTCGAGTTCACCGACTGCCGGGTGCCGCGCGCGGCGGTGCTCGGCGAGCTGCATCGCGGTTTCGAGGTCGCCAACACCTGGCTCGGCGCCACCCGCTTGCAGGTCGCGGCCAACTGCCTGGGGCGAGCCGAGCGCGCGCTCGCGCTCGCGACGCAGTGGGCGGCGGAGCGGCGCCAGTTCGGCCAGCAGATCGGTAAGTTCCAGGGCGTCGCCTTCAAGCTCGCCGACATGGCGGTCGAGCTGCGCGCCGCCGAGCTCCTCACGCTCGAGGCCGCCTGGAAGCTCGAGCGCCGGACCGCGACCGACATGGACATGGCGATCGCTAAGCTCAAGGCCACCGAAATGCTGGCGATGGTGGCGGACGAGGCGCTGCAGATACACGGTGGCATGGGGCTGATGACCGAGCTGCCGCTCGAGCGGATCTGGCGCGATGCGCGCATCGAGCGCATCTGGGATGGAACCAGTGAAGTGCAGCGGCACATCATCTCGCGCGCGCTGCTCAGGCCGCTCGGGGGGTAGACTCTTGAGCGGCCGGAGTCAGCGGCCCTTCCAGTCGGGCTTGCGCTTCTCAGAGAACGCGCGCGCGCCTTCCTTCAGGTCCTCCGAGCGGATCACCTTCTGCACCGCGCTCAACGCATCGTGCAGCTCGAAGGCCTGATGCTCGGGAACCATCTCGGTGTGACGCAGCAGCTGCTTGATGGCAGGGAACAGCAACGGCGGGCCCGCGGCGAGTGCCTGTGCGATCTCGCGCGCCCGCGTGAGAGCCGCGCCCTTCGGCACCACGTGGTTGGCGAGCCCCCAGTGCTTGGCTTCCGCGGCCTCCATCCAGCGGCCGGTCATGAGGAACTCCACGGCGACGTGATAGGGGACACGGCGGCGCAGCTTGATAGTGCCGGCGTCGGCCAGCACGCCGACGTTGATCTCAGGGAGCGCAAATCTCGCGTGCTCCTCCATCACGATGATGTCGGTCCCGAGCACCAGCTCGAAGCCGCCGCCGCAGGCGATGCCGTTCACCGCCGCAATGAGCGGCTTGTCGAGATTGCGCGGGTAGTTGAGACCGCCGAAGCCGGCGGCGCCCCAGTCGGTGTCGGACTCTTCGCCGGCGGCGGCGCCCTTCAGGTCCCAGCCCGCGCTGAGGAAGCGCTCGCCGGCGCCGGTGACGATGCAGATGCGCAGCGCCGGGTCGTCGCGGAAATGCTCGAACACCCGGTTGAGCCGCCGACTGGCCGCGAGATCGATCGCATTCGCCTTGGGGCGGTCGAGCGTCACTTCGAGCACCGCGCCGTTGACGTTGGTGCGAATGCCGTCTGAGAAGCTGACTGTGAGATCTGACATGGCTGGGTCTACTCCGCGAGGCGTATCAGGGCATCCACCGCAACCGCGCCGAGATTCGCGGGGCGCACGATGACGGGATTGATATCGAGCTCCACCAGGCTCTCAAGATTGGCCTGCGCATAGCGGGCACAGGCGAGGACCGTCTGCACCAGCGCCGGCAGGTCGCCGGCCGGCCGGCCGCGGAAGCCTGTCAACAATCTGGCCACGCGCAGGCTGCGCAGCGCCGCCTCGATGGACGGGGCGTCGAAGGGTGGCAGCAGCGTGACGGAATCGCGCAGCAGCTCGGTGAGGACACCCCCGGCGCCGAGCACCAGCAGCTGTCCGAACTGCGGATCGACCGTGACGCCGACGAGGATCTCGGCGACCCCGTGGGTCACCATCTCCTCGATGAGCAGCGAGTCCGAGAGCGGCGCGAGGCGCTGCGCGGCCTGCGTCGCTTCGGCGGTACTACGCACGTTGAGCACGACGCCGCCGAGGTCGGACTTGTGCTCGAGCGTTTCGGCGGTGGCCTTGATGACCACCGGGAAGCCCAGGGCCTCCGCGGCACCGGGCGCCTCGCGCGGCCGCACCACAGCCGAGCGCGGCACGCGCACGCCGTAGGCAGCGAGCGCTGCTTTGGCGTCGTGCTCGGTGAGCGTGCGCGCGCGCTCCTTGAGTGACGCCGGGCGGCGCAGCTCGAGGCGCGGCCCGCGCCGCCAGGTCGCGCCGACCCCACCCGCGAGGTCGAGGGCCTCGAGGGCCTCGCGCTGACCCTGCAGCGGCACGACGCCCGCGGACAGGCACCGCTCGCGGGTCGCGGCGGCGAGCGACTCGGGGAGGGAAGAGATGACCGCCCCGCGGGTCGCGGCTCCGGGAATCGCCGCGATGAACTCTTCTATGCCGTTCAGGTAAGCGCTCGCGTCAGCCTCGCCCGCGGGCGGGCAGTCGATCATGAAGCCGACCGCGTCGTAGCCCGCGCGTTGCGCCACCGCGAACATCGAGCGCATGCGCGGGCGATCGAACCACACGTAGGTCTGGAAATCGAACGGGTTCGCTAGCGCCACGCGCTCGGAGAGAATCGCGCGCAGGCTCGCGGCGCTCGCCGCCGGGAGCGGGGTGAACTCGAGCCCGAGGTCGCGGGAATTGTCGGCGGTCATCGCCATGTCGCCCCCCGATGCGCCCATGACGAGCACCCGCTTACCGGGGAGCGGTCCGCCGCAGTGGAAGACCTTCAGCGTCTCGCACAGCGTGCCGAGCGAATCGCAGCGCGCGACACCCGCCTGCCGGCAGAAGGCATCGAAGGCCGCATCGGCACCGGCCAGCGCACCGGTGTGCGTGTGGGCGGTGCGTGCGGCGGCGGCGGTGCGCCCGGCCTTGATGAGCGCAATCGGCTTGGCCGCGGCCCGCGCCGCCGCGACGCAGCGCGCGAAGCGGTCGACGTCCTTGACGCCTTCGAGGTACAGGCCGATGGCGGTCACGCGCTCATCTGCCGCGAGGAGCTCGATCAGGTCTTCGGCGGCGAGCCGGGTCTGGTTGCCGACGGTGAGCAGGCAGCCGATCGGCAGCGAGCGGGCGTTGAAGAGCAGATTGAGCGAGATGGTGCCGCTCTGGCAGACGAGCGCCACGCCGCGCTCCCGGCGTGCCCCCACCACCTGATCGGGCCAAAGCGCCACCCCGTCGAAGAAGTTGATGAACCCGTAGCAGTTGGGGCCGAAGAACGGCAGGTCAGCGGCGCTCACAAGCAGCTCGTCCGTCAGGCGCCGGCCTTCGGCGCTGTCGGTCTCGGAGAAGCCGGCGGCGAAGCAGACGAAGCCGCCCGCGCCGCGCGCGCGCAGGGCAGCGGCGATCGCCGGCACCTCGTGGTTGGGTGCGGCGACGAATGCCGCATCCGGCGCGCCCGGCAGCTCGTCGACCGAGCGGAAGTAGCGCTGCCCGGGGGTCGAGGGGCGGGAGGGATGCACGCGCCAGAGCTCGCCGCGGTAGCCGATCTTATGGCTGGCGGCAGCCACCGCGTCCGCCCATTCGCCGCCGATCAGTGCGACGCTGCGCGGTGCGAGCAGGCGCTGCATCGCGGCGTGCGGATTCATTTGCGCGCGCCCCCCGCGAGGCTGAGCGCGCGTGATCCCGGACCGAAGCCTTCGGCGGGAGCCGCCGCGGCGAGCGCCGCGATCGCGGCGGCGACCTCGGGCGGAAGGGGGGCGGAGCCCGGGGTATCGCCCTGGCGCACGTGCAGCAACATGAACTCGACGGTCGCCGCCACCGTCCCGTCGCGGGCGCGGCGCAGCGTGAAGCCGGCGTGCAGCCGCTTGGCATCGCTGCCGAGGATGGTCACCTCGACCGCGAGCCAGTCGCTTTGCTTCACCTCGGCGAGGTAATGCACGTGCATTTCCAGGGTGTAGAGGGTGCAGTGCGTACGCTTGCGGTAGGCGGCGTCCACACCGATACGGTCCATGAGTGCGTCGCAGGCGCTGCTCGCTATCAGGCCGTGGTACGCATCGCGGACGTGGCCGTTATAGTCGATCCACTCCGGCAACATCACCGACTCGTATATGGGAACTCCGGCCACGACGGGGATTCAGGCCGGCTCAGCGGAGCCCGAGACGCTCGCGGGACTCGGCCGCGCTGGCGACCCGTGCGCCCATGGCCTCGATGATCGTGCGCGCCTTTTCGACCAGCTGCGCGTTGCTCGCGTAAACGCCGCGGCTGAGATACAGATTGTCTTCGAGCCCGACGCGCACGTTGCCGCCGAGCAGCACCGATTGCGCCGCCCACGGCATCTGCATGCGGCTCACGGCGAACGAGGTCCACACGCAGCCGGGCGGCAGGTAGTTCACCATGGCGAGCAGGTGGCCGGTGTCCGCCGGCACGCCGTAGGGGATACCGGTGCACAGCTGGATGAGCGCGGGCGCGCCGATGAGCTCTTCCTTGATCAGCTGCTTCACGAACCATAGATTGCCCGTGTCGAACACCTCGAGCTCGGGCTTCACCCGCAGGTCGCGCAGGATGGCGGTGCCCTTGCGCAGGTAGTTAGGGGTCGAGACGTAGGCGCGATTGCCGTCGCCGAAGTTGAGCGAGCCGCAGTCGAGGGTGGCGATGTCCGGGCGATAGAGGCCCTCCTGGCACAAGTCGATCACGTGCCGCATGCGCTCTTCCTGGCTGACGAAGTCCGTGCCCGCGGCAGGCGTGTCGGCGAGCCCCTGGTCGCCTACGCAGATATAGCCGCCCATGCCGCAGGTGAGGTTCACGAGCACGTCGACCCTGCTCTCGCGGATGCGCTTGACCACCTCGCGATAGTGTCGGGTCGCCATACTGAAGGCGCCGGTCTCGGGGTCGCGCACGTGAATATGGACGATGGCGGCCCCGGCACGCGCCGCCTCGACCGCGGAGGCGGCGATCTGCTCCGGGGTGATCGGGCAGTGCGGACTCTTGGTAACCTTGGTGTCGTCGCCGGTGACGGCGCAGGTGATGATGACGTCGGGGTTCATGTCGGCCCTCGGGCTTTCAGCGCGGGTGACGTGATAATATTATGGCGATAATAATATAGCGTGGCGGCGCGGCGCGGCAAGCTGCGCATGCCCCTTGAGGAGTGACCCATGCAGACTCAGTTGTTGATCGGCGGGCGGCTCACGGGTGGCGAAGGCCCGCCGGAGTCGGTGCTCGATGCGGCGAGCGGTGCGCAGATCGCCACCGTGGCGGCGGCGAGCGTCGAGCAGGTCGGGGCTGCGGTAGCCGCCGCGGAGGCGGCCTTCGACGGCTGGGCGGCCACGGCTCCCAGGGACCGGGCGGCGCTGCTCCTGAAGATCGCCGACGGCATCGAAAGCGAGGCCGCGGCCTACGCGAGTCTCGAGTCGCGCAACACCGGCAAGCCACTCGCGGCGATGCTCAACGACGAGATGCCATCGATCGCGGACGTGTTCCGCTACTTCGCCGGCGCGTGCCGCATACCCCAGGGGCTCGCGGCCGGGGAGTACCTGCCGGGACATACCAGCATGATCCGCCGCGACCCGGTCGGCGTAGTCGGCTCGATCGCGCCCTGGAACTATCCGTTGATGATGGCGGCCTGGAAGATCGCGCCGGCCCTGGCTGCCGGCAACACACTCGTCCTCAAGCCCTCCGAGCAGACGCCGCTCACGGCGCTCAAGCTGGGCGAGCTCCTCGCGGGGCTCCTGCCCCCCGGGGTCGTGAACATCGTCTGCGGGCGTGGCGAGCCGGTCGGCACCGCGCTCACGGGCCATCCGCGCGTGCGCATGGTGTCGCTCACCGGGGATGTCGGCACCGGGCAGAAGGTGCTGGCCGCGGCCGCCGGCAATCTCAAGCGCACCCACCTTGAGCTCGGCGGCAAGGCGCCCGTCATCGTGTTCGACGACGCCGACCTCGAGGCGGTGGTGGCCGGAGTACGCACCTTCGCTTTCTACAATGCCGGGCAGGACTGCACTGCGGCCTGCCGGCTGTACGCCGGCGAGCGCATCTACGAACGACTCGTGGCGGATCTGAGCAGCGCAGCCGGCAGCATCCGCGTCGGCACGCAGCAGGAAGCGGGGGTCGAGATGGGCCCGCTGATCTCGGAGAAGCAGCGCGAGCGGGTCGCCGGCATGGTGGCGCGCGCCGCGGCGGCGCCGCATATCGAGGTCACGACCGGGGGGAAGAAGCGCGCCGGCGCCGGCTTCTTCTACGAGCCGACGGTGATCGCGGGGGCTCGCCAGGGCGATGAGATCGTGCAGCGCGAGGTGTTCGGGCCGGTGGTCTCGGTCACGCGCTTCGGCGACGCTGAGGAAGCGCTGCGCTGGGCCAACGATTCCGAGTATGGGCTTGCCTCCTCGGTGTGGACCCGGGACGTCTCGCGCGCGATGCAGGTCGCCGCGCGGCTGCAGTACGGTGCCACGTGGATCAACACGCACTTCGCGACCGTGAGCGAGATGCCGCACGGCGGCTTCAAGCGCTCGGGCTACGGCAAGGATCTCTCGGTGTACGCGCTCGAGGACTACACCGTGGTGCGGCACGTCATGGTGAAGCTCTGACTTGAAGCTCGCATCGGACATCGTGGCAGGCACATCCATGTGCCGGGGCAGCGGATTCACGGTGCTGATGTCCGTGCTCGTGCTCGCCGGCTGCGGTGGCGGCGCGCACCGCGGCGGCGAGCAGCCGGTGCTGCACGTCTACAACTGGGCGGATTACATCGGCAAGGGTACCATCGCCGAATTCGAGCGCGCGAGTGGCATCCGTGTCGAATACGACACCTACGACTCCGACGAGACCCTCGAGGCGAAGATGATGGCGGGGGACTCGGGCTACGACATTGTCAGCACCGCTACTGACTACTTCGCGCGCCAGATCAAGGCCGGCATCTACCAGCCCCTCGACCGCAGCAAGCTGCCGAACTGGCGCAACCTCGATCCGCACGCCCTGGCGATCGAGGCCGCGGCCGATCCGGGCAATCGTTATGCGATGCCCTATCTGCACGCGGTCAATGGCTTTGCCTATAACGTCGATCTGATCAGGGCACGCATGCCTGACGCCCCGGTCGACAGCCTCGACCTGATCTTCAAGCCAGCCGTGATCGCCCGCTTCGCCGACTGCGGCGTGTCGTTCCTCGACTCCCCCGAGGATGTGCTGCAACTCGCCCTCAACTACCTGCACCTCGACCCGAACACGCAAAGCGCCGCCGACTACCAGCGCGCGGAGCAGCTGCTGCTCACGGTGCGCCCGTACGTCAAGGCCTTCGACTCATCGGAGTACATGAACGGGCTCATCAACGGCGAGTTCTGCATCTCCATGTCGTGGTCGGCAGACTACTCGACCGCGCGCGCCCGCGCCCGGACGGCCGGCGTCGACGTTCACCTCGCCTTCACTGTGCCGAAGGAGGGCGCCAATGGCACCTACGACGCGCTGCTCATCCCCGCCGACGCCCCGCACCCGCAGAACGCGCACCGGTTCCTCAACTTCATCCTGGAGCCGAAGGTGATCGCGGCCATCACCAACGAGATTCACTACGGCAACGACAACCGCGCCGCCGATGCTTACGTCGATCCGCAGATCCTGCACGACCCGACGATCTACCCGACGCCCGAGGTCGAGGCGCGGCTCTATCACTCCCACGAGGTCGCGCCGCCACTCGAGCGGATCCGCACGCGCGCCTGGACCCGTATCAAGACCGCGCTCTAGTTTAGTTGGCTCGGGTTCGGACCTCCCTGTGCCGCTCACCGCTCCGCGAGCTGCATCTCCAGGCGGCGGCGGCGTTCAGCGCGTCCCATGAGCCACCCGGCGGTGAGGATGATGACGCCCACCGCGCAGACAATGAGGCTCGCGAGCGCGTTGATATCCGGGCTCACCCCGAGCTTCACCTTCGAGTAGATCACCATCGGCAGGGTGCTCGCGCCCGGCCCGGAGACGAAGCTCGAGATCACGAGGTCATCGAGCGAGAGCGTGAAGCACAGCAGCCAGCTCGAGACGATCGCCGGGGCGATGATCGGCAAGGTGATCTCGAGAAACGCGCGCGCGGGACCGGCACCCAGGTCCATGGCGGCTTCCTCGAGCGAGCGGTCGGCGCTCGCGAGGCGGGCCTGCACGGTGATCGTCACGTAGGCGGTGCAGAAGGTGACGTGCGCGATGACTATGGTGGTGAAGCCGCGATGCGGCCAGGAGAGGAGCTGCACCATGGAGACGAACAGCAGCAACTGCGTGATCCCGGTGATGATCTCCGGCATGACGAGCGGTGCATTCACCATCCCGGTGAGCAGCAGCCTCCCGGGGAATCTCGCGAAACGCACCAGCGCAATGGCCGCCAGCGTGCCGAGGATCACCGCGCCGGTGGAGGCGCTTACCGCGACCTCGAGCGACAGCAGCGCGGCCTCGAGCAGCTGGCGGTTGTGCCACAGCTGGCCGTACCAGGCGGTGGAGAATCCGCCCCAGACACTGACGAGCGGCGAGGCGTTGAACGAGTAGCCGATCAGCACCAGGATCGGGATGTAGAGGATCGCTATGCCGAAGCACAGCACCGAGAAGAGCAGCAGCGAGCCGCGCCGTTCCATGCCGACTCAGGCCTCCAGCTGGCGCACGTTGTAATACTGGTAGATCGCGATCGGTCCGACCAGCAGCAGCAGGAAGGCGATCGCGACCGCGGCGGCCGCCGGCCAGTCGTGGTTGCCGAAGAACTCATCCCACAGCACTCGCCCGATCATCAGGTTATTGGGGCCGCCGAGGAGCGAGGGGATCACGAACTCGCCCACCGCCGGGATGAATACCAGCATCGACCCGGCGATCATTCCGGGTACCGAGAGCGGCAGCGTGATGTCGAGGAATGCACGCCATGGCGTGCTGCCGAGATCGGCGGCCGCCTCGAGCAGCGTCGGATCGAGCTTCTCGAGCGTCGCAAACAGCGGCAGCACCATAAAAGGCAGATAGGAGTAGATGATGCCGAGATAGACGGCCAGGTTGGTGCGCATGATGCGCAGCGGCTGATCGATCAGCCCCAGGTGCAGGAGCACGGTATTCAGGAGGCCGTTGTCGCGGATGATGCCCTCGAGCGCGTACACGCGCAGCAGGAACGAGGTCCAGAAGGGCAGCATGATGACGAGCAGCAGCACGCTCTGGGTCGCGCGCGGAGCGCGCGCGATCGCGTACGCCATGGGATACCCGAGCGCGAGGCAGATGAGCGTGGAGAAGAAGGCGGTACGCAGCGAGAACAGGTAGGCGACGCCGTAGACTTCGTCGGTGAGCAGGTAACGGTAGTTGGCGAGCGTAGCGGCGAGCCGCCAATGGTGGTCGGGCGTCAGCTGCAGAACGTCGCTGTACGGCGGGACGTGCGCCGCGGCTTGCGCGAAGCTGATCTTGAACGCAAAGGCAAAGGGGATGAGAAAGAACAACAGCAGGAAGACGAGCGGCGGCAGGATGATGAGCCAGCGCGCCGGACTGCCGGTTAGTCTCATGAGGGGCTATTGTGCGGGATAAAGTGCCAACCCGACAGGACGACAGCGCGCGCGGGCTGCGAAAGCGCTGCGGGGCTCAACGCCCGCGGCGGGCGTGCTGCGGCGCGGGGCCGAGGAACTGTCCCGGAAATACCGAGCGCAGGTAGGCGAGGGCGCGTGCCACCAGGGCGCGCCGGTTGAGGCTCGCCTCACTCTGGAAAGCGATGCCCTGCCAGAGGACTTCCAGCACCCCGATCAGGCCCAGGGCCACGCCGTCGGCGTCGAGATGGCGGGCGCCGGTCTGCGCGATCAGCGTTGCCGTGAGCTCGCGCACCAGCGCGGCGAAGTCCTCGTCCTTCTGGCCGCAGATGTCGAGGTACTCCTGCCGCGAGCTCGCCTCGCCCCAGAACGAGTACCACACCGACACCTTGCGCGGGCTGGCGATCTGCGGATCGAGGTAGAGCTCGACCATGAGGCCGAGCGCCACGACCGGAGAGTGCTTGAGTGCTGCTACCGGCCTGAGCACCCGCTCCTCGAACTCGGCGGCGAGATATTCGAGAGCTGCAACCAGCATCGCCGCTTTGGAGTTGAAATAGAACCGTACGATGCCGGGCGACAGCCCGGCGATCTCCACCACGCGGCTCACGGTGGTGCGCGAGGGTCCGTAGATGTGCAGTGCGGAGATGGTCGCCTCGATCAGGCGCTGCCGCGCGCGCACGCGTCCAGGCCGCTCGTCGGTCCGCATGGCAGGGGCCGCAGCGGCGGAGGTCGACACCCGGCGCACCGCCGACCTAACTGAAGCGCGCCGGCGCACTGGGCAGGCGCACTTCGGGGATCCGCGCGCACAGCAGATTGTGGAACTCGAGCATCCAGGTCTCGATCTGCGACAGCGGCCCCGGCCGGTAGTGGCTGTCGGCGATGCCGCGCTGCAGTCGCTCGCACAGCCGCCGGTCCTCGTTATTGACCTGCATGTTGATGCGGTTTCCGAGCCAGCGGACCAGGCGCATCTCGCGCCGCCCGTCGGGCAGGCCGAAGGAGGCGCTGCGGATCAGCGCCTTGCCGGGTCCGCGCGGCAGCACCTGAAAGAAATCCATCTGCTCGGGGAAGATGTCGAGGCCGTGATTCGGCAGGTAGCTGTAGAAGCGCCAGCTGCGCCGCTCGCGCTCCGGGAGATGCGGCGCCATCACCTCGCCCACGTATTTCTGATAAACACGCTCGCTCCAGCGTGCCGAGGGCGCCTCGCGCATCCAGCTGATGCCGCGTCCGATGCCGGGAACGCCGCGCTGATCCTCGTAGTCGGGAGTGAACATGCGGTTGAGGCCCGGATGACCGATGGGCACGTGATAGGACTCGAGATAGTTATCCATCGCGATCTTCCAGTCGACTTGCCACTCCTCACGGAACAGCGGCTGCGTCGGCACGAGCTCCTCGAGCCGGTAGGGGGCCAGCTCCTCCATGAGCGGTGCCCACACCCGCGAGGGCGGCGGCGCGGCATCCGCGCCGAGGCACACCCACACGAAACCCAGCGCCACCTCGTGGCGCACCGTGCCGAGCCCGTGCTCGTGCAGATCGAGATCGGGAAAGCTGTCGCGCGCGGGGGTCGCGAGCAGCGAGCCGTCATAGCGGTAAGTCCAACCGTGGTAAGGGCAGGTAATGCGCCCCGGGCAGCGGCCGCTTCCCTCGAGCAGGCGTGTACCGCGATGGCGGCACGTGTTGGCAAGCGCCCGGATCGTGCCGCCCGCGTCGCGCAGCACGATCACGCTGTCGCTGCCGAGTTCGAAGGTCACGTAGTCCCCGGCACGCGGGATCTGGCTGATGTGGCAGGCGATCTGCCAGCTGGGCCTCAGGATCCGCTCGAGCTCGAGCCGCGTCATCTCCGGGTGGTTGTAGACCCAGGCCGGCAGCGAGCGGGGGGCGGCCGCGGGGCCGGCTTCCTCAGGGCGGGTCATGGGGGAGCTCATGGTCTGGTTTCCCGGGGGTATGTTTATACGGCTGTTCAATTTTAACCCATAGAACTATATGATCATATAGTCAGCTTGGGAGCGGGTGCCATGGCGAGAACGATGACGAAGAACCACGAGCACTTCCGGCGCGCCCTCGGGCGGCTGCCACTCGGGGTCGCCTCTAATTTCCGCTACTGGGGCGAGGAGCGGACGATTTACGTGAAGGAGGGGCGGGGCGCGCGCATCACGGATCTCGACGGCAACGTCTACGTCGACTATCGCATGGGCTACGGGCCCTCGATTCTCGGCTATGCCGATGCGCGGGTCGATGCGGCAGCGCGCGAAGGCATGAAGGTCGGCGGGGTGTTCGCGCTCTCGACCGAGGCTGAATACGAGGTGGCCGGGCGCATCGCGCAGATGGTGCCCGCTGCCGAGCTGGTGCGCTTCTCGAATTCAGGCACCGAGGCGGTGATGGCGGCACTGCGCCTGGCGCGCGCCTACACCAGGCGCGACGACTACGTGATCCTCGAGGGGAGCTACCACGGGCTGTTCGACGCGGCCATGTGGTACACGCCCATGGACAAATGGCAGCAGGTCGGCGACCCCGAGGTGCATCCTTACAGCGAGGGCGTGCCGCTTTCGACCCGCCACTTCGCCCACTTCGTGCAGGCGAACGACGCCAATCAGCTCGAGGACGTGCTCAAGCGCCACGGCGACCGCATCGCCTGTCTCCTGGTCGAGCCGATCATGGGCAACTGCCTGGGGATCGCAGCCGAGCCCGACTACGTGCGCGCCGCGCGCGAGCTGTGTGACCGCTACGGCGTCGTCCTGATCATCGACGAGGTGAAGACCGGGTTTCGCGTCGCGCGCGGCGGCGTGCAGGAGCTCTATGGCGTGCGCGCCGACCTCTGCACCTTCGCCAAGGCGCTCGCCAACGGCTATCCGATCTCAGTGCTCGCCGGACGCGAGGACATCATGCGCAAGCTGGGCCGCGGCGTCGCCCACGGGGGCACCTACACGGCGCACCCGGTGTCGCTGGCGGCCGCCGCCAGGACCCTGGAGATCCTCAAGGAAACAGACGCTCTCGAGCGCATCGCCGCCTACGGCACGCGCCTGCGCTCGGGGATGAGCCAGATTCTCAGGAGCCGCGGCATCGCCCACAGCTTCGTCGGGCATCCGTCGATGAGCGGACTCTACTTCGCGCACGATCCGCCGCGTACCTATCGCGACTGGAAGAGCAGCGACTACACCTTCTACGATGCCACCGCCAGGGTGCTGCACGACGAGTGCATCCTGTGCGAGCCCGACTCGCGCGAGCCGTGGTTCGTCTGCGCCGCGCACGACGACGCGTGCCTGGCCGATACGCTCGGCGCCTTCGAGGTGGCGATCGACCGCACGCTCGACGCGCTGCCGGGTACGCGGCGCGGACGCGACTCTGGGCTGATGCGCGGGGAGCCGGCTGCTTGAGCGCGCGCGCGCGCGGCCGCCACGACGCCATCGTAGTCGGCGCCGGGCACAACGGACTGGTCGCGGCCTGCTACCTGGCGCGTGCCGGTCTCGACGTGCTGGTGCTGGAACGCAATCCCTACATCGGCGGCGCGGCGGTGAGTCGCCGCCTCTACGACGGCTTCACGTACTCGAACTGCTCGTATGTCTGCAGCCTGCTGCGCACCGAGATCATCCGCGCGCTCGAGCTGCCGCGCTACGGGCTGCAGATCATTCCCTACGAGGGGGGCTGCACGCTGATGCGCGGCGGCGGGCACCTCGCGCTCTACGACAATCACGATGCCCTGCGGCGCGAGATCGCGCGCCACTCGCACCGCGACGCGGAGGGCTACGATCGCTTCGTGCGCGACATGCTGCGGCACTGCCGCTTCATCAAGCCGCTGCTGCTACGCGCGCCGCCGGACCCGGCTTCGCTGCGGCCGCGCGACCTCGCGGAGCTCGTCTGGCTCGGCCGGCACTTCAACCGCCTGGGCGAGGAGCGCCTGTACGACACCCTGCGCTTCTTCACCATGAGCTGCGCCGACATGCTCGAAGAGTACTTCGAGAGCGAGATCGTGAAGGCCCACCTCGCCGGCAGCTCGATCATCGGCACCGCTCTCGGGCCGCGCTCGCCGGGCAGCGCCTACGTACTGCTGCATCACTACATGGGCAGCATCGACGGCGCGGTTGGCGCGTGGGGCTTTGCACGCGGCGGCATGGGCGCGATCACGGGCGCGCTCGCCGCATCACTCCAGGCGAGCGGCGGGACGCTGCGTGCCGAGGCCCCCGTCGAGCAGATCCTGGTGCGCAATGGCCGCGCCACCGGTGTGGTCTTGAGCGGGGGCGAGGAGATCCGGGCGCCGATCGTGGTGTCGAATCTCGATGTCAAGCGCACCTTCCTCGAGAGCATCGATCCCAGGCAGCTGCCGGGCGAGTTCCTCGAGCAGGTGCGCAGGTTCAAAATCCGCGGCTCTTCCGGCAAGCTCAACATCGCGCTCGACGGACTGCCGCAGTTCCCGGCGATCCCGCAGGGCTCGCCCTGCATCCGCGGCGATCTGCACGTGACCGACACGCTCGACATGCTCGAGCGTGGTTACGACGACTGGAAAGAAGGGCGCTGGTCGCGCTCGCCGTACGTCGACATCCTGATTCCGTCGCAGATCGATCCCACCATGGCACCCGACGGCAAGCACTACATGTCGGTGTTCGTGCAGTACTGTCCCTACCGGCTCGCCGACGGTGAGTGGACGGCGCAGAAGCGCGCGGCATTCGGCGCGACGGTGATCGATGCGATCGCGCGCCACAGCCCGAATTTTCGCGATCTGATCCTGCACGCCGAGATCCGCACGCCCTGGGACATCGAGAACGAGGTGGGGCTCACCGAGGGCAACATCTTTCAGGGCGAGCTCACCTTCGATCAGCTGCTCTTCAATCGTCCGCTCCCGGGCTACGCCCAGTACCGCGCTCCGCTCGACGGGCTCTACATGTGCGGTGCCAGCACCCACCCCGGGGGCGGCGTCATGGGGGCGCCGGGCGCCAACGCCGCGGGTGAGATCCTGCGCGATCTCGGCAGGCTCACATGACTGCGGCGCGGCCGGCGGTGGGAGCGGCGCGCTACGACTCGATCGTGATCGGCGGCGGTCACAACGGGCTCACCTGCGCGGCATACCTGGCGCGCGCCGGCCGCTCGGTGCTGGTGCTCGAGGCAGCGACGCGGCTGGGAGGGGCGGCGGTGACGCGCGAGTTCGCGCCGGGCTTGCGTGTCTCGGCCTGCGCACACCTGTTGCACCTCATGCCGGGCAGGCTGATGAGCGAGCTGAAGCTGGCGGCTCACGGCCTGCGGCTCGCTGCCGAGCGGCTGCCCACCACCGCGCTCTCGGCCGACGGTGCCCATCTGCCTCTGGGTCCGGAACTGAGCGGCGTGCTGTCGGCACGCTCGGCCGCGGACGCCGCCGCCTGGCCCGCGTACCACGCCCGGCTCGCGCGGCTCGCCGGCGCCCTGCAACCGCTGCTGAGTCAGACGCCACCGCGACTCGGAACTTCCGCGTGGAGGGATCGCGCCGCGCTCCTCGGGCTGGGGCTGCGCCTGCGTACCCTGGGCAAACGCGATATGCGCGAGCTGCTGCGTATCGGCGCCATGTGCGTACAGGACCTGCTGGATGAGCACTTCGAGTCCCCGCTCCTCAAGGGCGCGCTGGCATTCGATGCGGTGCTCGGCACCAACTACGGGCCGCGCTCGCCGGGCACCGTATTCACGCTGCTGTACCGCATGGCGGCTGGCGCGGGCGAGGGCGAGCTAGCGCAACCGGCCGGCGGGCTGGGCGCGCTCTCGGGGGCCCTGGCAAGCGCGGCGACGGCGGCCGGTGCCGAGATCCGTACCGGGTCGGCCGTGGCGCGCATTCTGGTGCGCGACGACCGGGTCGCTGGCGTCGTGTTGGAAAGCGGCGAGGAGATCAGCGCGCGGGCCGTGGTCTCGAGCGCGGATCCCAAGACCACCTTCCTGCGCCTGCTCGGCAGCGAGCATCTCGACGCCGGTTTCGTGCGGCGCATCGTGCATCTGCGCGCGCGGGGACTGGCCGCAAAGCTGCACCTGGCGCTCGACGGCCCGCCGCAATTTGCGGGTCTCGACGCGGCGGCGCTGCGTGGGCGGCTGTTGTGGGCGCCGTCCCTGGAGCACATCGAGCGCGCCTACAACCACGCGAAGTACGGCGAATTCTCCGCGCGCCCGATGCTCGAGATCACGGTGCCGACGATCGCCGATGCCTCGCTCGCGCCTCCCGGCAAGCACGTGCTGTCGGTGATTGCGCAGTACGCGCCTTACGACCTCTCCGGAGGCTGGAGCACCGGAGAGGCACGATTCAGGGAGCTCCTCATCGACACGCTCGGCGCGCTCGCACCGCGGCTGCGCACCCAGGTCGAGCACGCCGAACTCCTCAGCCCGGCGGACATCGAGCGCGAGTTCCGCATCACGGGCGGCCACTGGCATCATGCCGAGCTGGCGCTCGATCAGTTCTTCATGCTGCGGCCGGTCCCGGGCGTCGCCCAATACCGTGCACCGGTCGGCGGTCTCTACCTGTGCGGCGCGGGCTGTCATCCCGGCGGGGGCGTAATGGGTGTCGCGGGGCGCAACGCCGCGCGCGAGGTCGTGAGAGAGGCGGCCTGAGATGCTCACCGAGAGCGAACCGCACTTTCGCCGGCCGCTGCTGCCGACCCCGTTCCACGAGCGCGCGCGCGCTCTGAGCCAGGTCGACAGCTTCGTTCCGTGGGCCGGCTACACCACGGTCGACGTGTTCACCACCGTCGAGCAGGAGTATTTCGCGATCCGCAACTCCGCCTCGCTCTACGATCTGACGCCGATGGTGAAGTACCGGGTCGCGGGGGCTGATGCCCTGCGCTTCCTCAACCGCCTGGTGACGCGCGACATCGCCAGGCTGCGCCCCGGCCGGGTCGCCTACTGCGTTTGGTGCAACGATGCCGGTCACCTGATCGACGACGGCACCGTGTTCTGCCTCGGCGAAGGGGAATACCGGTTGTGTACGGCCGAGCGGCAGCTCGATTGGCTGCTCGACTCCGCGATCGGCTTCGACGTCGGGATCAGCGAGGTGACCGAGGACGTGGCGGCGCTCGCGTTGCAGGGGCCGACGTCGTACTCGGTGCTGCGCAAGGCAGGCGTCGCGGGTGTCGAGCGTCTCAAGCCCTTCGAGCTCGGGACTTTCGCGCTGGCGGGGGCGGGCGATGCGCGCCTCATGGTGTCGCGGACCGGCTTCACGGGCGATCTCGGCTACGAGCTGTGGATGGAGCCGAAGGACGCCGAGCCTGTCTGGGATGCGTTGGTCGAAGCCGGCCGGACCCGCGGGATCCGCCCGATCGGATCGCGGGCGCTCAACATCGCGCGCATCGAGGCGGGTTTCCTGCTTCCAAATGTCGACTTCATGACGGCCGAGCGCGCCGTCTTCATCGGCACCGAGCGCTCGCCGCTCGAGCTCGGGCTCGCCTGGCTCGTCGACTACGGCAAGGGGCATTTCACCGGACGACGGGCGTTGCTCGCGGAGCAGCAACGCGGCGCGCGGCGCCGGCTGGTCGGACTCGATATCGAGGGCACGAAGCCCGCGCACAACGCGCTGCTGTACGCCGACCGAAAGCTGCGCCGCCAGGCGGGCAGCGTCAGCTCCGCGGTCTGGTCGCCGACCACGAAGCGCAACCTCGCACTCGCCCTGGTGGAGGCGCCGCACTTCGACACCGGCAGCACGCTGTGGGCGGAGATCTACCTCAACCGCGAGCTGGTATGGGAGCGGCGCGTGGCGCGCGCCCGGGTCGTCGAGCGACCGTTCTTTGCGCCGGAGCGGCGGCGTGCCACCCCTCCGGCAGAGTTCTAGGAGCCCCGTGATCGCCAGCCAGGAGAAGCAGAGCGCCGACCGCCCGTGGCTCGACCCGAACGCCACGCCGCAGATCGTGATCGAGGGGGTGAGCAAGGCATACGACGGCTTCACCGCGGTGGACGACGTGAGCCTCGGCATCTTCAAGGGCGAGATGTTCGCCCTGGTCGGTGCCTCAGGCTGCGGCAAGACGACGCTGCTGCGCATGCTGGCCGGGTTCGCCGAGCCCACCAGCGGCCGCATACTCATCGACGGCGTACCGATGAGCGGCGTACCGCCCTACGAGCGGCCGGTCAACATGATGTTCCAGTCGTATGCGCTGTTTCCGCATATGACGGTGGAGCGCAACGTCGGCTACGGCATCAGCCGCACCAGGATGGACGCGGCGACGCGCAAGAGCCGCATTCACGAGGCGCTCGAGATGGTGCAGCTGGCACACGTCGCGACGCGCAAGCCCCACCAGCTTTCCGGCGGCCAGCGCCAGCGTGTGGCGCTGGCGCGCGCGCTCATCCGCCGGCCGCAGGTGCTGCTGCTGGATGAGCCGTTGTCGGCGCTCGACAAGAAGCTGCGCGAGCAGACGCAGTTCGAGCTCATGGACCTGCAGTACAAGGTCGGCATCACCTTCATCGTGGTGACGCACGACCAGGACGAGGCGATGGCGCTCGCCACCCGCATCGCGGTCATGGACCGCGGCAAGGTGGTCCAGGTGGGCACGCCGTCGCAGATCTACGAGTTCCCGGCGAGCCGCTTCGTGGCGGACTTCGTCGGCACCGCCAATCTCTTCGAGGGCAGCGTCGTGAGCTGCGAGCCGGGCCTCATCACCGTGCATTGCCCGGAGACCGGCTGCGATCTGCTGGTGGACGAGGACGGGCGCTTTGCGCCGGGTCAGCGGGTGTGGGTAGCGCTGCGGCCGGAGAAGATCCGGCTCGGAAAGCAGCCCCCGGGCGGCGCGCGCGTCAATCAGCTGCGCGGCACCGTGTGGGAGCTCGGCTATCTCGGCAACCGCTCCACCTATCGCATAAAGACGACGAGCGGGAAGCTCGTCACCGCGTTCGCCCAGAACGAGCGCCGCACCTCCGAATGGGCGATCGACTGGAGCGACGAGGTATTCGTCAGCTGGGACGCGGATGCTGCCGTGCTGCTCGCGTCATGAAAACGAACGTTACCAGAAGGGGGAGACAGACATGCTGACTGCAACCCGTACGACGATCCGGCTGGGCGTGGTGGTCATAGCCCTGTTGTGCGCGGCACTGCCGCTCGGGAAGCTGCGCGCCGACGAGGCTGCCGCGGTTCCCGCCACCGGGCCGGGTGCGCCCGCGGCGGCCGAAACGGAGCGACCGCTGCAGGAAATCATCGTAACGGCGACCCGTCGTGAGGAGTCCCTCAGCAAGATACCGATCAGCGTATCGGCGCTCAGCCAGTCGGACATGGACGACCGTGGCATCAAGGACATGCAGGACATCGTGCGCTTCGTACCGGGCGTGTCCATCGACAACTCAGGCACCAATGCCATCTCGATCCGCGGTATCTCCTCCTCGGCCGGAGCCGGCACCACCGGCATCTACATCGACGACACACCCATCCAGATGCGCAGCCTGGGCTTCAACCCGGATGACACGCTGCCGAAGACTTTCGACCTCGAGCGCGTCGAGGTGCTGCGCGGCCCGCAGGGGACGCTGTTCGGCTCCGGATCCGAGGGCGGCACGGTCCGTTACATCCTGGCGCAGCCGAGCCTCACCTCCTCCAGCAGCTACGTACGCTCCGAGCTGTCCGGCACCTGGTACGGCGAGCCGAGCTACGAGTTCGGCGCGGCGCACGGCGAGCCCGTCATCGACGGGGTGTTCGGCTGGCGCGCCAGCGCCTGGTATCGCTACGACGGTGGTTGGGTGGACCGGGTGGATCCGACGACCGGCGCGAAG
>DASXKA010000273.1:0-4955 GCA_036497085.1 Steroidobacteraceae bacterium | reverse complement strand
GTCACGGTCGCGATCCTGCCGGAGCCCGATGAGGTCGGCGAAATCGACCTCAAGCCCGCGGAGCTGCGCATCGATACCTACCGTTCCTCGGGCGCCGGCGGCCAGCACGTCAACAAGACCGACTCGGCGGTGCGCATCACGCACCTGCCGAGCGGCATCGTGGTGGAATGCCAGGACGAGCGCTCGCAGCACAAGAACCGCGCCCGGGCCATGGCGCTGCTGCGGGCGCGGCTGCTCGCGGCCGCCGAGGAGAAGCAGCAGAGTGCCCAGGCGCAGTCGCGCCGCCTCCAGGTCGGCAGCGGCGACCGCTCCGAGCGCATCCGCACCTACAACTTTCCGCAGGGGCGTGTCACCGATCACCGTATCGACCTGACGCTCTACAAGCTCCCGCAGGTGATGGACGGGCAGCTCGACGAGCTCGTCCAGGCGCTGCAGCAGGAGCACCAGGCGCAGCTGCTCGCGGAACAGGCGTGAGCGAGACCGCTCCACTGCTGAGCGTCGACAGCGCGACGGGCATCGACGTCACGCTGCCGCTGGCCGGCGCCGGCGCCCGCTCTTACGCGTTCGTGATCGACTGGCACTTCCGGTTCGTGCTGGGGCTCGCCTGGTACGGCGCCGCGGGACTCCTTTATAACTACCTGCGCGACGGCGGCCTGTCGGTCGCGCCGCCATCCGACAATGATTCGCGCTGGTTCGGCGCCGTGCTGGTGCCGGCGCTGGCGTTGTATTTCCTCTATCACCCGGTGCTCGAGCTGCTCATGGGCGGCAGCACTCCCGGCAAGCGCCTTGCCGGAGTGCGGGTGGTCACGCGCGACGGCGCCGCCCCGAGCGCCGGCGCGCTGCTGGTGCGCAACGTGTTCCGCCTGATCGACAGTCTGCCGCTCGCCTACGGCCTCGGCCTGACGCTGGTGGCGCTGACCCGCGAGCACGTGCGCTGCGGCGACATGGCCGCGGGGACGCTGCTGGTCTACGAGTCGTCGAGCCCCGGGTTAGCGGTCACCCCCGCGACCACTGCGGGGGCGCTCGATGTCGCCACCGCAGAGCTGGTCGCGGAGCTGCTGACGCGCTGGCCGCTCCTCACCGCGCAGTCGCGCATCGCGCTGGCGCGGGCCATGCTCGAGCGCTGCGGCCACTCCGCGGACCAGCTCGCGCCGCTCGATGAGGCAGCGCTGCGCCAGGCGCTCATCGAGGCGACGCGCGCCCGGCAGGTGAGGACGTGAGCGCGGGCACCCGCCGCAGCGCGCTCGCGCACGCGCTGCTCAAGCGCGCGAGCTTGTGGCAGGAGGCGGAGGCGCGCGCCAACCGCTTCCGCCGCGGACGCTCGGACGATCCGGCGGAGGCGGCGCGCGTGGCCGACGACTACCGCCTGTTGGCGCACGACCTGGCACGCGCGCGCGTACTGCTGCCGCGGTCGCGGGCGCGCGAATACCTGGAGAGCGTGTACGCGAGCGTGCACGCCACCCTCAACCATGGCGGCTGGCGCCTCGGCGCGACGCTCGAGAAGCTGTTGCGCGAGGAGATTCCCGCGTCGGTGGCGTGGCTCGCGCCGTACCTCGTGTGGACCACGGCGCTGTTCATGCTGGCCGCGGCCGCGGGTTATGCGCTCGTCGACCGCTTCCCCGAGCTGATCGCGCTGTTCGCTTCTCCCGACCTGATCGCGAGCGTCGAGCGCGGCAAGCTCTGGACCGAGGGCCTGCTCAACATCGCCCCCTCCTCGGTGCTGTCGGTGCAGATCCTCGCCAATAACATCGTCGTCAGCCTGTTTGCCTACTGCAGCGGCTTCCTGTTCGGCCTCGGCACTCTGTACATCCTCGGCCTGAACGGCCTGATGCTGGGAGCGATCTTTGCGTACGTGGCCCAACACGGACTGGGCGGCGCGCTGGCTTCGTTCATCGTGGCGCACGGCTGCGTCGAGCTGTCGGTGATGTGCCTGTCGGGTGCCGCCGGCGCCGCGGTCGGCGAAGCCCTGGTGCGGCCCGGCAACCGCGGGCGCATCGCCGCGTTCCGCGCCGCCGCGCTGCGCTCGGGCGCGGTACTGCTCGCTTGCGCGGTACTGCTGGTGGGCGCCGGCTTCATCGAGGGCTTCGTCTCCCCCAACCCGCGGATACCGCTCGGCGCCAAGGTTGCAATCGGCGTGGGCTACTGGCTCTTCATGCTGGCGCTGCTGTCCGGACGGCTGTGGCGACTAAATGCGCCGCGCGCGGCGTAGCGCCTCGTAGCGCGCGAACAGCTCCTCCTCGAGCCGCGCCGCCGGCGCAGCCACCACCGGCGCGCCGAGTTGCGCGAGCAGCGCGCGCTGGCCGACCGTGCGCGCCTCGTGCTCGGCCGCCGCGATCCCCACGTAGGGATCGAGCCAGTCGCGCGCGTAGCTGCGCGCGAGCTGCGCGATCTCGCCGCTCTGTACCCCCGCCACCAGCACCAGGTGCGGCGGCGCGAGCAGCCGCACGGCGCGCGCCAGCTGGTGAGCGACGCTGGCATCGTCGAGGTCGGTGAGCAGGATGACCAGCGCGCGGTGGCGCAACAGGCCGCGGATGGTGATCGCCGCGGCGGTCGGATCGGATTCAGCCGCCCGCACGCTGCTGCGCTCGAGCGCGTGACGCAGTCCGATCGTGGCGGCGAGCCCGCGCGCCGGCGGGCGGACCGAGAGCACCCGATCGGCGTACACGACCAGACCGATGCGGTCGTCGTGCTGCGTTGCCACCTCGGCCAGCCGCGCGGCGATATTGCCGTAGAGGCCGAAGCGGTCGAGCTCGCCGCAGCGCAGCCGACTCAACCGCCCCGCATCCACTGACACCAGCACGTCGAGGTGCTGGTCCTCGCTGTACTCGCGCGTGACCAGGGAGTCGGCACGCGCGCTCGCCTTCCAGTCGATGCGGGCGAGCGGATCGCCCGGCAGGTAGCTGCGCAGCTGATGCAACTCGGCTCCGGCGCCGACTACCCGCCGCGCCCGCGCGCCACCCGCCATGCCGCGCGCGCGCACCGCGCGGCGCAGCGCATCGGGCGCCACCACCACCTGCGCCTCGAGCGGCAGACGGCGCGACCACCAGGCGAGCGCCAACGGCCCGAGGAGTCGCGCCGGCAGCGCCGGCCAGGACTGCGGGCCGAGCCGCACCGGCAGCAGCGTGACATGATCCGCGACGCTGCCGCGCGCCGGAGCCACGATGCGCCGCACCTGCTCGTGCGGCGCGAAACCCGCCGGGGTGAGTGGCGCATACTCGAGCGTAAGCGGACGCCGCGCGCCGTTGGTGAACGTGAAGGCGGCCTCGAGTGCCCGCCCCAGGTAGACCCGCGGTGCTACGGCGATTGCGGCCACCGGCGGCCGGCGCTGCGCCCACACGCTTTCCGCCGCCAGGCCGAGCAGCAGCGCCGCAGCGGGCAGCTGCCACCACCACCTGAGCTGCCAGTCGTCGGACCACACCGCCACGATCGCCAGTACCGCGGTCAGCAGCACCAGCGCATAGCCACGGCGCGCAAGATGCATGGCGCGTCGCCCTAGCGAGGCACCGGCGTCTCGGCGAGCAGCATGCGCACCACGTCGATGTCGGCGACTCCCTCGAGGGCGGCTTCCGGCGTCAGCACCAGGCGATGCGCCATGACCGCGGGTGCCACCTCCTTGACGTCGTCGGGCGCGACGAACTCCGCGCCGCGCATGGCCGCCGTTATACGGGCCGCCTTGTGCAGCGCCAGCGCGCCGCGCGTCGACAGGCCGAGAGTGAGGCGCGGGTGGCGGCGCGAGGCGCGCGCCAGCTCGAGGATGTAGCCGCTCAGTGCCTCGGCCACGTGCACTCGCTCAGCGTCGCCGCGCGCCTCCTCGAGCAGAGCGCTGCCGAGCGCGGCTACTTGCGCAAACGCGGCCGCGGCACCGGCCTCCAGCCCGCCGTAGCGGGCCAGCACCTCGGCTTCGGCCTCGCGCGACGGATAGTCGATGTCGATGCGCAGCATGAAGCGGTCGAGCTGCGACTCGGGCAGCGGATACGTTCCCTCGAACTCGCGCGGGTTCTGCGTAGCCAGCACCAGGAAGTCCGGCGGCAACGGCAGTGCACTGCGCTCGAGACTCACCTGTCTCTCCTCCATGGCCTCGAGCAACGCTGACTGCGTCTTGGGGCCGGCGCGGTTGATCTCATCGACCAGCACTACGTCCGCGAACAGCGGTCCGGGGCGAAAGACGAAGTTGCGCGACCCCTCGTCGAACACGTGCACGCCGATGATGTCGCTCGGCATCAGGTCGGCGGTGCCCTGGATGCGCTTGAAGTCCCCGCCGAGAGTGCGCGCCAGCGTTTTCGCCAGCAGCGTCTTGCCGAGGCCGGGCACACCCTGCACCAGCACGTGCCCACGCGACACCAGCGCGATGACCAGGGACGGGACGGCCGCCTCGGCGCCGATGACGACACGGCCAAGCTCGCGTGCGAGCGCCGCTTGCAGTTGCTGGACTCTGGAGCTCATGCGACGACCTGCATTTCAGTCCTGACGATGAGGTTGTGCAAGCGCGTGAGCGGCACTCGGGTGTCGGAGTATGCGTCGGCGTACCAGGCACGCAGTTGCGCCACGTCGGCGCGGGCGAGGCGCGGGTTGTTCTCCAGCCAGTCCCAGTACGGGGACGGATCAAGCGTCGGCTCGCGCAGCGTGCGCCGCAGCCGCTGGAAGAAATGCTCGAACATGCGCCGTGCGACTGCCGACGGCCGCAGCACCCGCGCGAGGAACGAGCCGGTCGCCCGTACCAGGTCCGCCTCGCCCTGAGGGGGCGGTGGCGCCGCGGGCGCGGCCAGGCGCGTCCCGCCCAGGACCCACGTCAGCCACACCGCAGCCAGGATGCCGAGCGTCAGGTAGAGCCGCCGGTCACGATAGAAACTCTCGGGGTCGTAGGTATCGGAGAGTCCCTGATGCTGATCGTCGAACAGTACCGCGCCGTCGGCGGCCACGCTCGCGCGCACCAGGTTGGCGAGCAGCCGTGCGTT
>DASXKA010000272.1:0-3637 GCA_036497085.1 Steroidobacteraceae bacterium | reverse complement strand
GGCTTCAAGAATCCGGGTCTCAAGCCGCTCACCGGCAAGACGCTGGCGGCGGTGGCCAGGGCGCGCGGCGTCAGTGCCCAGGATGCCGCGATCGATCTGGTCATCGAGGACGGCTCGCGCGTCGGGGTCGCGTATTTCCTCATGTCGGAGGACAACATACGGCGCGAAGTAGCACTGCCCTGGGTCAGCTTCGATTCGGATGCCGACGCGCCGGCGCCGGAAGGGGTGTTCCTCAAGTCGAGCCGCCACCCGCGCACTTACGGCAACTTCGCGCGGCTGCTCGCGCATTACGTGCGCGAGGAGAAGGCCCTGACGCTGCCGCAGGCGATTCACAAGCTCTCGGCGCTGCCGGCGGCGACGCTCGCCCTGAGCGATCGCGGCCTGCTCCGCCAGGGCTACTTCGCCGACGTCGTGGTGTTCGATGCGGCGAAGATCCAGGACCACTCGACCTATCAGCGCCCGCAGCAGCTTGCGACGGGGGTCGGCGATGTCTGGATCAACGGCGTGCGCGCCCTCCGTCACGAGGTCGCGACCGGGGCGTCGAGCGGCCGGGCGATCCGCGGGCGCGCGTGGACGGGCGGTGGTGGAGGCGGCTGCCGCAACAGTGCCGCCGACTGGAGCTGGTCACCCTGAGGGGCGCCAGGCGCGCGCCGGCGGCGTCGGCAGCGGACCGTCCTCGAAGGGTCCCGAGAGGTCCATGCGGGCGGTCACCGGCGGCATGGGGTACTTGAGGCCGGTCGCGCAATTGAAGAGCACGACGCGGTCGCTCGCGGCGAGCCTGCCCTGGCGCGCCGCCGCGAGATACGCCGCATACGTCGCGGCTCCCTCGGGACTCAGCAGCAGTCCATCCTTCGCCGCCACCTCGCGCCGCGCCCGCTCGATGTCCTCATCCTCCACGGCGATGGCGAATCCCTTGGTTTCGCGCAGCGCGCGCAGGATGATAAAGTCGCCGAGCGCGGCGGGAACCCGGATGCCCGAGGCGATCGTGTGTGCATTCTCCCAGGGGGTGGCGCTCTCGGCGCCTGCCTCGTATGCGCGCACGATCGGCGCGCAGCCGGTCGACTGCACGGCGACGAGCCGCGGCATGGAGCCCTCGATCCAGCCGAGCGCGGCGAGCTCCTGCCAACCCTTCCACATGCCGATGAGTCCGGTGCCCCCTCCGGTCGGATAGAAGACGATATCCGGCAGCTTCCACTGCATCTGCGCGGCGAGCTCGAGGCCCATGGTCTTCTTGCCCTCGATGCGGTAGGGCTCCTTGAGCGTCGACATGTCGAACCAGCCGAAGCGCTCCTTGCCGAGTCCTACGAGCCGCGCGCAGTCGTTGATGAGCCCGTTCACCCGCCACACGGTCGCGCCCTGGAGCGCGATCTCGCTTAGGTTTATTTCCGGAGTGTCGTCGGGGCAGAAGCAGAACGCCTCCATCCCGGCACGCGCCGCGTACGCAGCCATCGCTGCTCCGGCGTTGCCGTTGGTGGGGATCGCGACGCGGCGGACGCCGAAGCACTGCGCCATGGAGACCGCGAGACACAGCCCGCGGGCCTTGAAGGAACCCGTCGGCAGGCGCCCTTCGTCCTTGACGACCGGCGCCGCGAAGCCCGCCGGTCGGGCGCTGTTGGTGAGCTCGACGAGCGGGGTCTCCTCCTCGCCGAGGCTGACGACGTGCCGGGGATCCGGTACCGGCAGCAGCTCGCGCCAGCGCCAGAGATTCGCCGGGCGCGCCTCGATGTCGCGCCGCGCCACCGCGCGGGCGAGCCCCGCGAGATCGTAACGCGCGAGCAGGGGTTTACCCGCGCGCGACAGCCCCTGCAGCTGCGTGATCTCATGACGCTCACCGGTCGCGCTGCATTCGAGGTGGGTCGCGTAGGTGTAGCGCACTGGGTGCTCCTGCTTGTGATACAACAGCACGATGCCGCAGGGGTCAACGTACAGCACGCCGCAACTGGTTCGCGCCATCGGCCGCTGGAGCATGGTAGCACTGGTGGTGAACTGCATTATCGGCAGCGGCATCTTCGGATTGCCGTCGGTGGTGGCGGGGCTCGTCGGCCGATGGAGCCCGGTGGCGGTGGTGCTCGCGGGGCTTGCGATGGCGGCGATCATCGGCTGCTACGCCGAGGCGGCCTCGCAATTCACCGAGAACGGCGGGCACTATTTATATGTGCGGCGTGCCTTCGGACGCTTCGCCGGCGTGCAGGTCGGGTGGATGACGCTGCTCAGCCGCCTAACAGCGTGCGCCGCGGCGGTGAACCTGCTCGTCATGTCGCTCGGAGAGTTCTCGGCGCACGCGAGCGAGCCTCTGCCGCGCTTCGCGGTGGTGTCGCTGTTCGTCGGAACACTCGGCGTGGCGAACTATCGCGGCGTCGCCGCGGGCACGCTGGTGAGCAACGTGTCGGTGGTCGGCAAGCTCGTGCCGCTCGCCCTGGTGGGCGCCGTCGGCATCGCCTGGCTCGCGACTCACCCGGTGCTGGCGCCGGTCACCGCCTCCGGCGGCATCGACGCGTGGCTTAAGGCCGTGCTGCTCCTGATCTTCGCGTACGGCGGCTACGAGGCGGCGCTCTTTCCCATGGGGGAGGCCAAGGACCCGCGCCACGATGCCGGCTTTGCGCTCTTCACCGGGCTGCTGATCGTGGCCGTCCTTTATACGGTGCTGCAGCTCGTCGTGGTCGGCGTGTTGCCGGACGCGGGGCACAGCGAGCGCCCGCTCGCCGACGTGGCGCGGGTGATGCTGGGGCAGGGTGGGGCGGCGCTCATCTCCGCCGGCGCGCTGATCGCGGTGTATGGGTATCTCAGCGCGAACCTGCTGGGCGGCCCCCGCGGTACGTTCGCGCTCGCCGAGCGCGGGGACTTTCCGGCACCCTTCGCGGCGATCCATCCGCACTTCCGCACGCCGTATGTCTCGATCGCGGTGTATGCGCTGCTCGTGTGGGCCTTTGCGCTATTCGGCAGCTTCACATGGAACCTCACCCTGTCGGCGGTCGCGCGGCTGTTCTACTACGGGGCGGTGTGCGCCGCGGTGCCGGTGTTGCGCGTGAAGCAGCCCGGGGCCGCGGCTTTCCGCCTGCGCGGCGGGCCGGCAGTACCGTTGCTCGGCGTGCTGGTCTGCCTCGTTCTGCTGACGCGGGTCGACTTCAGCAAGTCGCTCATCCTGTTCGCCGTGATTCTGACGGCCACCGTGAACTGGCTGCTGGTGAGGGAGCGCGGCACAATGGTCCTGGAGGACACACATGAGCACCGATGAGGCGCTGGTGAAGCGCAGCCAGGATTCGCGCGGCGTGGTCACGCTGACCCTGAATCGTCCCCAGGCCTACAACGCCTTGTCCGAGGCCCTGCTCGGCGCGCTGCAGCGTGAGCTCGACGCGCTCGCCGGCGACGAGTCGGTGCGTGTCATGGTGCTGGCGGCCGAGGGCAAGGCTTTCTGCGCGGGCCACGACCTGCGCGAGATGCGCGCCCAGCCCTCCCGGGAGTACTACGAGCGGCTGTTCGCGCAGTGCAGCCGTATGATGCTGAGCCTCACCCGGTTGCCGGTCCCGGTGGTCGCGCGCGTGCAGGGGATCGCCACGGCGGCGGGCTGTCAGCTGGTGGCGCAGTGCGACCTCGCCGTGGCCTCGAGCAACGCCCGCTTCGCGGTGAGCGGGGTGAA
>DASXKA010000271.1:0-3577 GCA_036497085.1 Steroidobacteraceae bacterium | reverse complement strand
CCGAGTTCGAGATCGAGATCGAGTTTCTCGCCGCCTGCGGGCTGCGTGAGCAGGAGCTGCCGTACAACCCGATCATCGCGCTCAACGAAGGCGGCGCGGTGCTGCACTACCAGGTGCTCAACAGGCATCCGCCGCGTGAGCGGCACTCGCTGCTGATCGATGCGGGCGCAGAGTTCGCCGGCTACGCGTGCGACATCACCCGCACTCACGCACACCGGGATCAGGACTTTGGCGCGCTGATCGGGCGTATGGACGAGCTGCAACAGCGATTGTGCGCGGGGGTGCGGGCCGGGGTGGACTGGCGCGACGTCCAGCTCGAGGCCCACGAAGAGACCGGGCAGCTGCTGAAGGAAGCCGACCTGGTGCGCTGCAGCGCCGAGGAGGCGGTGGCCGCCGGCGTCACCAGGGTGTTCCTGCCGCACGGCATCGGGCACCTGCTCGGAATCGAGGTTCACGACGTCGGCGGATTCATGAAGGCCCGAGGCGAGGGGGATATTCCCCGGCCCGAGGGGCATCCGTACCTGCGCCTAACACGGGTGCTCGAGCCCGGCTTCGTCGTCACGATGGAGCCGGGGATCTATTTCATTCCGCAGCTGCTCGAGGCGGCGCGGGCCGACGCGGGCCAGGCTGCGCGCATCAACTGGCCGCGGGTGGCGGGGCTCATGAAATTCGGGGGCATCCGCATCGAGGACGACCTGGCCATCACGGCCTCTGGCTGCGAGAACCTGACGCGCGACGCCTTCCGGGCCGCCGCCTCGAGCGGCGCGGCCTGACGGGTCAGGCGGCAGTGCGCCACGGCCGGCTGAAGCTGGGCGTTCAAGCGGTCAGCGCTTTGCCAGGAGGTCCTTTATATCCTGCAACAGTACCTCGGTCCTGGTGGGAGCCGGCGGGGGCGCACCGGCCGCGGACGGCGGGGGCCTCTTCAGCTTGTTGATGCCCTTGATGACGATGAAGATCGAGAGCGCGATCACCACAAACTCGAAGATCGTCTGAATGAACGCTCCGTATTTGAGGAGCACGGGCTTGCCGGCGGCGTTGGTCGCGATCTGAAACGACAGCTCGCTGAAGTTCACGCTGCCGAGGATGGGCGACAGCGCCGGCATGATCACGTCGCCGACCAGCGAGGAGACGATCTTTCCGAACGCGCCGCCGATCACGACGCCGACCGCGAGGTCGATGACGCTGCCCTTCATGGCAAATTCTTTGAATTCCGAAGCAAAGCTCATGACGAGATCCTCCCCACAAATGGTCGGTTCGAAGGCCGCCTTGACCCGGTCGAGCCTACCGGATCGGTTCGACGCGGCGCAAACGCGGGCTGCGCGGCGCGCCCCCAAAAGCAAACGGCAGGCCAGAGGGCCTGCCGTTGGAGGTCGCGAGACGCTGGCCGCGCTTCAGGCGGTCGCAGTCTTCTTCTTGCGCGTGCGCTTCTTCGGCGCTTCGGCGGGCGCGGCTTCCGCCGGTGCGGCTTCCGCCTTCGCCTTTTTTCCCTTGGCCCTGGGAGCCTCGGCGGCTGCCTTGGCGCGTCGGGCCTTCGGCTTCGCGCCCGGCTCGGGCTGCTCGGCCGCAACGGCCGCCGGGCCTTCGACCAGCTGCATCAGCGCCATGGGCGCCGAATCGCCCGGCCGCGGCCCCATGCGCAGGATCCGCGTGTAGCCGCCCGGGCGCGCCTTGAAGCGCGGACCCAGCTCGGCGAACAGCTTCTCCACCACCGCGGCGTCGCGCAGCCGCGCGAACGCCAGGCGGCGGTTCGCCTCCGCATCGCTCTTGGCGAGCGTGATGAGCGGCTCGACTACGCGGCGCAGCTCCTTCGCCTTCGGCAGCGTCGTGCGAATGGTCTCGTGCCGCAGCAGCGAGACCGACATGTTGCGCATCAGCGCGTGGCGGTGCGAGCTGTTGCGCGACAGCTGACGGCCGGAGAGTTGGTGACGCATGTTTCCTCTTGATGACTGGCTGAAAGGGCCTGGCGGCCCTTTCAGCAGGCCAACCTATCGATGTTGCACCTACGCGGGCAAGAGGCGTGACTCTTGCCCGCGAAGCGGGCGTTTCCGCAAAACTCAGATGACCTCGCGGCTGCCTTCCTCGTGCTTCAGGCCCACCGGCGGCCAGCCGTCGAGGCGCATGCCGAGCATCAGGCCGTGGCTCTGCAGCACTTCCTTGATCTCGGTGAGCGACTTCTTGCCGAGGTTCGGCGTGCGCAGCAGCTCCACCTCGGTCCGCTGCACCAGATCGCCGATGTAGTGGATGTTCTCGGCCTTGAGGCAGTTCGCGCTGCGCACCGTGAGCTCGAGCTCGTCGACCGGCCGCATCAGGATCGGGTCGAACTGCATCTCGGAGACCTTCTGCTGGCTCTCCTCCTCGCCCTGCAGGTCGATGAATACCGACAGCTGATCCTTCAGGATCGCGCCGGCGCGGCGGATGGCCTCCTCCGCGTCGATCGTACCGTTGGTCTCGATGTCGATGACCAGTTTGTCGAGGTCGGTGCGCTGCTCGACGCGCGCAGCGTCCACCGAGTAGGTCACACGCCGCACCGGCGAGAAGGACGCATCGAGCTGCAACCGCCCGATCGGGCGCGTCTGCTCCTCAAAGGCGACGCGCACGGCCGCCGGACGGTAGCCACGGCCGCGCTCGACGCGCAGCGTCATGGCGAGCTCGCCCGCCTTGGTCAGGTTGGCGATCACCAGCTCCGGGTTCACGACCTCGATGTCGTGATCGGTCTGGATGTCACCGGCCGTCACCGGGCCCGGGCCCTTCTTGTGCAGGCGCAGCTCGGCGCTCTCGCGCGAGTGCATCCTGAGCGCGACCGACTTCAGGTTGAGGAGAATGTCGACCACGTCCTCCTGCACGCCCTCGATGCTGGTGTACTCGTGCAGCACGCCGTCGATCTCGACTTCAGTGATGGCGGCACCCGGCATGGACGAGAGCAGCACCCGGCGCAGCGCGTTGCCGAGCGTATGGCCGAAGCCGCGCTCGAACGGCTCGATCACCACGCGCGCCTGGCGCTGAGTGAGCGGCTGCACCTTCACCACCCGGGGTCTCAGGAACTCGCTTACAGAAGCCTGCATTGCAGTTTCACCTTGCCGGCACGCGGCCGGCGCAAACAACGGAGATTCGCTTACTTCGAATAAAGCTCGACCACCAGGTTCTCGTTGATGTCGGGCAGGATGTCCTCCCGGCCCGGCGCCGACTTGAACACGCCGCGGAACTCCCCGGCGTTCACGTCCACCCAGTCAGGCAGCCCGACCTGCTGCGCGACGTTCATCGCGCTCGTGATGCGCAGCTGCTTGCGCGACTTCTCGCGCACCTGGACGATGTCGCCGGCCTTCACCTGGTACGAGGCGATGGTTACCGCGTGCGCGTTCACGGTGATCGACTTGTGGCTCACCAGCTGGCGCGCCTCGGCGCGCGTCGCGGCGAAGCCCATGCGGTACACCACGTTGTCGAGCCGGCACTCGAGCAGCCGCAGCAGCGTCTCGCCCGTGGCGCCCGTCTTGCGCGCCGCCGCCTTGTAGTAGTTGCTGAACTGCCGCTCGAGCACGCCGTACATGCGGCGCAGCTTCTGCTTCTCGCGCAGCTGCAG
>DASXKA010000270.1:0-6090 GCA_036497085.1 Steroidobacteraceae bacterium | reverse complement strand
AACCGGCCGCACGTACGCAGCGCTTTCAACCGACGGCATCCTCGTCTATATGCAGCCAAAAAAGTTCGACACCGAAATGCACGACACAATGACGTCCGACGGCGTGCCAATCAGCTTCCACGCGATCGTGGTGCTCCAGGTCACTGACTCGGTCGCGCTCATGAAGAGCTTTGGCCCGAACTGGTACGCCAACAATCTCGAGGAGCAGTTCAAGACGATGGTGCGTCAAGCCGTACGCAAGCGTGGCATGAATGAGACCGCGATCAGCACGTCGGCGCTCGATGCGATCGACTCGGAGATTCACGACACACTGGTGGATTTCATCAAGGAGAAGGGCCTGCCCGTGCGGCTCGTCACGATGACGGTCGGCCGGGCGAATCCGCCGGATGCCATCAAGAACCAGCGCATCGAAACGGCCGCGCAAGAGCAGCGCATTCAGACCGAAATCCAGATCAAGAACGCGGAAACGCAACGCAAGTCTGCGGAAGAAGCGCGCGCTGCCGCCGACAACGCCTACCGTCAGGCGATCGGCCTCTCGCCCGAGCAGTACGTGCAGCTCAAGCGCATCGAGATGGAGCTGAAGGTCTGCAGCGGCGACGGCAAGTGCACCTTCATCGAGAACTCCGGGGCCGTGCCGGCGCTGTCGGTGAGGTGAGGGCCGAGAGCGCCGCCGGACTTCAGCGTCCGGCCGCGTAGCCCACCAGCTCGACGTAGCCGCGCCCGCCGAGCGCCCGGCCCGCGCGCGCACCGCTCACATCGACCGCGCCCTCGAAGTAACGTGGGGTGGTCTTGAGCTCCTGGTCCGCGAGTACCGGGCGCACGGTCACATCGAGCGCGAGCGCGGGCACGCGGATTCGCCAGCCCGCGGGGTAGCGCACACCCTCGGCGCTGCTCCAGTGATCGGTGACGCCGATGTCGACCGCCGCGCTCGCGAGGCCGTGTGCCTCGCCCGAGGCTTCCACCCAGGTTCCGGCGCTGTGCGGGTCGCGGCTGCCGTCGCGCGCGCGCAGCGCATAGAACATGAGCGCCGTGCCGTCGTCGAGCTCGAGCGCGAACCAGTCCCAGCCTGCCTCGCCCGGGCCGAGACCGCCGCTGCCCCACTCACGATCGAGCCAGGCGAGGCCCTGCACCACGAGCGGCCTGCCCTGCCGCGACAGCGTGCCGTGCACCGCGATGCGCGGCATGGAGTAGTAGTAGCTGGCGGAGCCCGGCTCGTCCGACTTGCGCGAAAGCCCCGCCGCGCCGTTCAGCACCGGCGGTGTCAGCGGGTGCAGCTCGAGCTGCAGCGCGTATTCCTGCTGCGCGGCTGCCAGCTTCCAATCCGCGCTCGCGCCGCCGGCGGCGGCGAGGGTCCAGTCATCGATCCACACCCGCAGTGGCGCTCCCTCCGCGCCCGAGAGTCCGAGCGCATCACGCGCGAGCCTCTGCGTGTAGCGGAAGCGCCTCGCGGCAACGTCGGTGATCGCAAAATGCGCCATGTAGACCTGGCGCGTGCGCCAGGCCGAGGTCGCGGGCCGCGGCTCGTCGTGCGCCGCGCTCACGCTGTCCGCCGGCGGCGTGTCCGGCGCCAGCGCAAAGCGAAAAAACGTGAGCTCGAACCCGAAGCGGTGGCCATCGGCGCCGTCGAGGTTGCCGGTGACGTACCACCACTCCTGGCGAAATTCCGGGTGCGGTCCGTGGTCGCGGGGAAAGACGAAGCTACGGGGCGCCGCTGCCTGCGCAAAGCCCTGTTCGCCCCCCGCGGGCAGCAACCCCGTATTCGGCGGGGGCGCCGCGCCGGCCGCGAGCCAGGCGGTGGTGCTCAACGTTCCGATCATGGCGGCGGCACGCCCGGCGCGCCCGGCGCGCCTCCTCATAGCGGCTGCGGTCGCCGTCCTCATGGCGCGCGGGCGACGGTGACAATCTCCGGGCTCGCGGGCATCAGCGGGCTGCGGTCGAAGTCACCGAACTGCTCCTCGAGCACGAAGCCCGCGTCGCTGAGAAAGCGCGCGACGCCGGCGGCATCGAGAAAGCGCAGGACGCTGCGGCTCACCTGTGGCGCCGGCCACGCCGGGCTGCTGTAGGTCTGGGTAAACGCGGCTGTGCGCCCATCGAACGGCTCCTCGATCTGGAACGTGACACGCACGGTGTGGCCCTGTCCGTCGTCGACCTGAAGGAAGCGCTCCGGGGTCCAGCGCTCCCAGGCACGGGCGGCGGGATTGCGCGTCTCGAACACGAACCGGCCGCCATCCTTGAGAGCCGTCCGCACCGCCGCGAGCGCGGCGCGCAGCTCGGCGTCCCCGATGAGCACCTGGAAGGCGTGGCCCGTCATGACGGCCAGCTCGAACTCGTGCGCGAGGGTGAGCTCGGCGGCCCCGCGGCAGATCCATTCGATACCGGCGCGGGCACGCGCCTGCGCCAGCATGCCGGCGGCGGGATCGACTCCGCACAGCCTGCCGGAGTGTCCCGCGTCGCGGGCTGCCGCGAGCAGTGCGCCGGTGCCACAGCCGACATCGAGCACCGAGCGCGCCGCCATGATGAGCGGCAGGTAGAAGTCGAGGGCCGCCGGCGCGGGTGGGAACAACCGGTCGTAAAGGCCAGCGAGCCGGGCGTCGGCGTACTGGTCTGCCATCACTCCTCCCGCAGTCCGCTGGCGAGCTCGGCGCGCGCGCTTCGCCAGGCCGGATACAGGCCGGCGGCCAGCGCGGCGGCGAGCGCGAGCCACAGGGCGTTGGTGAACTGGGCGGGAGCGATGTGCAGATCGATCCGCCAGCCGAAGGCGCGGCGATTGATCACCTCCGTCAGAGTGAGCGCCGTGAGGAGCCCCGCGGGGATCGCGGCCAGCAATGCCACCAGCCCCATGAACAGCGTCTGCGCGAGCACCAGCGCCGCGGTGGCCGCGGGCGTGAGTCCCAGGGTACGCAGCAGCGCGAGCTCGCGCCCGCGCTCGAGCTCCCAGGCGAGCAAAGCGCTCAGGAGTCCCACCGCGGCAACCCCGGCGGCCAGCCAGTAGAGCACCCGCGTGATGATGAAGGTGCGCTCGAAGATTCGCATCGAGAGCGCACGGATCGCGGCATTCGAGCGCACCAGCAGAGCCTGCCGGGTGCCGACCGCGGCGCGCACGGCGTCGCTCACCTGCTCGGCGGTGACGGCGGGCGCGAGGTAGAGCCCGAGCCCGGCGATAGCCTCGTCGCGCCACCAGCGCCGGTACTCGGCAAGGTCGATGAGGACTTCGCCACGGTCGTTGCCGTACTCGCGGTAAACGCCGGCCACCGGGAAACCACGCGCACCCCCGGCCGTGATGAGAGTGAGACTGCTCCCCGGCGCGAGCGACAGCCGCCAGGCGAGCGGCTCGGAGATGAGCACTGCTCCGTGCGCGAACTCGCCCCAGGCGCGCACCGGCTCGCCGGCGGTGAAGAGGAAGCCGGCGTAGCTCTGCGGCGCGAGCCTCACGGCGTTCAGGTCCACGGGCCCAAGGGGAGAGGTCACCGTGACGCGCCGCCCCTCGCTGTGGGCCCGGATTCCGGGCACCGCGAGGATCGCCTGGATGACCGGCGGCTCGAGCCGCCGCTCGAGACCCTCGCTCGCCCCCGGGGCGGTCACATAGACGTCTGCCCGCATCGTCTGCACCAGCCACTCGCGCAACGACTCGCGGAAGCTCTCGACCATGATGCCGACGCCGATCATGGCGGCGAGCGCCATACCGAGCGCCGCGATGGCAACCCCGGTACGGCTCAGCGAGGCGCCCACGTCCGCACAGGCGAGCCGCGCCACGGGGCTGACGCGGGCGGCGAGGCGCGCGCCGGCCTGCGCGAGCGCGCGCAGCAGCGCGGGTGTCACCGCGGCCACCGCGATGAGCAGCAGGAAGAGCGCCGCGAAGCCCGCCAGGAGGCTGCGGCTCGAGAGCGTCACCGTGAGTCCCGCGCCGACGGCGAGCGCCAGTCCGAGCAGCGCCAGGCGCCGTGCAATCTGCAGCGCGCGTCCCTCCAGCACCGAGCGCGCGAGCCCGAGCTGCGGCGCGCTCGCGGCGACTTCGAGCGCGGGCAGGAGCGCGGCGAGCACCGCGGTCGCGAGTCCCGCGCCGCAGGCTTCGAGCAGCGCTCCCGCAGGCACGCTCACCTGGTTCACCGCCACTACGAAGTACAGATCATTGATAGTGCGCGACACGAGCCCCACGAGCCCCCGGCCGATGAGCACGCCAAGCAGCAGGCCGCACACGGCGCCCGCGAGCCCGAGCACCGCCGCCTCGCTCAGCACCAGGGTGAGCACCTCGCGACGCGTCGCGCCGAGTGCCCGCAGCACGCCGATGATCGTACGCCGCTGCAGCACCGCAAAGCTCACCGCCCCGTAGATGAGCAGCGTTCCGACCAGCAGCGCGAGCAGACTCATCGCCTTGAGGTTGGTCGTGAATGCGTCCGTCATCGCGAGCGTCTCGCGCGCCCCGGCGCGCGTCGATCGCAGAGTGAGGTCGGGCGGCAGGAGTGCGGCGAGCTCAGGGGCGAGCGCCGCGCCCGCGCCGGCAGGCGCCAGCCGCACGTCGATCCGCGACAGCCGCCCGCTCGACTGCAGCCATTCCTGCGCCTGGGCGATATCCGTGAGTATCACCGCGTCGAGGCCCGCGCCCGCAGCACTCAGGCGCGTGATCAGCGTCGCACGGTGCGCAACGCCGCCGACCTCGAGCTCGAAACTCGCTCCCTCCCCGACGCCGAGCGCACGCGCCGCGGCGGCATTCATGACGACCGCGCCAGGCTGCGTGAACCAGCCGCGCGCCTCCTCGAGGCCCTGCAAGCCCGAGCCTGCGGGTCCGCCGGTGCCCTCGTTGAGCTCGGCGCTCGCGAATGGATCGATGCCGACGAGCTCGAAGATGCGTCCGCCGGCGGTCACGTAGCCGGCGACTACCGGCGCGAAACGCGCCGGCGGCTGCGCCGCCCCGCGCAGCGCGGTGCGCAGGCGCACATAGAGCAGCTCGTCGATCCCTCCGGGTCCGCCGACGATCTCGTGGGTGGCGGCACCGTTTACCGCGGCAACCGCGAGCTCGAAGGCGCGCCGCGCGCTGGCCGTCGCAATGTCGACCGCGACGATGGTGCCGACCCCTAGCGCGAGACCGATGAGCGCCAGGGCCAGTTGCGCCGGGTGGCGCAGCAGGTGCCTCACGCTCGCCGCGCGCAGGGCCGTCACCTGGACTGCCCGGGCGTTGCCCGCCGCTCGTGCAACCGCCCCTCGCGCAACTCGAGCACGCGGTCGGCGGTTGCGGCCAGGGCCTCGTCATGCGTAACGATGACGAGCGTCGCGCCGCGGGCACGCGTCAGTGACAAGAGCACCGGCAGCATCTCGCGGCCAGTCTCCTCGTCGAGGTTGCCGGTGGGCTCATCCGCCAGCAGCAGCTGCGGCTCGTGCACCAGCGCCCGGGCGATAGCGACCCGCTGCTGCTCGCCCCCCGAGAGCTGATCGACCGCGCTGTGTGCGCGGGCCGCGAGGCCCACGCCCGCGAGCGCGGCGAGGCTCCGGTGGCGCGCCGCCGCGCCGCGCACCCCGTTCAACTCGAGCACCAGGCGCACGTTCTCGGCCACGTCGAGCGTCGGGATGAGGTTGAAGAACTGGTAGACGAAGCCGACGTGCGCGCGGCGGAACAGCGTGCGCCCGGGCTCGCCGAGCGCCGTCACCTCGACGCCGTCGATCTCGACTGCGCCGGCGTCGGCGCGGTCGATGCCGCTGATGAGATTGAGGAGCGTCGACTTGCCCGAGCCGCTGCGCCCGACGATCGCCAGGTGCTCGCCGGAGCGCACCTCGGCGTCCAGCCCATCGAGCACGCGATGCACGCGCGAGCCTTCGCGGAAGCTGCGGGAGAGTTGCCGGATTCTCAGCACGAGTGCCCTGCGATGGCGGCCGTGGGTGTCATTGTAGAATCGCCCCCATGATTGCCGTCCACCACCTCAACAACTCGCGCTCGCAGCGCGTGCTGTGGCTGCTCGAGGAGCTCGGCTGCGAGTACCAGGTCGTCAAATACCAGCGCGACCCGCAGACGCTGCTCGCGCCGCCGGAGCTTAAGGGGATTCATCCGCTCGGCAAGTCCCCGGTGGTGCGCGATGGCGCGCATACGCTGGCGGAGTC
>DASXKA010000269.1:0-4766 GCA_036497085.1 Steroidobacteraceae bacterium | reverse complement strand
CAAATGTGACGCTGTACACAATCGGCGGCCGCTTTCTGGGGTTTAACCCTACCGCGCCCGGACGAGGTTCCCGGCTGGCAATCCGTTGGTTGAAACGAAAGTGTCAAAATACTCGACGCTTTCCGCAGCGTGTGTTTCCGGCAGCCAGGCCGCGTGAATCACAAGGCGTTGAATTTGATTGAGAACAGGTCTGATTCAGGGATGTAAATGAAGTCGACACCCTGTCAAGCCCGCGCTCGCGCAGTGTTTTTTGCCTGTCTGTGCACCCTGGGCGCCACGCAGGTGCTGGCTTCCGAGGGCGCGATGCCGAGGCCGGCTGCGCTCGAGCCCGACGTGCAGTTCTGGATCCGTGTCTACACGCAGATCGATACCAACGCGGGCTTCCTCCACGACCAGTACAACCTCGGGACCGTCTACGAGACGTTGCATTTTGCGCCCGATGCCTCGCAGAGCGCGCGCGAGCACGAGGTGGACGAGCACCGCGAGCGTATCGCCGCAGCACTGCGGCGTATCGCCGACGCGGGGGACACGCCGCTGTCGGAAGCGGATCAGCGCATCAGGGACCTGTGGGGCACGGCGAGCCCGGCGCGGCTGCGCGGGGCCGTGGACGACATCCGCTTCCAGCTCGGGCAGGCGGACCGCTTCCGCGCGGGGTTGGTCCGCGCCGGCGCATGGGAGACCCACATCGCGGAAGCCCTCGCCAACCGCGGCCTGCCGGCCGAGCTCGCGGTGCTGCCGCACGTCGAGTCCTCGTTCAACCCCGCCGCCTACTCCAAGGTCGGCGCGGCGGGGCTATGGCAGTTCATGCGCTCGACCGGCCGGCGCTACATGCGCATCGACCGCTCGGTCGATGACCGGCTCGATCCGTTCCGCTCGACCGAAGCGGCGGCGCAGCTGCTCGGCTACAACTACCGGGTGCTCGGCACCTGGCCGCTTGCGATCACCGCCTACAACCACGGCACCGCCGGCATGCTGCGCGCCAAGGAGACGCTCGGCACGGAGGACATCGTCACCATCGTGCGCCACTACAACAGCCGCACCTTCGGGTTCGCCTCGCGCAATTTCTACGTGTCGTTCCTCGCCGCTCTCGACATCGACCACAACCCCGACAAGTACTTCGGCTCCGTGCAGAAGCAGAGCGAGGCGCAGTTCCAGGTGGTGTCGGTGCCGGGCTACGTGCAAATGGCGACGCTCGAGCACGTGCTCAACGTCCGCGGCGACGAGTTGCGGACGCTCAACCCGGCGCTGCTGCGCCCGGTGTGGGACGGGCAGCTGCGCGTGCCGCGCGACTACCGGCTGCGGCTGCCGGACGCTGCAGGGCAGTGGACGACGGAACTGCTCGCGCATCAGCTCAGCCCGCACGAGCTTTACGCCGGACAACCGCAGCCGAAGCGCTACAGGGTGCAGCCCGGCGACACGCTCGCCCGGCTCGCCGAGCGCTATGGCGTACCGATCGATGCGCTCGCACGCATGAACCGGCTGCGAGTGAGCGCCGCTCTCAGAGTCGGCCGCACCATCGAGCTGCCGGAAGGTGCGACCGTGCAGGTGGCCTCCGCCGCCGCCGCGCCCGCCCCGGCTGCCGGCAGGGCGGCAGGCACGGCGGCCGGCGCACCGGACCTGGGTGCGGTCCCGGCCGCGGTCGCGCAGCGCGAGAGCGCCGAGGACGCGGCGGCCGTGGCCACCATCACCGTGGTCGCGAGCCGCGAGCAGCCGGTGTCGGCGGCACAGGCCGAGGCTCTCAGCCCGGCACTCGGCCCCGCCGCCGACACTCAGCAGAGCGCCGACCCCACCGACTACAGCGTGCGCGGCGATGACTCGATCCGGGTCGCCGCCGAGGAGACGCTCGGGCACTACGCCGACTGGCTCGGCGTGAGCGCACAGCACCTGCGGGACCTGAATCACATGAGCATGAAGAAGCCCGTGCTGGTCGGTCATCGCCTCAAGCTCGACTTCCACAAGGTGTCGCACGATGTCTTCGAGCAGCACCGGCGCGAGTACCACCAGCAGCTGCAGGCGGCCTACTTTGCGGCGCACCGCATTTCGGGCACCGAGATCTACATCGCGCGTCCGGGCGATTCGCTGTGGACGGTCACCAAGCGCGCCAAGCTCCTGCCCGAGTGGCTGCTGGTGCAGTACAACCCGGACGTTGATTTCAGCGACCTGCGGGCCGGTGTGCAGATCGTCATACCCCGCGTGGAGGAGGTCGGAAACAGCGGGTGAAGACAGGCGTCCAAGGTGTGTGATCCAGGTACATACCGTCCCCGGGGACGCTGGCTATAATCGTTTCAATCCTGGTGAGTGGACTACGGAAAGTCATGATTTTCAGGAACTTGGCTGCGATGCTCCTGCTCGCGTGTACGGCGGTGGCCGCGCACGGAGACTCGCTGCCGGTGGGTCAGTCGGTGGCCCTCACCAGCGACACCCTGCCCGCGGTGGACCGCGTCGTGGTCAAGAAGACCGAGCGGCGCATGTTCCTCATGCACGGCGGCAACGTCGTGCGCTCCTACCACGTGGCGCTCGGCCTGTCCCCGGTCGGCCAGAAGGAGCGCTCGGGCGACTTCCGCACGCCCGAGGGCAGCTATCATCTCGACGCGCGCAATCCGCGCAGCGACTACTTCCTGTCGATCAAGGTGTCGTACCCGAACGAAACGGACGTGAAGCGCGCCCGCGCGCGCCACTGGGATACCGGCGGCTCGATCATGATCCACGGGCTGCCGAACCTCATGAGGCACGATCCGGACTACTACCTGAACCACGACTGGACCGACGGCTGCATCGCCGTCTCCAACGCGGACATGGTGGAGATCTGGATGCTGCTCCCCGACTCGGTCCCGATCGACATCGATCCCTGATCAAAGCGCCGGCGATCGCGTGCCGCCGACCGGGCACTCGCGGTATCGTCGCGCCGGCAACCGTTGCATGACATAACATCCCCGAGCCGTGGCCAGCGACCTCTCAGCATTCGTCGACGCGCGCGTCGGTCCGCGCGGCAGCCTGGAGAACCTTTCCCAGGCGGAGATCGACCGGCTGCTCGATGCGGGCGAGGCGGGGCTCTATCCGTTGTTCCGCCGCTGCGCGCTCGCGGTGCTCAACTCCGGGGCGCGCACCGACAACGCCAAAGAGATCTTCGACCGCTACCGCGACTTCGACGTCCGCATCGTGCGCCACGCCTGGGGCGTGAAGCTCGAGCTGCACAATGCACCGGCGACCGCCTTCGTCGACGGGCAGATGATCCGCGGCATCAAGGAGCACCTGTTCGCGGTGCTGCGGGACGTGGTGTTCACCTCGAACGAGATCGTCGCCAGCGGCCGCTTCGATCTGAGCGACTCTGCCTCGATCACCAACGCGGTGTTCCACGTGCTGCGCAACGCGCGGATTCTCGAGCACAAGGTGCGCCCCAATCTGGTGGTGTGCTGGGGCGGGCACTCGATCACGCGCGAGGAATACCAGTACACCAAGGATGTCGGCTACGAGCTCGGGCTGCGCGGTCTCGACGTGTGCACCGGCTGCGGCCCCGGGGCCATGAAGGGCCCGATGAAGGGCGCCACCATCGGCCACGCCAAGCAGCGCATCGAAGGCGGCCGCTACATCGGCGTCACCGAGCCCGGCATCATCGCCGCCGAGCCCCCCAACGCGATCGTGACCCAGCTGGCGATCATGCCGGACATCGAGAAGCGGCTCGAGGCGTTCGTGCGTCTGGCTCACGGGATCGTGGTATTCCCGGGCGGAGCCGGCACCGCCGAGGAGATCCTGTATCTATGCGGGATCCTGCTCGGGCCGGCGAACGCCGAGCAGCCATTCCCGATCGTGCTCACGGGACCGAAGGACAGCGCCCCGTATTTCGAGCAGGTCTGCCGCTTCATCGGCGGCACGCTCGGGGCCGCGGCGCTCGAGCGCTTCACGGTAATCGCCGATGACCCGCCGGAAGCCGCACGCCGCATGGTGCGCGGCATGGCCGAGGTGCGCGAATTCCGCCGTAAGCGCAACGACTCCTACAACTTCAACTGGCTGCTGCAGGTGCCGGCCGATTTCCAGCGCCCCTTCGAGGTCACCCACGAGTCGATGCGCGCGCTCGAGCTTAGGCGTGACCAGCCTGCGCACGAGCTCGCCGCCAACCTGCGGCGCGCCTTCTCCGGCGTCGTCACCGGAAACGTCAAGGACTACGGCATCCAGGCGATCGAGCGCTCCGGGCCCTACGAGCTCAGGGGCGATCCGGCGATCATGCAGCAGCTCGACGGGCTCCTTGCGGCGTTCGTGGCCCAGAAGCGCATGCGCCTGCCGGGCAGCACCTATCGCCCGGTGTACCGGTTCGTCGCCTGAGCCGCTCCGCCGTGACATAACGCTCTGCGTGCCGCACATTTTACCGAGCGGCGGGCGAGAGCTGTGTCATAGCCGTGCTCGCACTCAGGCACGCTTGGGTTTGTCTGTGACCCAGGTCCTGCGCTCGCGTGGGCGTTGGCCGTACGCTCGCACTCAAGAGAAGACAGGAGCCTTCCATGAGCTCATCGAACAGGGGCCGGGACGACGTCCCCGCAGACCACGAGCCCGCGGTGCCGAGCGGCGTCAATCCCCCGGGAGGCGCAGACGCCTACGCCACGTGGCTCGACCGGATGCAGCGCGCACGCGCGCGGCAGGCGGCGATCACGCGCAATCTCTACACCTGGTCGAACTACAAGAGCTGGGCGGATCAGGTCCGCGATTCCTGGCAGGGTGCCGACAGCGGTGTGAAGGCCGCGGGCGCCGCGCCGAAGCCCCCGAAGAAGTAG
>DASXKA010000268.1:0-3708 GCA_036497085.1 Steroidobacteraceae bacterium | reverse complement strand
GAGGAGCGGTTGTAGAGCATGACCAGGAGCTCGCCGCCCGGCGCGAGGACGCGCTCGATCTCGGCGACCGCGCGGGCCCCCTCCGGTATGTGCTGCAGCACGCCGAAGGAATAGACCACATCGAAGACCCCGTCCGAGAAGTCGAGTGAGCGCGCATCGCGCTGCAGCGAGACTCCCGGGAGCGCGAACAGCCGTAGCGCGCGCGCCGTGGCCTCGGTCGAGCCGCGGTCGACGTTGATGCCGGTATAGCGCGCGCCGGCGCCGATCAGCCGGCGGGCGTCGGTGCCGATGCCGGCTCCGACCTCCAGCACCTGCTTGCCGCGCCACTCGATCCACGACTGGCACTCGAGGATGTGCGGTTGCAGTGCATAGCGCTGCCGCTCGATGTCCAGATAGAAGTCGCGCGAGTTAGGCTCGCGCGTGCTCAGCTCCGAATCGCAGGGCTGGCGGTCCCAGTGCTCGCGGACGCGTTCCTGTGCCAGTACTCCATCCATGATGCGCTCCGATGAACGTCAGCTTTGCCCGACTTCAGGTTTACCAACCGGGCAAGTTCCCAACGAATCGGAGGAGTAGTCCGAATGGCATATCAGGTAGCTGCGCAATGAGGCCGGGCCCGCGAGGTGCGCGCGCCACACGATGGTCGGGGCGGGCTCGTACTGGCCGTAGTGCCGCGAGATCCACCCGCACAGGGGGCGCGTGCTGCCGCGATAGATCCGCGCCGCCCCCGCAACGTGTGGCGGCGGAAGCAGCTGCAGCGTCCACCGCCCGCGGCGTATCGCAAATCCCGAGGGCTCGGCCTCGACGACGCACTCGGCCGCGCAGTGGAAGAAGATCTCTACGTCGTGCGCGCCGGACATCTCGAGCCGGTCTTCGATCGTGAGCGTGCGCGCACGCTTGCCGAGCCGCAGCCGCCGCCGGTGCAGGACCGGATCGGGGAGCCGCTGATACCCGTCGTGCCAGCCCTCGAGCCTCTCGACCGAGTCTGAGATCTCGAAGTCGGTGCAGCCCGTCCGCGCCTTGCGCAGCCAGAGAAAATCGCCGCCCTGCTCCGACTGGTCGAGGCCATCGATCACCAGCGTGTTGTGGGCCGAGGTGCCGCGGAAGTGAGTGCGCCAGCGGCCACCGCCGTGGTAGACGTAGGTCCCCGGGTCGATGAGAAACGGCAGCCCGCCGATCGACAGCGTGAAAGACAGCGCATCGGCGTGTCCGTGAGCTGCAAGCGGGCCATAGCCGAGCGGGCCGATGTCGGCGACCACACGCATTTCGTCGGCGGTCTCGAGGTCGCAGCCGAGTACGTAGTAGCCGCCGCCGGGAAAGGTCCGGCGACGCGGCAGTACCGCGGGTCGCCCGCGCAGCCGCTCGAACGCCTCCTGCGCCCGCGCCCCGAACAGCCAGCGGGTCTTGTCGTCCAGCTCGCCCGCCTTGTGCCGCAGGGCTGCGTCCTCGAACAGCACCGCGCCGCTCGCCAGCAGCGAGCGGTAGGGACAGAAATCCGCGCTTGGCACGAGCCGCGTGACCGCGCCGTCGTCGCCGTCGCCGATCATCGGCACCTTGCCGCCGGCGTCCATGATCGAGGCGAGGAAGGCGAGCATGGCCGCGATGCGCTGCCGGTAGCTGGCGGCCAGCGCCTCACCGGCGTTCTCGCCCGCGAGCAATGCCAGCAGCAGAAAGTCGAGCACGAACTGCTGATAGCAGACTGCCTGCTCGAGATTCACGCCGTCCGCAGAGTTCTGCAACAGGGCCTCGCGCTCGAGGATGCGCCGTGCGCCCGCGTGCCAGCGGCGCAGCTCCGGCCAGCACGGCCAGGTGAGGCCGGCGATGTAGAGGCCCGCGGCCTCGCCGATCAGGTGGTTGTTGGCCGAGGAATGGCGTGAGAAGTAGCCACGCACGAAGCGGGCATGCTGATAAATCGAGGTGAGCCAGCGCTGCCGGAAGTGCCCGCCCTCGGTGCCGGCGAACAGCGCTCCATCCGCGCCGCCAGCAAGCTGCCAGGCGATCGACCAGTTGATCAGGCGAATCGCGACCTCGAGCGCGCTGCACCAGTTCGGGCCGAGCCCGTAGGGACAGGCGCTGATCCAGCTGTCGATGTGCTGCCGCAGAGTGTCCAGGTATTTCGCATCGCCCGCGAGCGCGTACGCCTGAGCAAGGGTCACGAGGTGCAGATGGCGGTTGACCTCCCAGAGGTACTTGACCTCTCCGACCTGACGGCGGTCGCGGTAGTCGAGCCGCTTGCCGAAGATGAGCGGGGCCTCGACGCCGGTCTTCGGGTCACGATTCCAGCGCGGCGGAGCGTTGCCGGCGCAGCTCATACCGAAGATGTCGAGGGTACCGGCGACAACGCGATCTGCCGCCGCCAGGTACGGCGCCGGATCGAGGCCCTCCGGAACGTATACCCAGGCCGCGCGCGTCGCCGCACGGTCGGCGGGCGGAACGCGGTAGCGGTGCGGCGCCATGGGCTCGAGATGGGCGGCGATCGACCGCGCCAGCCGGAAAGGAAACTCCGCGGGCTGCATGCAGCGCAAACGGTTGATGCGCCAGCGCAGCGTCCGGCCCCAGGGTCCTGAGAGCATTTGGGTAGACAAGCTCGCCAGCTCCCCTGCTCAGACGCGCGCGATGCGCCGGCTGGCCGACCGCGCGCACAGATCCCGATACACGCCGCAAAGGTCGCCCACGAGCCGGCCTATCGAGTAGCGCGCGACGATGGTGGCGCGGGCCGCGGCGCTCATCCTCGCGAGCGCGGCGCGGTCTCTGGCCAGCCGGCGGATCGCGACCGCGATGGCCGGCGCCGAGCGCGGCTCGACCAGCAGGCCGTTCAACCCGTCCTCGATGAGGTCCCCTATCGCCCCGACCGGTGTGGCGATGACAGCCAATCCCGCCGCCATGCATTCGAGAAGCGCGTAGGGAAGTCCTTCGCGATAGCTGGGCAGGACGAGGACATCGGCGCTCTCGAGCAGATTCATTTTCTCCGCCCCGCCTACGGCTCCAACGAACTGAACGTGCGCGAGCCCGCCCTCGGCGGCGGCCTTGCGGAGCGTCGCCTCCGCGGGACCCGCACCCGCGACGACCAATTGCGTCTCCACGTCGCGTGCGAGCGCCAGGGCCGCAAGGAGCTCGGTGAGACCCTTCTCGCGGACCAGCCGCCCCATATACAGGAGCCGCAGCGGACCCTGGGTGGACGATCTGCTGTGCGAGAGCGCCGCGTACGGCTCATGATCGACGGCGTTCGGAAAGAGAAAGACCGGGATCGGGCCGAGGAAGCGGCGGAACGCCTCGCACTCGGATTTGTAGCCGGAGACGATCGCATCCGAAAGGCGCAGTGTTGCGCTCACAAAGACCGCAAGCAGCCGGGACCCGCGGCAGAATGCCTGCGGCAAGGGGCCACCGTGGATCTGGTGGAGAACACGGGCGCCACAGAGCTTCGCCACGATGGCGTACGCGAGGTCACGCCAGTAGGCGCGCCCGGTCAGCGCGCTGTTGAGGTGCACGATCGCCGCCCGTTCGGCCAGCAGTGCCGCCCCCAGGCGGAACGGGCTCGCGATCAGCCGCACAGCGCGGCCGAGCGCCGTCTCGCTGCGACCTTCGCTGCCGACCTCGAAGTGGACGAGCGTAAATTCCTCCGCCAGAGACGACCTGAGCAGCAGGCTCAGATGCGTGCTCACCCCGCTCAGCGCGTCGCGCCGCGGCCCGAGGAGAAACACGACCGGTCGG
>DASXKA010000267.1:0-2097 GCA_036497085.1 Steroidobacteraceae bacterium | reverse complement strand
TCGATCCGCGTCCAGCTCGCCGACGGGCGCATCGCCGAGGCACACGTCGTGGGCAGCGACCCCGATTCCGACCTGGCGGTGCTGAGCGTGGGCCTGAAGTTCCTGCCGGTGGCGCCCCTCGGACGCTCCGATCAGCTGCGCGTCGGCGACGTCGTGCTCGCCATCGGCAACCCACTCGGGCTCTCGCAGACCGTAACGCACGGGATCGTGAGTGCGGTGAGCCGTGCGCAACTCGGTATCGCGCCGGTCGAGGACTTCATCCAGACGGATGCGCCGATCAACCGCGGCAATTCCGGTGGTGCGCTGGTCGACTCGAGCGGTGCCCTGGTCGGCATCAACACCGCGATGGTCGCCAAGAGCCTCGGTGTGGAGGGCATTGGCTTCGCCATACCCGTGAACCTGGTGCGCGGCGTGCTCGCCGACATCATCGACCACGGGCGGGTAATCCGCGGCTGGATCGGGATCTCGCCCGAGGATATTGCGGACGAGCAGGCGCGGCAGTTCGGGCTCGCCCAGGGGGGCGTGGTCGTCGCAAACCTCGCGCTCGGAAGCCCGGCGCAGCAGGCGGGCCTGCTGCCGGGTGATCTGCTGCTTGCGGTCGACGGCGCGAGCCCGCATAGCGCGCAGGATGTCCTCGGGCGCATCTCCCGCCACAAGCCCGGCTCGACGGTCAGCCTGCGGGTGCTCCGCGGCCACCGTACCTTCGAGGTGGAGGCTCACGCGACCGAGCGCCCGCGCGCTGAGCGACGCGAGCAGTGACGGAGCTCGCCACCCGCCGCTTCCCTTCGCGCAGGGCGCTCGAATCCGCGCTCGCGGAGCGCCTCGCGCGCGTCATCGCCGCGCCGGACGCCGGGGCGCTCATGCTATCCGGCGGAACGACCCCGCTGCCCGCGTACCGCGCACTTGCGCGGCCGGGCCTCCCGCATGCCGCGGAGCTGCGCATTCTCTTCTCCGACGATCGCTACGTCCCGGCCGATTCCCCGGCGAGCAACTACCACCAGGCGCAGCCGCTCCTCGCCGCGCTCGCGCTGCCTTCGGCCGGGGTGCTGCGCGTGCGGACCGAGCTCCCGCTCGAGGATGCCGCCGCCGACTACGAGCGTCAGCTGGCCGAGCTCCTCCGGTCTGGCGCTCGCATCGGGCTCGGATTGCTGGGCCTCGGCTCCGACGGACACACCGCCTCGCTCTTCGGCGCGGCGGACCTCGAGCGCGCCCGCGGCCGCCTGGCCATCGCCGTGCAGCGTCCCGATGGCATGTCCGCCGTCAGCGTGTCGCCCGAGCTGCTGGCCGAGGTGGCGGAGCCGGTGTTCCTGGTGGCCGGTGCCGACAAGCGCGACGCGGCGCGCCGACTCCTCGCCAGGGATCCCACGCTCACCGCCTGGCGCGCGGTCGCCGGGTGCGCGCGCGTGGAGCTCTGGGCGGACGAGGCGGCCGCGCCGCCGCTCTCGAGATGAGCGCGCCCGATGAGCGCCCGCCGCGGCTCCGAGCGACGTTCCGCCGCCGCGCGGCGCGCGACTATACTTCCAGGCCATGTTCCTCCAAGTAGAAGACCTGCTCACTCCCGAGGAGGTTCAGACCATTGCGGAGATCGCCCGCCAGGCCAAGTTCATCGACGGCAGGCTCTCGAACCCCCACAACATCGTCAAAGACAACGTGATCGGCGATAACGCCAACGACCCCGCTGCGCGCAAGGCCGGACAGATTGCCCTCGCAGCGCTCCAGCGCAGCGAGGAAGCCGGGAACTTCGTCTTCCCGAAGCGGGTCGCCGTGCCGACGCTGCTGCGCTACGACGTCGGCAGGAAGTACGGCGAGCACATCGACGCGGCATTCCTGCCCGTGGGTCCGCAGCCGCTACGCTCGGACGTCGCCTGCACTATTTTCATCGCTAACCCTGCCGATTATCAGGGCGGCGAGCTGGTGATCCACCTCGGTACGGAGACCGTGCGGATCAAAGGCAAAGCGGGCTCGGCGGTGTTCTACCCCTCGACGCGCCTGCACGAGGTGACAGCGGTGACCGCCGGCGCGCGTCTCGTCATGATCACCTTCATCGAAAGCCAGATCCCGGATGAGATGCAGCGCGAGCTGCTCTACGCGCTCGGG
>DASXKA010000266.1:0-7026 GCA_036497085.1 Steroidobacteraceae bacterium | reverse complement strand
GCCTGAAGATCCACCAGCCGAGACCGAAGAGAAACCCCACGGTGCAGTGCCCGCACGGAAAGGAAGCGCCCCCCTCGCGGCCCATCAGCGGCGCTGGCACGTAATGCATGGATCCGCCGAGCTCGACCAGGTCGCGTGGCCACGGCGAGCAGCGCGAGGGTAGCGGCGCCGCGCCAGTACCTGCGTCGCGGCGTGAGGCTCAGCGCAAAGGCCGCGAAGCCGGCGGCGAGGAGCGCCGCGGTGATCCACGGGGCCGCGCGGTAGAGGATCAGCCAGGGAGACTGGCGCGCGAGCGGCCAGTGCTCGATGGCGTCGGGGCGGAAGAACCAACGTGCGGCCGCGACGTCGAGCGTACCCGGCGCGAACAGCACCGCGGTGGCGACTGCCGCACCGAGGAGGCACACCGCCTCCCGCCGCTGCCATCGATGGACGTCCATATCTGCCTCGGTCCCTATGCCTTAAGATTCCGGCGTTGCAGTCAGGGGCGACCCATGCAAAGAATCATCACGCTGCTTGTAGTGCTCTCGGCGAGCGCCCCGGCGCTGGCCGAGGAATCCAAAGCCTTCGACGCCGCCGCGGCCTTCGGCGCACGCGAGAGTGTCTTAGGCATGACGCTCTCTCCCGATGGCAAGAGTGTCGCCTATCGGGCACCCATTCAGGGCCAGGGGTCGGCGCTTTATACGCTGAGCCTCGCTCAAGGGGCGAAGGCCAAACGAGCGCTGGCGCTCGGCGGCGACCCCGAGCGCCTCGGACCCTGCTCCTGGGTCGCGAACGATCGTCTGGCCTGCTATGTCTACGGCAACCTGAAGGATCCGACCTATGGTGTCATGCCCTTCAGCCGGCTCGTGGCCGTGAACGCCGACGGTACCAACGTCAGGATGCTGAGCAGGCGGGACAGCGTCTACGGTCATGGCGTGCAGCTCAGGGGAGGCGAGATTATCGACTCATTGCCTGCGGAGGACGGTGCGGTTCTCATGACGCGCACCTATGTCCCGGACGATCGCATCGGCAGCCACCTGGGATCCAGCGCCGAAGGGCTCGGCGTCGACCGCGTCGATACCCGTACGCTGGCGGTCAAGCGAGTCGAGGCCCCGCGCAGCAACGCGGACGAGTACATCAGCGACGGGCGGGGCGCGGTACGCATCATCGGCCTGAGCAGGAGAACCAACACGACCAATGGCGAGCAGGAAAGCGGTGTAATCGACTACCTCTATCGCGCGCCGGATTCCCCGGATTGGCACAAGCTGAGCGAGTACAACTACCTCGAGCGCACGGGATTCAACCCCTACGCGGTCGACCCGGGGCGCAACGTCGCGATTGGCTTCAAGAAGACCGATGGCCGCCTCGCCGCCTACTCCGTGAGCCTCGACGGCACGCTCACCGAGCAGCTCCTGTACGCCAACCCGGCCGTCGATGTCGATGGGCTCGTGCGCATCGGCCGGCAGGAGCGCGTGGTGGGCGTGTCCTACACCACCGACAGGCGACATCCCGTCTACTTCGACCCGGATATCAAACAGCTGCTGACCTCGTTCGCTCGCGCACTGCCACAGCAGCCGATACTCGACGTCGTCGACTCGAGCGTGGATGAGAGCACCCTGCTGATCTTTGCCGGCAGCGATTCCGACCCCGGGGTCTACTACCTCTTTGACAAGAAGGCGCACCGGCTGCAGACATTCCTCGAGGCGCGCGACGAGCTCGACGGCGTGAAACTCGCGAGCGTCCAGGCGATCAGCTACCCGGCGGCGGATGGCGTCATGGTCCCGGCCTACCTCACCCTCCCGCCCGGAGTGACCAGCGCCAAGGGATTGCCGGCCATCGTGTTGCCGCACGGCGGGCCAAGCGCGCGCGACCATTGGGGCTTCGACTGGCTGCCGCAGTTCTACGCCTCGCGAGGCTTCGTGGTGCTGCAGCCCGAGTTTCGCGGTTCGCTCGGCTACGGCGATGCGTGGTTTCAGGCCAACGGTTTCAAGTCCTGGAGGGTGGCAATCGGCGACGTTCTCGCCGCCGGACACTGGCTGATCGATCAGCACATGGCCGATCCTCAGAAGCTCGGAATTCTCGGCTGGTCCTACGGCGGCTATGCGGCACTTCAGTCCGCGGTCGTCGAGCCCGGGCTCTTCAAGGCCGTGGTCGCCATTGCCCCCGTGACCGATCTGGCAGCGGCGAAAGAGGAGTCGCGCCGCTGGTCAAATTTCTACGTCGAGGCCGCGTTCATCGGCGATGGCCCGCACGTGCGCGAAGGCTCGCCGCTGCAGAACGCGGAGAAGATCAAGGCTCCGGTGCTTCTGTTCCACGCCGCCATGGACCGCAACGTGAGCATCGAGCAGTCGAAGAGCATGGCGGCGCGGATGAAGGCGGTGGGTGGAAAGTGCGAGCTCGTCACCTGGGACGACCTCGACCACTATCTCGACGACTCGAGCGCGCGCGCACTGATGCTGCGCAAGAGCGAAGCTTTTCTGCGGCAAGGCTTTGGCATGTGATCGAGACGGATCCCTTTGCGACCCACCAGCGGCGCATCCTCGGCGAACTCGCGGACCTCGCGGTGCGGCGCGCGGCGTTTACACTCTGTGTAGTCGTCCACTGCTCGGGATCCACTTACCGAAAAGCGGGCGCGCTCGCCCTGGTGGAGGCGGACGGCTCACGCCTCGGCGTCATCTCGGGCGGGTGTCTGGAGTCCGACCTCGAGTCGGCCGCCCGAGCGGCGCTCGCGGAGCATCGTCCGCGGATCGCCCGCTTCGATACGCGCAGCGACGATGACCTGGTGTTCGGATCGGCGTCCGGTTGTCGGGGACAGATGCAACTATTACTGCTGCCGGTGGCCGCCGGTGCGACGCACCCGCTGTGCGAAGCGCTGCTGTCGGCCGAACGAGCGCAGCGGCCCCTCAAGGCCGCATTCGTCACGAGCGGGCCGAACGTAGGAAGCGGCTTTCTCTGGTCGGCGAGTGTCGAGACCGAGCTCGCGCCGCGCGTCGAGCCGGCGCGTTCCCTGAGGGTACGACCTCCGGGGGAGCACCATCTTGCAGGCGGCCTCACCTGCGCGGTCGTGCTGTTCACGCCCTCACCGTGCATCCTGCTGGTCGGCGCCGGCCCCGAGGCCCCGGCTCTCGTCGATATCGCGGGCCGCCTCGGCTGGCGCGTCATCGTCGCGGATCATCGCGAGGCGCTGCTCGCCAGGCACGCCGCGGCAGCCGAACGCACCCTGTGCGCGCGGCCCGCCGAGGCACTCGCGGCGCTCGGCGAGCAGCGGCTCGATGCCTGCATCGTGATGACGCACACCGCCGCGAACGACCGCGAGGCGCTCGGCGCTCTCGCCCGGCGCGCCGTCCCGTTCGTCGGCCTTCTCGGACCGCCCGCGCGGCGCGATGCGCTGCTCGCCGAGCTCGACCCTGGGGCGCGCGCCGCACTCACGCCGCGGCTGCATGCGCCGGTCGGCATCAGGCTCGGCGGGCACGGGCCCGAGATGCTCGCACTCTCGATCTGCGCCGAGCTGCAGCGTTTTCTTACCGCCGGCAGCGCTCCGCAGGGCTAGACATGCGCGCTCGCGCACCCGGCAGGCCGCGTGCAACAATGCGCGCCGATGCCGATCGTCAGAGGATTGCTCGACCGGGTGGTGCTGGTGTCCGCCGCAGTGGGCGGAGGTCTCGTCCCCGGGTTCATCGCGCAGTATCGCCAGCGGCTCGGCGGCCGCCTCGACCAGGCGAGACTCGATCTCGAGGCGTGGCAGAAGCTCGCCGACCAGTTCTACCACGGTGACATCGAGAAGCTGATTCAATATCACCTCTCGAGCACCGACCCGACGTTTCACTCGGAAGGCGCCGTCATCCGCGCGCTGGTGGCGAGCGTGCATCAGCTGCAGGCTGCGGTGGACGCGCTGCACGGGAGCCTCGCGAGCCAGGCGGCTTACCTGGCTGTGCACGCCGACCCGGGGCTGGCGCGCGCCACGCTCGGCGACTGGGTACCGACGTTCGCGCTGTCCGGTGAAGGGCTGGTGTTCGCGTTGGTGTTCGCGGTGCTGGTCTGGCTCATCTTTCACGTGCTGTGGTGGTTGCTCGGACGCACCGGCCGCGTTCTCTTTGGGCCACGCCACCCCGGGTCGTGGCAACGACGGGCACGGGAGCTCGATTCCGGGGCGTTCGGACCGTAATTGCTCGGACAATAAGGGGACAATAAATGAGCACAAGACTCGCGCTCGCGGGCGTCTTCGCGACGCTGCTCCTCGCCGCCTGCCCTCCCGCCTTTGCCGACGAGGGCCCGGGAACCCTGTTGCTGCACCAGCCGACGCTGTCGCGCGAGCACCTCGCGTTCATCTACGGCGGCGACATCTGGGTCGCTGACCGCAACGGCGCACATCCCGAACGGCGCACCGCGCACGCGAGCGCCTACGGGCCGCACTTTTCACCCGACGGACTCTGGATCGCCTACACCGCCACCTATGCCGGCAACGCCGACGTCTACGTGATTCCAACAGCCGGAGGTCAGCCGCGCCGCCTCACCTGGCATCCCGCGCGCGATGAGGCAGACGGCTGGAGTCCCGACGGCAGGCAAATCCTCTTCGCCTCGCCGCGTGCGATCGCCAACAACCGCTCGAATCAGCTCTACGAGGTGCCGCTCGCGGGCGGCTTCGAGCACAAGGTCATGGAAGCGGTGGCCTGGGAAGCGGCCTGGTCGGCCGATGGAACGCGCCTCGCGTACCGCCCCTACCGCACCGCGTACGAGCTCTCCTCGGGCTGGCGCCAGTATCGCGGCGGCACCACGACCCCCATCTGGATCCTCGACCCCGCGAGCGGAGCGGAACAGCAGGTCCCGCACGAGAACGCCACCGACCGCGCGCCCGCCTGGGCCGGCGATGAAGTCGTCTTCATCTCCGACCGCAATGACGGAGCCGCCAATCTCTTTGCGTACGACACCCGTGCCAGGAGCCTCCGCCAGCTGACGCATGAGACGGTCTGGGACGTGCGCAGCTTCGGTCTCTCAGGGCGTACCGCGGTCTACGAGTCCGGCGGACGGTTGAAGGAGCTCGACCTCGACTCGGGCAACACGCGGCCGCTCGCGATCACGCTCGCGACCGAGGCGACGCAGCTGCGCCCGCAATGGAAGGACGCGAGCAAGACCCTCACCTCCGCATTTCTCTCGCCCACCGGCAAGCGCGTCGTGGTGTCGGCGCGTGGCGATGTTTTCACGGTGCCGGTCAAGGACGGCTCGATCCGCAATCTCACCGGCACGTCCGGTGTGCGCGAGAAGGATGCGCTGTGGAGTCCCGAAGGCGCGCGCATAGCCTATATAACCGACCTTGGAATGCAGCACGCCATCGTGGTGCGCGATCAGGCCGGGCTCGACAAGCCGCACGTGTATGCACTTCCCAAGGGGATCTACTTCCGCCTCAGCGCCTGGTCGCCCGATGGCGCAACGCTGATCTACGAGGACAATCACCTGCATCTCTATGCCTTTGCGCTCGAGAAGGCGGCCAGCGCGCTCATCGACACATCCATCGACCGCAACGGCATCGAGGTGAGCTTCTCCCCCGACAGCCGCTGGCTGGCCTATACCGTGCAGGGGGAAAACCACTTCACCCGCATCCGCGTGCATGACTTCAGATCCGGTCAGAACGCCGATCTCACCGATGGCCTGAGCGATGCCGACAGCCCGGTGTTCGCCCCGGGCGGCGACTACCTCTACTTCACCGCCTCCATCAATTCGGGCCCCGGTCAGGTCGGGCTCGACCTCTCGACCCAGGAGCGTGCGCTGCGTCGCGGAATCTACGTGGCGGTACTCGCCGCCGACGGCCGCTCGCCGCTGCTACCGAAGGCGGGTGACGAGGACGCCGCGAAAGCGGACGCGGACGATAAGGGGACTTGCAAGGGTGCGGGCAAGCCCGACAAGGCAGCGGACACCGCTGCCGACAGTAAAGACGGCAAAACCGCCGGTAAGGCACCCGGCAAGTCCGATGCCAGGGCGGCCAAGCCGCCCAAGCCCGTGACGATCGACTTCGAGGGGCTGCAGAACCGCATCAGCGGCTTTCCGGTCGCGGAACGGCGCTATGAGTCGCTCGCGGTCGGCTGCGACGGCGCCCTCTTCTATGTCGAGCGCCGTCAGCCCGGCATCACGCATGAGCCGCCTGATGTCGAGCCGGGGAACGACGGCGAGCTCTATCGCTTCGACTTCACTGAGCGCAAAGCGAAGTCGCTCAAGCAGGGCATCGAGGACGTCTCGATCAGCGCCGACGGCAAGAAGCTGCTGCTCGTGTATACCAAGGGCAAGCTCGAGATCGCCGACGCCAATGAAAAGCTCGATGCCAAGCCGATCGACCTGAGTCAGCTCGGCATGTACGTGGATCCGGCCGCCGAATGGCAGCAGATCTTCGACGAGGCGTGGTGGATGGAGAAGGAATTCTTCTACGACCCCAACATGCACGGCCTCGACTGGCACGCCGTGTATGCGCGCTATAAGCCGCTGCTGAAGTTCGTTCAGCGCCGCGAGGACCTCACGGATCTGCTGATCGAGATGATCGGCGAGCTGCAGGTTGGCCACAACCGCCTGAGCGGCGGCGACGTGCCCGCCGAGCCCGGCGCCAAGACCGGGCTTCTGGGCGCCGACTTTGCGGTCGAGAACAATCACTATCGCATCAAGACGATCTACCGCGGCGACCGCTGGAATCCCTTCCTGCGGGCGCCGCTGGCGGTGCCGGGCGTCAGCGTAAAGGAGGGAGACTATCTCCTCGCGGTCAACGGACGAGCGCTCGATGCATCGGAGAATCTCTACGCGTTCTTCGAGCAGACCGTCGACAAGCAGGTGACGCTCAGCGTCGCAGCCGATCCGGCAGGGGCCGGGGCCCACAACATCGTGGTCCAGCCGATCGCCGATGAGGCGGCCCTGCGCCAGTGGCGCTGGCTCGAGCACAACCGCGAGTACGTGGAGAAGAAGACCGGCGGCAAGGTGGCCTATGTCTATCTGCCCAACACCGCCGCCGACGGCTTCCAGTACTTCAACCGCATGTTCTTCGCCCAGATCGACAAGCCCGCGCTCATC
>DASXKA010000265.1:0-7186 GCA_036497085.1 Steroidobacteraceae bacterium | reverse complement strand
GAGAATCGCGGCGTGATCGTGGTGCTGCTAGCCGCTACTGTAGTCTTCAATGTCTATCTCCTGATCGTGATCCCCAAGGGATTCTTTCCTCAGCAGGACACCGGCCGCCTGATCGGCGGCATCCAGGCCGACCAGGCGATCTCGTTCCAGTCGATGGAGGGGAAGCTGCGCCAGTTCGTCGGCATCGTGCAGGCAGACCCGGCAGTCGATACCGTAGTCGGCTTCACCGGCGGCGGCTCGCAGGGCGGCGGCCAGGTGAACAGCGGCTTCATCTTCGTGTCCCTCAAGCCCAAGGCGGACCGCAAGCTCTCCGCCGACCAGGTCATCGGACGCTTGAGGCCGAAGCTCAACCAGGTGGCCGGAGCCCGCCTGTTCCTGCAGGCAGCGCAGGACATCCGCGCCGGCGGGCGGCAGAGCAACGCCCAGTATCAGTACACGCTCCAGGGTGACAGCGTGGCGGAGATCTACAAGTGGGCGCCGAAGCTCGCTGACGCCCTGCAGCACGAGCCGGCTCTGACGGACGTGAACTCCGACCAGCAGCAAAACGGCCAGGAGATCGATCTCACCATCGACCGCGACACGGCCTCACGGCTGAACCTCAATCCCGTCACGATCGACAACAACCTGTACGACGCCTTCGGGCAGCGCGACGTCTCGACCATCTATAGCGCCCTCAACCAGTATCACGTCGTGATGGAGGTGGAACCGAAGTACTGGCAGAGCCCGGACACGCTCAGGGATCTGTGGATCAGCACCGCCGGCGGCACGGTGAGCGGCAGCCAGTCGACGAATGCGGTCGCCGGCACCGTGGTCTCGACCGCGACCGCGGGCAGCCATTCCGCGGTGAGCATCGCGGCCGACACGGCGCGCAACCTTGCCAGCAACAGTCTCGCCAACACCGGGCGTGGCGCGGTCTCGACCGGATCGGCCGTCACCATCTCGGCCGAGCCCACGATCCCACTCGCCTCCTTCGCTCACTACGCTCCCGGCAGCACCCCGCTCGCCGTCAACCATCAGGGCACCTTCGTCGCGACGACGATCTCCTTCAACCTCGCCCCCAATGTCTCCTTCAGCCAGGCCCAGGACGCGATCAGGCGTGCCGTCAACGAGATTCACATGCCGGCCTCCGTCCACGGTGGCTTCGCCGGTACGGGCCAGGCCGCCGAGCAGTCCTTCGCCAGCGAGCCGGTGCTGGTCCTGGTAGCCATCGCGACCGTCTACATCGTTCTCGGCGTGCTGTACGAGAGCTACATCCATCCCGTCACGATCCTCTCCACTCTGCCCTCGGCGGGCGCCGGCGCCGTGCTGGCGCTGCGCCTCTGCGGGCAGGAGTTCGGCATCATCGCGCTCATCGGCCTGTTCCTCCTCATCGGGATCGTCAAGAAGAACGCGATCATGATGATCGACTTCGCGCTCGAGGCGCAGCGCGAGGGGCGCTCGCCCGCCGACGCGATCTACACCGCCTCGCTCCTGCGCTTCCGGCCGATCATGATGACCACCATGGCGGCGATGCTCGGCGCGCTGCCGCTCGCCTTGGGGACCGGCGACGGAGCCGAGACGCGCCAGCCGCTCGGCATCGCCATCGTCGGCGGCCTCGCCGTGAGCCAGGTGCTGACGCTCATCACGACACCGGTGATGTATCTCTATCTCGATCGGTTCGGCGCGTGGTGCAGCCGGGTGTGGGCGCGAAGCCACCCGCAGGTGCCGCCCACCGCACCCGGTGCGCCGGTGCAGGCATGAACATGAAGTCACCGAACAACTCCGCACACTCGCGCCTGCTCGCGGCGGTGGCCGCAGCGCTGTTGACCGCAGCCGTCGCGGCCGGCTGCGCGGTCGGCCCGAACTATCACCGGCCATCCGCGCCGGTTCCGCAGCGCTTCAAGGAAGCGGAGGGTTGGAAGCCGGCCGAGCCGCGCGAAGCGGCGAGCGGTACGGACTGGTGGTCGGTATACGACGATGCGACGCTCGACTCGCTCGAGAAGCAGATCGACGTTTCGAACCAGACACTCAAAGCGTCCGAGGCGGCGTGGCGGGAGGCCGTGGCGCTCGTCAGTCAGGCGCGCGCCGGGCTCCTGCCCGTGATTGGAGCGACTGCCACCGGCACGCGCTCGGGCGGCCCGGGCGCCGGCGCCGCCGCGACGCCGGTGTCGCATCCGAGGAATCAATTCGAGCTCGCCGGCACCGGCTCCTGGGACATCGACATCTGGGGCCGGATCCGCCGTACCGTCGAGAGCGACGTCGCGAATGCCCGGGCGAGCGAGGCAGACCTCGCGGCCGCGCGCCTGTCGGCGCAGGCGCAGCTCGCCGCCGACTACATCGCGCTGCGCGTCGCCGACGAGCAGCAGCACCTGCTCGATGAGACGGTCGAGGCCTACAAGCGCTCGCTCGAGATCACCCAGAACCAGTACCACGTCGGCGTGGTGGCCAAGGTCGACGTGATCACCGCCGAGACGCAGCTCGATGGCGCCGAGTCGCAGCGCATAGCCATCGGCGTGACGCGCGCGACGCTCGAGCATGCGATCGCCGTGCTGATCGGCAAGCCGCCGGGCGACTTCTCGCTCCCGCCGGCGACGCTCGCCGCCACGGTGCCGGTGGTGCCGATCGGCGTGCCTTCGGCGCTGCTCGAGCGGCGCCCCGACATTGCCGCCGCGGAGCGCCACATGGCGGCGGCGAACGCGCAGATTGGCATCGCGATCTCCGCTTACTTTCCGGATCTCACCCTGAACGGCAGCTTCGGCTACGCGAGCAGCGTCGTCTCCGGTCTCGTCAAGGCACCCAACAATCTCTGGTCGTTCGGCGGCAGCGCGAGCGATACTCTCCTCGACTTCGGGGCGCGCCCGGCGCAGGTGCGGCAGGCGCGCGCGGCTTACGACGCCGCGGTCGCCAGCTACCGCCAGACGGTGCTGGCGGCGTTTCAGCAGGTCGAGGACCAGCTCGCCACGTTGCGCATCCTCGAGCAGCAGGTGCAGGTACAGGAGGAAACGGTCAAGTCCGCGAACCTCGCCGTGCAGCTCACCTTGAATCAGTACAAGGCGGGAACCGTCGCCTACACCGCCGTGATCACGGCACAGACGATCGCGCTCGCCGATGCACAGACTCTGCTCAACATCCGCCAGAGCCGCCTCACTGCCAGTGTCGCTCTCATCGAGGCGCTCGGCGGCGGCTGGCATGGGGCCTCACTCGGCCCCTCAACCGGCGCCGCGGCACAGCCCGCCGCTCAGGAAACCGCTCCGGGCGGTCGCTGAGCTGCGCGCGGCACGGCCGCTTTCAGGTCTCCCTCGACTCCTTTGATTCTGCGTTGACCCGCGCTCGTCCTTGTGCGTAAGATGCAAATGCGAATGATTCGCATCTGCATACATAATGTCAGCTGGCTGGGCTTCGCGACCCTCCTGGCCGCATTCCCCGCGCTCCCCGCGATCGCCGCATCGGCGGCGGTGAGCCCCTCGGTCGAGGCCGACGCCAGCGACGGCGAGCTGCGCACCGTCGTCATCGAAGCCACTTCGAGCGCGGGACCCTCGGTCTCCGCCACCGGTGCCAGCCAGTACGGGGCCAGCGCCGAGGACATCGCGGCGGGACCGAAAGGAAAGACCGCGCCCATCACCGACGTACTCGCGCAGATGCCCGGCGTCTCGATCGATCAGAACCAGCAGATCCACATCCGCAACACCGAGGGACCTCAGTTTCAGTTTCAGATAAACGGCGTACTGGTGCCGCTCGACATCAACACCAACCCGTCGTTCCTCTCGATGCTCAACCCGATGTTCATGCGCCGCGTGGACCTGCTCGATGGCGTGCTACCCGCCCGTTACAGCTATGCCACCGGAGGGGTGATCAACATCGAGACGCGCAGCGGCTGCGAGAATCCCGGCGGCGCCGCGAGCCTCGTCGTCGGGCAACGCGACACGATCGAGCCGAGTCTCGAATATGCCGCCTGCCACGGCGGGCTCGGCAGCTACGTGAGCGCGCTCTACGAGCAGAGCAACACCGCCTTCAGCTCCGCCACGCCGGGGCCCGCGCCGGTGCACGACTTCACGAAGCGCGGGCAGCTGCTCGGCTTCTTCTCCTATCCCCTGAGCCCCACGCAGACCCTGAGCCTGCTGGTCTCCGGCACGCGCAGCAGCAACCAGCTGCCGAACGTTCCCGGCCTCGCGCCGCAGTTTGCGATGACCGGGGTGCCAGTTCCGCCCCTCTCGGCCGGGATCGACTCGCACCTCGACTTCAGCGATGCACTCGCGATGCTGTCGCTGAGCGGCTCTCCCTCTGCCGAGCTCTCCTGGCAGCTCGCCGCGACCCAGCACGCGCTCGCGCAGCGATTTGAGCCCGACACCGCAGGGGAGCTCGTCTACCAGGGAGTTGCTTCGACCGCGAGCCATGAGGATCACGACACGACGCTCGAAGGCGACCTGAGCCTCACGCTCGGCGCGCACACGATCGGGAGCGGCTTCTATCTGGGCGAATACCGAGTGAGCGCCAACGACACCTCGTTGGTGTTTCCCGCCGACGCTGCGGGCGGCCAGCTGAGTGACGTGCCACTCACGGTCGTCAACAACGACCACGCCAACAACCTGGTGACGGGTGTCTATGTCAGTGACCTGTGGCGCATTGCCGCGCCGCTCAGCGCCTCGATCGGGCTGCGCTGGGATCACCTGAGCGGCTTCACCTCCGGCCAACAGCTCAGCCCGAGCGCGAGTCTCGTGTACCGCCCCGACGGCGCCACCACGCTGCACGCGGGCTTCGCGCGCTATTTCCAGGTGCCTTCGCTCCTCGGTATCTCACCGACCGCTCAAGCGGCCTTCGCGGGCACCACCGCGGCCGGTCCGACCGGGATCCCGACGCCCGTCACCGAGGACGACCGCGAGTGGGACGCGGGTGTCATGCGCGAGCTCGGAGCCGGCCTGACTCTGTCCGCGGACGCGTACTACGAGTGGACCACGCGCTATCTCGACACCGGCCAGTTCGGCGTCGTGCCGATCTTCGCGCCGTTCAACTACGGCACCGGGCATCTGTGGGGAGTGGAGCTCGCCTCTCACTATCAGCGCGCGGGTCTCAAGGCCTACGCCAACCTGACGCTCGGCCGCAACTGGCAGCGTGGCGTCGTCACCGGCCAGTTCAACTTTGATGCAGCGGAGCTCGACTACATCGACAGCCATTCGATCGTGATCGATCACCAGCCGCTCGCGGGCGCCTCCGCCGGGGCGAACTGGCGCGCCGGCCCCTGGGCGCTCGCGGCAGACGGCCTCTACAGCAGCGGGCTGCGCTCGGGGTTTGCGGACCTCGAGCAGCTGCCGCATGTCGTACAGGTGGACCTGAGCGTCGAGCGCGCGTGGCACACGCCGGGCGCGACGCTCCTCACCCAGCGGCTGGCGCTCCTCAACGTGTTCGACCGCGTGAACCTGATCCGGCCGGCCGAGGGCATCGGCATCTTCCAGTCCGCCTACGGCCCGCGACGCACCTTCTACTACACCCTCACTCTGCGCTTCTGAAGAGCGGGCTGCTCAAGCCGGGTTCTCCAGACTGAACACCTGGGCGTGGTCGTCGTAGGCGAAGACTTCCGCGTAGCGTCCCCAGCTCACGATGGTGCGCAGCGTCTGCTCGGCGGCATCCTCGACCATGTAGTCCTCGAGCTCGTCGAAGAAGCGGCTCTTGGGTGCGGTGTGGCTGGCGCGCTCATCGAGCACGCGCCGTATGTGCGCCGCGAGCGCCACGTAGGTGATCAGGTGCCGCGCAAAGAGCTTCTTGCGCTCGTCGGTCTCGCCGCGCGCGAACTCGAGCCCGGCTTCGGTGAGGCGGATGTCGCCGCCCTCGACCTCGGCGAGACGCAGCAGTTGCAACGCCTCCGCCGCGGGAAACAGCTCGTCCACCTCGAGGTGCTGCTCCTCGGCGATCACCGGCAGGTCCGCCTTGCCGTTGTAGGGCGGCGCACTCACCGCCTCGATGAGACCGGTGAGCACGTTGGACGAGACGTGGGTGAGCACCGTGCCGATGCCGGTGCCGGGAAAACGCTCCTTGGGGCCGGTGCGCACCTCGCCGCGCGGCCGCGCGGTCATCTCGACGTACACCCGGTCGATGAGCGCGCGGAAGCGCGGATCCTCCGCATGGCGCGGCTGCGGCAGGTCGATGGAGATCTCCCCCACCACGCGCCCGGGGTTGCTGGAGAAGATCAGCAGCCGGTCGCACATCTGCACCGCCTCCTCGATGTTGTGGGTCACGAGCAGCACCGCCTTGATCGGCAGCTGCCCCTCCCCCCAGAGGTTCAGGAAGTCGCCGCGCAGCGTCTCTGCGGTCAGCACGTCGAGCGCCGAGAACGGCTCGTCCATCAGGATGAGGTTGGGATGCACGACGAGCGCGCGCGCGAAGCCCACCCGCTGACGCATGCCGCCGGAGAGCTCGCGCGGATAGGCGGACTCGAAGCCGTCGAGTCCGATCAGGTCGATCGCCTGGAGGGAGCGCTTGCGCATAGCATCCTCCTCGACTCCCTGTGCCTCGAGCCCGAGCTGCACGTTCTCGAGCACGGTGAGCCAGGGAAAGAGCGCGAAGCTCTGGAACACCATGGCGATTCCCGAGGCAGGACCCAGCACCGCGTGGCCGAGATAGCTGACCACGCCGCTGCTGGGCGTATCGAGCCCGGCGATCTGCCGCAGCAGCGTCGACTTGCCCGAGCCCGAGCGCCCGAGGAGTCCGACGATCTCGCCGGGGCGCAGCTTGAGATTCACCTTCTCGAGCACCACGAGCTCATCGCCGTCGGGCTTGCGGAAGGACTTGCACACGTCCTGCACGTCGAGGAGTGGCGCGAGATTCAGCGCGGGGGCGGTGACATTCACGGCTTTCTCCTCGAGAGATCCTCAAATCACTTCAGCTGATGCGGAATTTGCGCTCGGCGCGCGCATAGAGGGGCCGCCAGAAAATGCGGTTCAGTACCACCACGAACAGGCTCAGGACTACCGTGCCGAGCACGATGCGCTGGAAATCCGCGGCGGAGGTCGCGTCCGAGATGTACGCGCCGAGCCCGTGCGCGGTCAGCTTCTCCTTACCCCAGCTCGCGACCTCGGCCACGATGCTCGCGTTCCACGAGCCGCCCGAGGCCGTGATGGCCCCGGTGACGTAGAAGGGGAACACCGCCGGCAGCGCCACCCGGCGCCACCACAGCCACCCGCGTACACCGAGGTTCTCGCTCGCATAGCGCAGG
>DASXKA010000264.1:0-19095 GCA_036497085.1 Steroidobacteraceae bacterium | reverse complement strand
CTGCAGGTGTGCATGCCCCGAGGAGTCGACGGTCGCGACCAGCAAGCCCTGGGCGCGGAACAGCACCGAGTTGACCGGTACCCGCAGCAGCGCCGTGTCCGTGCCGCGCAGATCGAAGTGCACCTCGGCATAGGAGCCGGGAAAGAGCTCTCCCTTGGCGTTGTCGATCTGCAGCTCCACCTGCAACGTGCGCGAGCTGGCATCGAGGGCGCGCGCGGTAGAGCTGACCGAGGCCTCGTAGCGCTGGCCCGGGCGATCCGCGAACACGAGCCCGGCGCTCGCACCCTGACTGATCTGCCCGGCGTAGCTCTGGGGCACCGAGACATAGATCCGCAGCCGGTGCGTGTCGGCGACGCGGAACAGGGCGTTGCCTGGATTCTCGCCGGCGTTGATCAGTGCGCCGACGTCCGTGTTGCGTTGAGTGACGACGCCGTCGAAGGGCGCCACTACGCGCTTGAACGACTCGACCTCCTTGAGGCGTGCGAGATTGGCGGCCGCCGATTGCTCGGCGGCCTCCTTGGCCGCCGCATCCCCGGCGCGCTCATCGGCGTCCTGCTTGGAAACGGACTCGGTGGCGAGCAGACCCTGCCAGCGCTCGTTGGTGCTACGCGCCAGCTGGTAGTTGGCTCTCGCCGTGGCGAGATCCGCCTCGGCCTGGCGGAGCTGCTGGTCGACCTCCGGCGTATCGATCTGCGCGAGCAGCTGTCCCTTTTTCACGCTCGTGCCGATATCGGTGTACCAGGCGCGCAGATATCCATTGGTGCGGGCATAGATGGGCGCCTCGTAGAACGCCTGCACGGTGCCGGGCAGCGCCAGAGTGTCGGTGCCGGGCCCGCGACTCGGGTGGACGGTGGCCACGGTGACGATCGCGGCGTCGGCGGCGGCGCGCTCCAGCAGAGCACGGGCGTACAGACGGCTCAGGATTCCCCAGGCCGCCAGCGCAACCGCCGCACCGGCGGCGATCAGGAGATAGCGCCTGACGCGCGGATCGCTGGCGGGGGAGGGCACGGGAGACCTCTCAGGCATCGGAGGCTCCGGGAACGCGCGCCGGGGCAACTCGTCCGTGGATGAGTGTAAAGACCGTCGGGACGAAAAACAGCGTCGCGACCGTCGCGAACACCAGCCCGCCGATAACCGCGCGGCCGAGCGGGGCATTCTGCTCGCCGCCCTCGCCGAGGCCGAGGGCCATCGGCACCATGCCGATGATCATCGCCAGCGCCGTCATCAGCACCGGGCGGAAGCGCATCGCGCCGGCCTGTAGTGCCGCGTGGCGCGCATCGTCGCCCGCATCCATGCGCTGACGGGCAAAGCTCACCACCAGCACGCTGTTGGCGGTCGCCACCCCCATGCACATGATCGCCCCGGTGAGCGCGGGCACGCTGACGGGCGTGTGCGTAAGGAACAGCATCCAGACGATGCCGGCGAGCGCGGCGGGAAGGGCGGTGATGATGATGAACGGATCGAGCCACGACTGGAAGTTGACCACGATGAGGAGGTAGACCAGCACCACGGCCCCCGCGAGCCCTATCAGCAGGCCGTTGAACGAGTCCGTCATGGTGGTCACCTGCCCGCGCACCGTCACCTTCGAGCCACGCGGCAGGTCGTTACGCGTCTGCGCCACCAGCTTGTTGATCTGCGCGGACATGAAGCCGAGGTCGGCGCCCTGCATGGAGCCATAGATGTCGATCACCGGGGTGGCGTCGTAGTGGCTCACCACCGCCGGCCCTACGCTACGGTGGAAGCTCGCCAGATTCGCCAGCATCTGCGCGCCACTCCTGGTGGCCGCGGGGCCGGTGATCGGCGTGGCGGCCAGGTCGGGGAGCGAGGTCAGGCGGTACTGCGGGGTCTGTGCGGCGACGCTGTACTGGGTGCCGTTCTGCGGGTCGATCCAGAAGGAGGGCGAGGTCTGAAAGCTTCCGGAGAGCGATACCAGCAGATTCGAGGCCACGTCCTGCTCGGTGAGGCCGAGCAGCGCGGCCTTGTTGCGATCGACCACCACGTCGATCTGCGGGTAGTCGTAGGCTTGCTGGATGCGCAGATCCACCGCTCCGGGAATGGCGCGCATCTTGTCGAGCAGGGCGCTTGCGTACGCGCGGTTGCCGTCCACGTTGAAGCCCGCGACCTGCACGTCGATCGGTGCCGGCAGCCCGAAATTGAGGATCTGGCTCACCATGTCGGCGGGCAGGAAGGCGAAGGTGACTCCCGGGTGCTCCCGCGGCAGCCGCGCGCGCAGTGTGCGCACGTACTCGCTCGTCGGGCGATGGTCTGCGCTCAGATTGACGAATACGTCGGCGTCGCCGGGTCCAACGGGCCCGGAGGTTGAGTAAGTGAGATTGATGCCGCTGTAAGGCACACCGATGTTGTCGACGAGACTGGCAATCTGAACCTTCGGGATCACTTCGCGGATGCTGGCCTCGACGCGATCGCACAGAGCAGCGGTCTCGTCGATGCGGATGCCGGTCGGGCCGCGCAGGTGCAGGAGGATTTGCCCCGCATCGACGACCGGGAAGAAGTCCTGGCCGAGTCCCGGCAGGTAACGGCCGAACGGGAAGGCGAGCAGCGCGGTAGCGGCTATCGCGCCCAGAAAAGGCAGCGCAAAGCGCGATCCCGCCCCGAGCACCCGATCGAGCAGGGCACTGTATCTCTCGCGCAGCCGCTCGAAGCGCCGTGCGAAGCCCGTCTGTAGCCGCGCCCACGCTCCCCGCGGGTTCGCCCGGGCGTGCGCATCGTGCGACTGCAGCCAGTACTTTGCCAGCGTCGGCACGAGGGTTCGCGACAGCAGGTAAGAGGCCAGCATCGCGAACACCACCGCCTGTGCCAGGGGAATGAACAGGAACCGCGCTATTCCGACCAGCATGAACATCGGCACGAACACGATGCAGATTGCGAGCGTCGAGACCAGCGCGGGCAGGGCGATCTCGTGGGCACCGGTCAGAATGGCGCCCTCCACATCCATGCCCTGCTCCAGGTGCCAGTTGATGTTCTCGATGGTGACGGTCGCATCGTCCACCAGGATACCCACCGCGAGGGCGAGCCCCCCGAGGGTCATGATGTTGATGGTCTCGCCGAGCGCCGACAGGGAGACGATCGAGGCGAGGATCGACAGCGGAATCGAAATGGCGATCATCAGCGTGCTGCGCCAGCTGCCGAGGAACAGGAGGATCATGAGCGCGGTGAGCGCCGCGGCGATCACCGCCTCGCGCACCACGCCCTCGATTGCCGCGCGCACGAACAGCGACTGGTCGCCCACCAGGTCGATGTGGAAGTCGGGAGGCAGGGCCGCGCGGATGCCGGGCAGGCGCTGCTTGATGCTGCGGATGATGTCGAGCGTCGAGGCGGCGCCGGTCTTCAGCACGCTCATCAGCACGCCTCGATGGCCGTCGCGCCGGACGATGTTGGTCTGTGGAGGGTAACCATCGCGCACCTGCGCGACGTCGCGCACGTAGATCACGCTGCCGTTGCGCGTGGTCACCGGCAGGTTGTTGAGCTCGTCGATGGTGTGGGGGCTGGCGTTCACCGTCACGAAATACTCGCGGTCGCCGATCTTCTCCGTGCCGGCGGGCAGGATCAGGTTCTGAGTGCCGATCGCGCTGGTGACGTCGTTGCCCGAGAGCCCCTGGGCGCGCAGCGCATCCGGGTCGAGATCCACCTGCACCTGCCGCTGCAGCCCGCCGTAGGGGTAGGGCATCGAGGCGCCGTACACCGTCGCGAGCCCGGTGCGGATGATGTTGTTGCCGAGATCGAAGAGCTCGGCCTCCGAGAGGCTCGGGCTCGAGAGGGCGAGCTGCAGGATCGGCACCGAGGAGGCGTTGTAGGCGAGGATGTACGGCGGAGTCGTGCCCGGGGGCGCCTGGCGCAGTGCCGTCTGCGAGACGCCGGTGATCTGCGCAAACGACATCTCCTCCTTGGCGTGCGGCTGGAAGAAGTACTTGACCACGGCCGTGCCGGCCAGTGACTGCGACTCGGTGTGTGCGACGTCGTTGACGGTGGTCTGCGCGTTGCGCTCGGAGCCCAGCACCAGGCGCGTTGCCATCTCGTCCGGCGACAGCCCGCTGTAACGCCAGATCACGCCGACCACCGGGATGTTGATGTTCGGGAAGATGTCGGTGGGCGTGCGCAGGATCGCGAACACCCCGAGCAGCAGGATGACGATCGCGAAGACGATGAAGGTATAAGGGCGCCGCAGCGCCAGTTGGACGATCCACATCGGCCCGCCACACTACCTGACGGCGGCGCGGCGGCCCATCCCCCTGAGCGGAGAGTCCCGCCGGGCTGGCGGGCGCGGGCCGCACCCGCCGACAGTTCCTACACGCGGCCCGCGGCGCCCCCGCCGGGACGCGCCGGGGTGCCGTAACTCCTTGATCGCGCGGTCCTCACGCCACGTCGCGCGCGATGCGCACAATCGCCGCGAGACTCCTCTCGACATCGGCATCGGTCGTCGCGGCGCCGCTTACGCTGATGCGCATGGCGGCGCGGCCCTGCCACACGGTACTGCCGCACCAGCAGGTGCCGTCCGCCTGCACGGCCGCGACCACGCGCAGGGTACGCTCCGCAGCGCCGAAGGCGACCACCACCTGATTCAGCACTACCTCGTTCAGAACCTCGTGTCCGGCCGACCTCAGACCGTCGGCGAAGCGCTGCGCCTGGCGGCAGCTACGCTCGATGAGCTCGGCGAGCCCTGCGCGTCCGAGCGCCCGCAGCAGTGCATACACCGGAACGGCGCGCCCGCGGCGCGATTCCTCGGGAACGAAGTCGTGCGGGTCACGCAGCCGGGTGCTGGTCGCGAGATAGGGCGCCGCCTGTGCGGGCGCCGTCAGCGACATGGCGCTGCGGTGCGCGGTCTCGTCCGCGCAGAAGACGATGCCGCAGTCGTACGGGACGTTGAGCCACTTGTGGCCGTCGGTGGCAATCGAGTCGGCGTGCCCGAGGCCGCGTACCAGGTGGGCGCGGCCGGGCGCCGCCGCCGCCCACAGTCCGAAGGCGCCATCGACGTGCAGCCAGCCCCGATGCCGGTGCGTGAGGCCCGCAATCTCCTCGAGTGGATCGAATCCTCCGCCGTTCACGTTACCCGCCTGCGCGCACACGATGCAGGGTCCGGCGACCGAGGCAAGCGCGGCGGCGAGCGCATCGGGGCGCATGCGACCCTGACGGTCCACCGGCACCCGCCGCAGCCGGCTGCCACCGAGCCCGACGAGCCGCAGCGCGAGGAAGACCGTGTAGTGGGCCTCATCTCCGACCAACACCTCGATCGGTGGCGCGCCGAAGAGGCCCTGGGCTTCGACATCCCACTGCGCATCGCGCAGCACCCGGTGGCGCGCGGCCGCGAGGCCCGTGAAGCTCGCCATCTGGCAGCCCGTGACGAAGCCGACCGTCATCGAGGCCGGCAGTCCCGCGAGCTCGCGCAACCAACCGGCGGTGACCTCCTCGACGGCGGACACGAGCGGCGAGGTCGCCTCGAGACCACCATTCTGATCCCAGGCCGACACCAACCAGTCCGCGGCGAGCGCCGCGGGCGTGCTGCCCCCGATGACGAAGCCGAAGTAGCGCGGCCCGGCGCTCGCGACGCTGCCCTGAGCCCCGATCCGGGCCAGTGCCGCGATCACCTCCGCGGGACTCTCGCCCTCATCGCTCAGGGGCACCGCGAGCGCGCGCTGCAGGTCGGCCGCGCTCATGAGCGCGCGCACAGGTCGCTCGTCGAGGGACTCGCGGTAGTCGGCGGCGAGCCGCGCCGTGCTCTCGAGCAGCTCGCGGGTGGACCTGTCGCTCATGCAGATGCTCCACGGGGTTTGGCTTCGGGCTGTGAGCAATATCTGGCGCGCGCGCGCGGCGCCATGCACAGCGTACCGCGCGTGCGCCCGGACTGTGCGCGGGCGCGCCCGTACGCGGCGCCAGCTCGAGGCTCAGGCGTGGTAGTCGGCGGCTACCGTCTCGTCCGCCACCGGCTTGCGGGCGCTCAGCGCGTTGAGCACCAGTGTGAGAACGACCGCGATCACAAGATTGAGGATGAGCGTGTAGAACGCGGTGTACCCCGGGAGATTCCAGTCGCCGAGCTTGAGCGGGTAGGCGGGCTTGAGGTCCTGGGAGATGGCCATGGCGGTGCCCGCGTAGGTGCCGACCGCCCAGCCGACGAGCAGTGCCCAGGGGTTGAACCAGCGCGTATAGGCACCGATCACCAGCGCCGGCAGCGTCTGGATGATCCATATGCCGCCGAGCAGCTGCAGGTAGATGGCGAATTTCAGCGGCACGAACACAATGAAGACCAGCGCCCCGGCCTTGACGATCAGCGATACCCACTTGGCGAGCTGGGCTTCCTGCTTCGGCGTCGGATTGCGATTGATGAACTCGCAGTGAATGTTGCGGGTATAGAGGTTGGCAGCGGCGATCGACATGATGGCCGCGGGCACCAGAGCGCCGATGCCGATCGCGGCGAAGGCGACGCCGACGAACCAGTCCGGGAAGCTGTGCAGGAACAGCGCCGGCACGGCAAAGTTGTTGCCGAACTGCTTGAAGCCGGCGGCGAATTCCGGGAGCTTGGCGACGCCCGCGCCGAGAGCGAAGAAGCCGACCAGTGCCAGCAGTCCCAGCATGAACGAGTAGCCCGGCAGCAGCGCCGCGTTGCGGCGGATGGCACGGCCGCTGCTCGCGCTCAGGATCGCCGTGAACGAGTGCGGATAGAGCAACAGGGCGAGCGCCGAGCCGAGTGCCAGCGTCGCGTAGGCGCCATAGGCCCCGCTGGTGTTGGCCCCCGGCACCGCCAGCAGCAGCTTCTCGTGCGGAACGGCCGCGAAGATCTTGCCGAAGCCACCGAGCTGCATGGGAATGACGATCACCGCCGCAAACGCGGTGATGTAGATGAGGACGTCCTTGACAATGGCGATCGAGGCCGGCGCGCGCAGGCCGCTCGAATACGTGAACGCCGCGAGTATCAGGAACGCCATGATGAGCGGCAGGTCGGCCCAGAAGCCGGTGCCGGAGAGGCCGAGCCCGCCGACCACGACCTGCAGTCCGAGCAACTGCAGCGCGATGTAGGGCATGGTCGCCACGATTCCGGTGACGGTGATCGCCAGGGCCAGCCAGCGGTTGCCGTAGCGGCCGCGCACAAAGTCCCCGGCGGTGATGTAGCCGTGCTTATGGCAGACGTGCCAGAGGCGCGGAAACACCAGGAAGAGCAGCGGGTAGACCACGATGGTGTAGGGCACCGCGAAGAAGGCCACGGCGCCTGCGCCGAAGGCGAGCGCCGGCACCGCGATGAAGGTGTAGGCGGTGTAGAGATCGCCGCCTACCAGAAACCAGGTGACCACGGTGCCGAAGCGCCGCCCGGCGAGTCCCCATTCTTGCAGCTGGTCGAGATCGCCCTTGCGCCAGCGCGCGGCGGCAAAGCCGAGCCAGGTAATGAATCCGAACAGCACCACGAAAACGCTGAGTGCCACCCAGTTTACGTCGTGCATCTGACACCCTCTTGAGTTGTCTTCCTGGCGGGCAGGCCCGCTCGCGGCGGCGCTACTTTTCGGTGATCACGTAGATGATGGCCGTCATCACCGCGGCAAGGATGACGCACGCGAGCTGGTACCAGTAGAAAAACGGCATGCCGAGCAGGGCGGGCTCGGCCTTGTTGTAGAAGGGCGGCCACAGCACTGCGATGAACTGGATGACAAACAGCAGGTACCACCAGCTCCAGGTGCTGCGCTCGCCGCGCGCGCGCTTCTCGGTCTCGTTGTTCATCGCACCTACCTCCCCGGGCCAGGTCTGTCGGCTTACTTGACGTGCCGGTCCTTGGTCTCCGGCAGGAACAGGAAGCCGATCACCACCGTCATGAGCGAGACGATGATCGGGTAGCGCAGGCCGTAGTACATGTTGCCCGTGAGCGCCACCAGCGCGAACGAGATCGCCGGCAGGAAGCCGCCGAACCAGCCGTTGCCGATGTGATAGGGGAGCGACATCGAGGTGTAGCGGATCTTCGCGGGGAACAGCTCGACCAGCCATGCGGCGATCGGTCCGTAGACCATCGTCACGTACACCACCAGGATCACCAGCAGCAGCAGCACCATCGGATAGTTGATCTGCGCGGGGTCGGCCTTGGCGGGGTAGCCGGCTTCTTTGAGCTTCGCGCCCAGAGCCTTGTTGAAGGCGCCGCTGGCCTCCTTGAAGGCCGCCGCCGGCATGCCCGTGCCCTCGATGGAGGTAATCTCGCCCGTGCCGACACGTACCCTGGCGAGGCTGCCCGCAGGAGCTGCCTCGTTGGAGTAGGGCACGCCCGCCTTGGCGAGGGCCGTCTTGGCGACGTCGCAGGACTGCAGGAAGGTCTTCTTGCCCACCGGGTCGAACTGGAAGGTGCACGCGTTGGGGTCGGCCACCACCGTCACCGGCGAGGCTGCGACCGCGCTCTCGATCGCAGGGTTGGCGAAGTGGGTGATGCCCTCGAAGATCGGCACGTAGGTGAGGGCCGCGAGCAGACAGCCCGCCAGAACGATGTTCTTGCGGCCGATGCGATCGGAAAGCCAGCCGAACAGAATGAAGCACGGCGTGCCGATCAGCAGCGCCGCGGCAATCAGATAGTTCGCGGTCTTGACGTCGACCTTGAGGACCTGCTGCAGGAAGAAGAGCGCGTAGAACTGCCCGCCGTACCAGACGACCGCCTGACCCGCGGTCGCCCCGAGGAGCGCCAGGATCACGAGCCGCAGGTTGCCCGCGCGGGCGAAAGACTCCGTGAGCGGCGCCTTGGACAGCGTGGCTTGCTGCTTCATCTCGAGAAACACCGGAGACTCGCTCAGCTGCAGGCGGATGTAGACCGAGACCACCAGCAGCACCGCCGAGGCGAGGAACGGGATGCGCCATCCCCAGGCGTCGAAGGCGTCGCCGAGCAGGCTGCGGGTAAAGAGGATCACCAGCAGACTCAGGAACAGCCCGAGCGTTGCGGTGGTCTGGATCCAGCTCGTATAGAGCCCGCGCCTGCCGAAGGGGGCGTGCTCGGCCACATAAGTCGCAGCTCCCCCGTACTCACCACCTAAGGCCAGCCCCTGCAGCAGGCGCAGCGCGATGAGCAGCACCGGCGCGAGCAGCCCGGCCGATGCGTAACTCGGCAGCAGCCCGATCAGGAACGTCCCCATGCCCATGATCACGATCGTGATCAGAAAGGTGTATTTGCGCCCGACGAGGTCGCCGAGGCGCCCGAACACCAGCGCGCCGAAGGGCCGCACGAAGAAGCCCGCCGCGAAGGCCAGCAGCGCAAAAATGAAGCCGGTCGTCTCGTTCACGCCCGAGAAGAACTGCTTGGACATGATCGCGGCAAGCGAGCCGTAAAGGTAGAAGTCGTACCACTCGAATACCGTGCCGAGACTCGAGGCAAAAATGACGCGCCGATGCGCCTTGTCGACCCCGGATTCAGCTGGCAGATGGGAAAGGTTGGTCGCGGCCACGGGGCTGCTCCTGTGTTGGTTATGGAGACTTCGAGCGTCGAGTTATGGTTATTCAGACCCGAACCACACACCGTAAGCGCACGCAGTATTCCATACGTCGCTGCCGGAAAGAAACTTAGGGGGGTCCCGGAGGCCGGCGGGGCCGGCTAAACGGGCGTTAAAGGCCCGCGGGAGGGTGATCAGGCCGGCGCGGGTCTCAGGCGCGGGCGCGGCCGAGTGCCGCGAGCTTGCTCTGTGTGCGCTCGGTCTCGTCTTCTTCGCCCGGGCGATTGGCCTGCGACTGCCGCACCAGGGCCATGAACTTGTCAGCGGCGAGCGCGGGGCTGAAGTAGAAGCCCTGGTACTGATCGCAACCAAGGTCCGAGAGCAGCGCGAGCTGCTCGGGCGTCTCGACGCCCTCGGCGATCACCTTGAGATGCAGGCTGTGCGCGAGGGAGATGATGGCGCGTACGATCGAGGCGTCCTCGGAGCGCCGCGTCATCTCCTCGACGAAGCAGCGGTCGATCTTCAGCTTGTCGATCGGGAAGCGGCGCAGGTAGCTCATGCTGGAGTAGCCGGTACCGAAGTCGTCGACCGACACCAGCACTCCCATGCTGCTGACCGCCTCGAGGATGAGGATCGATTCCTCGGCATCGCTCATGACCGCGCTCTCGGTGAGCTCGACCTCGAGCAGCTGCGGGTCGAGCTGAACCGCATCGATGGCGCGGCGGATCTGGTCCACCAGATTGGTGAGACGGAACTGCGAGGGCGCGAGATTCACCGCGACGCGCAGGCGCGGCAGACCGGCGTCCTGCCAGGCCTTCGCCTGACGGCACGCCTCGTGCAACACCCACTCGCCGATGTCATCGAGCAGCCCGCACTCATCGGCTATCCCGATGAAGTCCGCGGGCAGCAGCAGCCCGCGCTCGGGATGGCGCCAGCGGATGAGCGCTTCGGCGCTGTTGATGCGGCCGGTGGAGGTGTCGACCTTGGGCTGGTAGTGCAGCTCGAACTGGCCGCCGTGCAGCGCCTCGTGCAGCTCGCTCTCGAGCCTGACGCGGTCCTGCGTGCCGGCGCTCATGCCCGCGGCGTAGCGCTGTACGTTGTTGCGGCCGCGCTCCTTGGCCGTGTACATCGCCGCATCCGCGCGTGCCAGGAGCGTGTCGGCGGTACGGCCGTCGTGCGGGTAGAAGGCCATGCCGATGCTCGGCGAGGTGTGCACGTCGATGCCGAGCAGCCGCATCGACGGCTCCATGAGCTCGATCACGCGGTGCGCGACCTCGAATGCCTCCGCCTCGGTGATCGGCGCACCCAGCAGGATCACGAACTCGTCGCCGCCGAGGCGGGCGGTGGTGTCGACGGTGCGCACCGCGCTCTTCAGGCGCTGCGCGACCTCGCGCAGCAGCTCGTCCCCGGCGCGATGGCCGAGCGAGTCATTGACGATCTTGAACCGGTCGAGGTCGATCACGAGGACCGCGAACTCGTGCGACTGGCGGTCGGCCTGGGCGATGGTCTGCGTGATGCGGTCATCGAGCAGCATCCGATTCGGGAGCCCGGTGAGCGAGTCGTGTGAGGCGAGGTGGTGCAGCTTGCGGTTGGCCGCCTCGAGGCCGCGCGTGCGGTCGGTGACCACCCGCTCGAGGCTCTCGACGTGTTGCTTCAGGGCGCGCGCGTTAGCCCATTTGCGGCTGAGCGCGCTCGCGCACTGCAGGATCTCGATCGGCTCGAAGGGCTTCTTGACGACGATCAGCTTGTCGGAGTGCCCGAGCCTCGTGAGGAGCTCGAGCCAGTCGTAATCGGTGTAGGCCGAGCACACCACGACCTGGACCTCCGGATCGACGGCCCACAGTTGCTCGATGGTCTCGACGCCGTCCCACCCGGGGGGCATGCGCATGTCGACGAAGGCGACCGAGTAGGGGCGGCCCTCGGTGAGAGCCGCGCGCGCCCGCTCGACGCCGTCGCGCCCCTGCATGGCGGAGTCGACATCGAAGGTCGGGCGCTCGACGGCTTTTGGCTGCTCGCCGAACAGTGCCGCCTCGGCGGCCGAGATCTTGCCCGCCGCATTGCCGGCGAGAATCTTGCGGTAATCGTCATGGATCGACGGGTTGTCGTCGATCACCAGGATACGGTGGGTGAGATCCGACTCACCGCTCATGGGGCGGCTCCGGCGAGGCGAGGGGCAGCGTCAGCGTGAAGGTGGCGCCCATGCCGGGGCCCGGACTCTCGGCGCACAGCGTGCCGCCTAGCTCGCGGGCGGCGAGGGCGGCCGAGTGCAGGCCGAAGCCATGACCCTCGGCGCGGGTCGTGAAGCCGTAGCTGAAAATCCGGTCAAGGTTTTCGCGCGCGATTCCAACTCCGGTGTCGATGACCGAGATCAGCACCGCGGAGCTCGACGGACGCACCCGTACGGTGACCCGCCGCTCGCCGACGCCCTTGGCCTCGGAGCAGGCGTACTTGGCGTTGCGGATCACGTTGACGAGGATCTGCAGTACCTTGTGCTTGTCGACCCGCACCGTCGGGACGTCCTCGAAGTCGCGCACGATGGTCACGCCGTGGCGGTTGAAGGCGCCCTCATTCATGCGCAGGCTGTCATCGACCAGGACGCGCACGTCCACGGTGTCGACGATGCCGCCGAGCCGCGCATAGCCCTGCTGCATCGCCACGATTTCCTTGATGTGCTCGACATTGCCGCGCAGCGAGTTGAGCTCCGCGACCGCCGCATCGCGCTCGGCGAGCAGCTCGTTCGCGAGCTCGGTGAGGTACCCCGGCAGGTGCTTGCCCTGCGGGCTGCTCAGGAAGGCCGGCAGGTCGGCGGCGTGTTGAGTGAGCAGCATCGCCACCCGCCCAAGCCCCGTGCACTTCGAGCGCTTGATGCCCTCGGAGACCATGCTGGCCGAGACGTTGACGCTGTTGAGCACATTGCCGACGTTGTGCAGCACGTTGGTGGCCACCTCGGCCATGCCCGCCTGCCGCGAGGCGGTGAGCAGCTGCTTATGAACGCGCTCGAGCTCGTCCTCGGCTTCGCGGCGCGCGGTGATGTCCTGCTCGACGGCCAGGGCGCCGAGCGGCTGGCCTTCCGGACCCACGAGGCGCTGCGAGCTGGTCAGCACGATGCGCACTTTGCCGTCCGGGCGCACGACGACGTACTCGACCTCCTTGCTGGGTTCGCCGCGCAGCGCGCGCGCCAGCGGCCGCTCCTCGCGAGGCACCGGCGTCTTGCCATCGGCGAGAAACACCTGGGAAGTGACAGGGTAGGGGTTGCGCACGGCAGCCGCGTCGGCTTGAGCGGGTATCCCGCACAGCTCCGCCGCCGCGCGGTTGTAATGGGTCAGCTGACCGCGGACGTCGCATGAGAGCAAGCCGATCGGCAGGTCGCCCACCACCGTAGCGAGCAAGGTCTGATTCTGCAGGAGCGCCGCGGCCATCTCCTTGCGCGCCGAGATGTCGCGCAGGAACTCAACGGAGCATTCAACTTCGCTGCCTCCGAGTCCGACGAGCGAGGTCGTCACCCGCACCCATAGCGGGCCGCCGTTCTTGCGGATGTAACGCTTCTCGACATCGAGATGGGTGATCTCGCGGCGCCACAGCCGCCCGAGGTCCGCCTTGGTTGACTCGAGGTCGTCGGCGTGGGTCAGGCTCTCGATCGACTCCGCGCGCAGTTGCTCGGTCGTGTAACCGAGCATGACGCAGAAGGCGAGATTAGCGTGGCGAAAGCCGCCGTCGCGGTTCGCGAAGGCGATGCCGATGGGAGCGGACTCGACGGTATTACGAAACAGTGTCTCGACGCCGGGTCGAGCCTCCGCCTTCGGCACCCGGAAAAGGCCTGTGGCGCCGAGGTCCTCGGCGTCAGCGTTGGAGCTGCCCGCGGCCTTGGTGCTCAAGCGCGCCCACTCCGGCAACTAGTTATCTGCTGGCGATGTACGGTGCGCATACGAACGCTATAAACGGTCGGCAAGGCCACTCCGGGTCGCAGCGAGTTGACAAAAACACGCGGAATTCCATCACGCCGGGTGCCTTCACACAGCGAACTGAGTCGCACCTCGCAGGCGTTTCTTGCGTGAACGCCGTCGCGCTTCTGGTTGCTGCACGCCGACGCCATTCGGGATTTCAGAGCTTTTTCGCGACCGAGGAGAGCGGCTGATCATCCAGACCCCGACCGGTCCGCCCAGGTCTCTGTCCGGCACTGCCGGAATGTATATAATTTAACATAATATACATTATGCGAAGGAACCCTAAGGTGCTCCCGATCGGCCCCTGGCCTAGTCTTGATCCTCTCGCGCTTGTTGTTGGTTTACCGCGCGCTTCAGATGGCGCGTGATTGGAGGCACGTGCGAGCCCCTCAGTTTTGGGGGTCGTCGTTGTCGCGCGCCGCCGCGCGCCGTTTTGCGTGACCCCTCTATACCTGAATTAGATCCCCGCGCTGAGCGCGGCGATTTGCTGATGTTTCGTCTCGCCTAACGCGCGGGGGTCAGTCGCGGCGGGTCGTCGGTGATCACGACGAGCGCGACGTAGCGGGTGTCGTCCAGCCTGAAGGTGATCTCCCATTTCGGCGGGTAGCTGGTTCTCAAGAGGGAGTCGGCGCACTTCAAATCCTGTGCGCCGACGACCTCTTGCAGCTTCCCAGGGCCGGGCCGGCACAGCTGGTTGGCGGCGGCCAGGACGCGCTGCGCGCGCGCATAGTGGGCAGGATTCACTTCCCTCAGCCTCGCCAGGTCGGACGACCCCTCGAGGTACACCGTCTGCCTCGATGGGGTTGTGAGCTGCGCGTCATCGGCGAGCACCGCGGCGCAGCCGCCGGCCAGTGCCAGGATCAGCAAGGTCGGTCGCATGACGAAGCCTCCCGTTTGCCGCGCTCATCAGACGCGGACTGGCTTATAAAAGTTCACGGCTTCGGTGACTCATCGAGTCCATACATATCAATTAATTAGAGAGCTTATCTCGATTCCACATCCGAGAAGGCACGCCACCCCTCGCGAGTGAGTGAGCTCAAGCTGGTTTGATGTTGGCGTTTAGCCGGAACAGGTTATTCGGGTCGTAACGCTTCTTGAGCGCCGCAAGTCGCGGATAGTTATCGCCGTAAGCGGCGTGCACGCGGGCCTCGCGATCGTCGGTAGCGGCCAGATTGGCGTACTGCCCGTGGGTCTGTGGCTCGATTTTCGCCCAGGCGCTCCGCACCCATTCGGTCCGGGCAGCAGTGTCCTGAGCGGGCATGGTCCACGCCTCGAACACGCCCACGTTGTGACTCGCGCTACGATTGAAGAACGCGGTGTCCTGCGGCCGCACGCGAGCGATGGCGCCGCCCTGCTGCTGCAGCCACATCAGCAAATTGTCGAACGGGGCGCCCTCGACGAATCCGACCAGGGTGTCGATGAGCGTGGGTGTAATGCCGTCGACGAGCCCGCCCTTTCCATAGCCGCCGAGCGGGCTGACGCCGCGGAGGTCGCCGCTGCCCTGCAGCTCCGTATAGAGCGACGGCTTCAGCTCATCCTTCATCGGCTTGCCGAGCTTGCGCAACGGTTCTCCGACCAGCCGATCTGCGTCGCCGACCGGCCCGCAGTAACAGACGCTGAATGCGACGAACCTTGCGCTCGCTGTCGGTCCGGTGCCGAGCACCGTGTCTATGTATAGCTCGTCCGGCGCGGCCGCGTTGAAATCCGCAAAGCTGCGCAGCAGCTGCCGCGCCCCGTCCGTGGGAAAGACGATCGTGCCGCCGTACATCTGCGGCATCACCTCGTGCAGCTTGAAGGTAAAGGTGGTGACGACGCCGAAGTTGCCGCCGCCGCCACGCAGTCCCCAGAGGAGGTCCGCGTTCTCGGAGCTGCTGGCCCGCAGCCAGCGGCCGTCCGCCGTCACCACCTCCGCCGCCATCAGGTTGTCGCAGCTGAGGCCGAAGCGCCGGGCGATGCGCCCTACCCCGCCGCCGAGCGTCAGCCCCGCGACTCCGGTGTCTGCAACCGTGCCGACGGGGGTCGCGAGCCCGAACGCCAGCGATTCACGGTCCAGCTGACCGAGCAGCGCGCCACCCTCCACGCGCGCGCGTCGAGCGAGAGGATCGACTTCCACGGCACGCATGGGTGAGAGATCGATCACGATGCCACCATCGCACCCGGACTGCCCCGATACGCTGTGGCCGCCGCCGCGCACGGCCGTCAACAGTCCGTGGGCGGCCGCGAAATTGACGGCACGCCGAACGTCCGCCGCTCCCACGCAGCGGACGATGAGTGCCGGTTTCTTGTCAAACGCCGGGTTCCACAAGCGCCTCGCGGTCTCGTACTCGGATTGGCCGGCGGTGATCAGCTCGCCTCGCAGGCCCGCACGCAGCTCGTCGATATCGACGGCCTTGAGAGTCAGCTGTCGTCCGTCGAGACCGACCGCCGGCGTATCGGCTGCGGCGGCGGCTAACAGACGGCGGTACGGAAATGATGCGGCGGTCAGCGCAGCGAGGCTCGCTGCACAGAAGGTTCTTCTTCTCATGTCGGCCCCCCGGAGAGTCTGCCGAGGGTGCGCCGGGCTCGGCAGCTTCGTCAATACCGACCCACGCTCCCCCGCGCGCCGCGTATCTCTATTGAGTGGCGGGATACAGGTCCCGCGTGATCGTTGCGATTAGCCCGGAGCCCTTCTTCGGGTCTTCGATCCCGCGCGTGAGAATCACCAGCACGAAGGGCCGCGGCGCATACACGATCGCCGCGTCGTGCTGGAATCTGGTGATCTCGCCCGTCTTGTGCGCCACGCGCGTGCCGGGAGGCACCCCTACGGGGATTCCCTCATTGAACGTCTGCCGCTCGAGAATCGCGCTCATCGCGCGCGAGGATGCCGGATCTACCGCCTCGCCGCGGGCGATCGCCGACATGAGCTGCGCCAGCGCGCGCGCCGTGGTCGTATTGTTGAGTCCCTGCTGAAAGGCCTTCGAGTCCTCGACCCCGCGCAGCACCTTCATCCCGTCGGCCCCGAGGGCGTGAACGCCGTGCTGGATGTTGTCGACACCGAGCCGCTCGATGAGCAGATTGGTCGCGAGGTTGCTGCTCACGGTGATCATGAGCTCGCAGAGCTCGGCCAGGGTGCGCGTGCTCGCGGCTGCGCGATACAGGTCCGTCTCGGAGTCGTCGGCCGGATCGAGGGTATAGGGAGAGCCGTCGGCGAGACTCCGGAATTCGTTCCTTACTACCAGGGTGTCGTCGAGCCGCAGCTTGCCCTGATGTGCCTGGTTGTATAGCTCGATCAGCACCGGCACCTTCATGGTGCTGGCGGCATGAAACGGCTCATCGGCACGCGTGAACCAACTCGCGTGGCCATCGAGCGTCGTGAGGGCGACGGCGACGTCGGCGCCGCTCTCGCGGATTGTGGCCTCGACCGCAGCAATGGCGCTCGCGAGCGGGGCATTCCCGGCCGGAACCACCGGGCTCCACAGGAGAGCCAGGCAACACCCGCACGCTGCGTTCGACTGACGACGCCTCATGTGCCTGATTGTACGGCCGTCGTGAGCCGGGCCCGCACGACAGCCGCGAGGGCCAGGCCGTCACCGCGCGACTAACGAGAGTCGAGACTCGCGCGTATGGGCATCGAAACTCTTCAGCGCAATCCTGCGAACTCGCGGTATACCGCCTCGATCGGAATGGCAAAGCCGATGCCCTGTGTGCCGCTCAGCACTTTGGTGTTGACGCCCACCACATGGCCGCTTTCCGTGACCAGCGGCCCGCCGCTATTGCCCGGGTTGATGGGCGTGTCGGTCTGGAGAAATCTCTGATCGCCGCTGCCGCGCTCCCCAGAGAAGACCCCGGAGGTAACCGAGTACTGCAGGCCGGAGGGATTGCCGATGCTGTAGAGGCGCTCTCCCTGGGCGAGTCGTGCCGAATCCGCCGCCGTCAGGTGCGGGCAGCTCTCCGCAGGCAGCTGAAACATCGCCAGGTCGACCCGGTCGGAGACTTGTGCATGCAGTGAATGGAACTCGGTTCCGTCGATGAGTTTCGCGGTGAAGCCGTCGGAGTCGGCCGATTCCCCCGGGCGAGCGGCCTCGGCTCCGCGCCCTGCGCCGTGCGGCGACAAGTCGGTAAGCTGGCCCCGTAGAGTTTGGATGCGCTCGTCGAGCTCGAGGATCTGCAGATTCGTCCCGGGCTGCCCGGACAGGGACTCGCGCAGTTGAACCTGTTGCTCGATGCGCGTGCGCAGCTGCTGCTCGTCGATGGCGGCCATGGAGGTGCGGAGACCGGCGGGCGCAACTGCGGCACCTGCGACGCCGGAGGCTCGGCTATCGACCACGTGCCGGCTGGTAATGACGTGACAGGCCGCATCGATGACGAAGCCCGACCCGAAACCGAAGCGGGTCTCGATGAAAACCGTGGCGTTGCGCGCGCTCTCGATCGGGTTGCGCGCAGGCGCGGCCTTTGCCACGTGCAACGCGAGCCCTTGCAGCGCCTGCGGCGAAGCCGCCGTTGCCGGCGGAGCGAACGACACGGGTACCGCCGACGCGAGGTCGAGCGCCGCCGCGGTTTCCGATTGCGGCGCTGGAACGCGGGCTGGCGACTGGCCGCGGGCAAAGTGCCCGCTTACCGTCGCGCTGGCGACCGCAGTGAGCGCGAGTGCACCCCAGCTGAACCGGCTCGTGTGCCCGGAGGCGCTCGGCTCGGCGCGGCGGCGGGCATGCGCGCCGGAGCGGCGGCGGAATTTTGTAAAGTAAATTCCGCACGACCCGCACTCGACCGTGTCCTGTTGCTCGTGTCCGCATTTCGGGCAGTTCATGGGTAGGAATTGTTAGCGGCCTCGCCTGTCAGAGACGGGCGGCCAGTCGCAGTTTCATGCAATGCACCACGGCGACCGCGGCGTTCTGTGAGCGCTCTCTATATCAATAATGATCCGCCTGGATCGTCTGCCGGAAGTTCTGTGGACTGCATCAAGTGACCGCGACCGCGAGCGCGGCTAACGCCCAGCTCGGCCTGCCAGTGCAGAGGGTCTTATGTCCAAACTGACCGCCGGTAGGCCGCGCGCAACCGTCCGTCGGATCGCTGGCCTCAGGTGGCGAGATAGTCCTTTCCCGGTCCCTCATCTCGTCTAAATTGCCACCCCATGAGGCGGCAAGGGGGCTTCACCGTTACCGAGCTAATGGTGGTCGTGGCGATCGTCGCCCTTCTGCTGAGCCTCGGTATCCCCTCCTTCCGCTACATCACGAACGCCTACCGCATGTCGGCGGAGGTGAACGGCCTGCTGGGAGACCTGCAGTACGCGCGCGCCGAGGCGATCCGCCAGGGCCTGCCCGTCACCGCCTGCGTCTCGACCAACGGTACCGCCTGCACCGGCGGTGGCACCTGGGCGGGCGGCTGGATCGTTTTCTCGGATCCGAACGGCAACCAGACGGTCGATGCCGGCGAGGTCGTGCTGCGCATGCAAGCCGCCTTCACGGGCGCGACGCCTGACACCTTCAACGCCAGCGGAGGCCTTACCGCGATTACCTACAACCGTGAAGGCTTCGCGACCACGGCGGCGGGCTTTCCCAACACGATCATCACGCTGCGCGACTCGACGTCGAATGCGGCCTGGACGCGCTGCCTGTGGATCACGCCGGTCGGCACGCTCACCACGGAGACGCCCTCCAACAATCTTTCGGGGACCTGCTCATGAGACCGCTCGGCGCAAGCGCCCGCGCGCGCGGCTTCAGCCTCATCGAGGTCATGGTGTCGCTCATCGTGATCTGCGTCGGGCTGCTCGG
>DASXKA010000263.1:0-2978 GCA_036497085.1 Steroidobacteraceae bacterium | reverse complement strand
TTCGTGACGCGCGACCTCGCGCACGTCTGGCATCCGTGCACGCAGATGAAGGATCACGAGCAGCTGCCGCCGATCCCCATCCGCCGCGGCAGTGGCGCCTGGCTCGAGGACTACGACGGCCGGCGTTATCTCGATGCGGTGAGCTCCTGGTGGGTGAATCTCTTCGGCCACGCGAACCCGCGCATCAATGCCGCGGTGCGCGCCCAGCTCGAGCAGCTCGAGCAGGTCATACTCGCGGGCTTCACCCACGAGCCGGTAATCGCGCTCTCCGAGGAGCTGGCCGCGCTCGCGCCTCCCGGGCTGGGGCGCTGCTTCTACGCCGACAACGGCTCCTCGGCGGTCGAAGTGGCGGTGAAGATGAGCTTTCACTACTGGCGCAACGTCGGCCGCCCGGGCAAGCGCCGCTTCATCACACTCTCCAACAGCTACCACGGCGAGACCCTGGGGGCGCTCGCGGTCGGCGACGTCGAGCTCTACAGGGAGATCTATCGTCCGCTCCTCATGGACGTGATCACGGTGCCCTCGCCCGACTGTTACGGGCGCGCGGCGGGCGCGAGCTGGGCCGAGCATTCGCGCGCGCAGTTCGCGCACATGGAGGCGGCCCTCGAGCGTCACGCCCACGAGGCGGCCGCGGTGATCGTCGAGCCGCTGGTGCAATGCGCGGGCGGCATGCGCATGTACGACCCTGTGTACCTCTCGCTGCTGCGCGCCGCCTGCGACCGGCACGCGGTGCACCTGATCGCCGACGAGATCGCGGTGGGATTCGGGCGCACCGGGACGTTCTTCGCCTGCGAGCAGGCGGGCATCAGCCCCGACTTCATGTGTCTCTCCAAGGGGCTGACCGGCGGCTACCTGCCGCTGTCGACGGTGATGACGACCGAGCCGATCTATGCGGCGTTCTACGATGAGTACGTGAAGCTCAACGCCTTCCTCCATTCGCACAGCTTCACCGGCAACCCACTCGCCTGCGCCGCCGCCCGCGCCAGCCTGGCGATCTTCCGTGAGGACGGCACGCTCGAGCGCAACCGCGCGCTCGCGGCGCACCTGGGCGCCCGCGCGCGCGAGCTCGAGGACCACCCGCACGTCGCCGAGGTGCGCCAGCGCGGCATGATCGTCGCGATCGAAATGGTGCGCGACAAGGCGAGCCGCGCGCCCTATCCCTGGCAGGAGCGCCGCGGCCTGACCGTCTACAGCCACGCGCTCGAGCGCGGCGTGCTGCTGCGTCCCGTGGGCAATGTCGTCTATTTCATGCCGCCTTACGTGATCACCCGGGCGGAAATCGATCTCATGGTGGACGTGGCGCGCGAGGGCGTGGAGCTCGCGACATGCGCCTGACACGCGTGCACGTCGCGGGGCCGCTGATCTGCGGCCAGCGCGTGCGGCTGCAAGGCAACGCCGCGAGCCATATTACCCGGGTGCTGCGCCTGCGCGCGGGCGCCGCCCTCATCGTCTTCGACGGCGGCGGTGGGGAGTACGAGGCCTATATCGAGAGGGCTCACGGGGGCGAAGTGCTGGTCGCGCTCGGCGCGCGTGCCGACACCGAGCGCGAGTCGCCCCTGCCCCTCACGCTGGCGCAGGGCGTCTCGCGCGGCGAGCGCATGGATCTCGTGGTGCAGAAGGCGACCGAGCTCGGCGTGTCACACCTCGTGCCGGTGCTGACCGAGCGCAGCGTCGTGCGCCTCACCGCGCAGCAGTCCGACCGCAAGGTGAATCACTGGCGCGCCATCGTGGTTGCTGCCTGCGAGCAGTGCGGGCGCAACCGCCTGCCGTCGGTCGCGGCGCCGGTGCCGCTCGGGGAATTGCTCAAGGGCAGTAGCGCAGGCACCGCCGACACGCGTCTGCTGCTCTCCCCCGCCGGCACCGCGACCCTGAAGGACGTGCCGCACCCGACTGCCGGCGTTACCGTGTTGGTCGGACCGGAGGGCGGGCTCACGGAGGAGGAGGAGAAGTCGGCGATCGCGACGGGCTTCACGGCGCTGCACGTGGGGCCGCGGGTGCTGCGAACCGAGACCGCGGCGATTGCGGCGCTCGCGCTGCTGCAACGGCAGTTCGGGGATCTCTGAGAGCGGAGCGGAGGCCACGTGCAACGCACACAGCGACTCGTCTTCCTCGTACTGCTGATCGGCTGGACGATTTTCCGTCTGGTGCGCTACCTGCGCGTGGCTGACTCAAAGCGGCCGAAGGTAGCGGCTCCGGGACCCCTGCCGCAGCCGCCCGCGCCGACCACGCCCGCGACGGCGCAGTCGCCCGTCGAGCCCGTCGGCCGCAGCGGCAGCGGGCGCGCAGGCTTGCTCGCGGCAGCGGCTATTCTCGTCGCCGGCAGCGCGCTGATCTGGGCGGTCCTGTTCGCGGTGCCGGCCTTCGATGACGTGCCGGCGATCTGGCGGCTGACCGCGGGCGTGCTCGCCAGCCTCTTCCTGATCCGGGCGGCACGCATCGCCGTGGCACGGACCGGCAGCGGCGCCCGGCAGAGCAAAGGCGACGACCGCAACCCGATCAAGTAGAGGCAACCGCAGCTCAGGGTGTCGGTCGCCTGGCGAACCGGAGGTCGAACACCGTGTCCACCCCCTTCTCCGTCTTGGTCCACCTCTCCCTGAAGTGGTCGCGATCGATGAACGTGATCACCATGCGTCGCATGTGCGGCGCGGCCCCAGCGTGCAGGTTGCTGACCGAGGCCAGAGTGAATGCGAGCTCACCCGGCGATCCAGGCAGCGCGCCCGTCTCGAGCCGCGCCACGTGGCCGTCGGCAGTGAGCGCGCAGAAGTGCGTGAGCAGCACCCGCTTCCCGTCACGCGTGTAGAGCGAGACTTCGTTGTCGCCTGGTGTGCCGAGGGTCTCCTCGACGGCGGTACCCTTCGACACCAGCCGAATCGAATCCAGAATCGGTCCGTACCCCGGAAGATCCGCCTGCCATTCGCCGGCGAGCGCCTGCATCTGTTCGAAGGAGTCGGGGGGCGTGTGCGCGTCGGTCCCCGCCC
>DASXKA010000262.1:0-12033 GCA_036497085.1 Steroidobacteraceae bacterium | reverse complement strand
GAGTGAATGTATTCGTATGGGCTGATGTCGCGCTCGGCAAGCGCGCTCACCGACACCTTGACGTCCGGAGTCCAGGTGTACTCAAGACGGCCGGTGGTGCGGTTGAAGTTGCGCACCGTCACCTGGTCGTAGTGACGGGTGACCTGTTCGGCGCGTGCAACCACGTGCGACGGCGTATCCGCCCCGAAATCTACCACGACGCCGAAGCCGTACTGCGAATAGCCGTTGTCGACGCAGACTGGCGGCGTAGCTGGCCCCGCCGGGCACACGGGTACTGAGATCGGCTGGGCCACGGGATAGTGGCCGTGCTCGTAGCGCGTATCGAGCCCGAACCAGTTGCCGGTGCCGCCGGCACGACTCAGCGACGCCTCGAGGGAATCCACGGTGACGTTGTTATATTGGCCCATGAGGTCGCTGTTGCTCTGGCTCAGATCGTCGGCGGCCGCGTACAGCTTCCAGTCGGGAGTGACGAGCCAAGAGCCCTTGGCAAACTCCTCCCGCAGATGCAGGTGGTTGGGCCGCACACCGAGAGCCTGTGAGAACGGCGTCAGCGAATAGTCTTCCGTCACTCCAAGCTGCCCGCTCAGGTTGCTGCCGATCTGCCAGAGCCAGCTGCCGCGCAGGCTGTAGCCGTCGTAGTCGAGCGCATGGAAGCGATCGTAGCGGTAGCTGTTATAAGTCAGGGTGGCCTGAAGGCGTTGCAGACTCACGGGGACATCCGCGCTGAGGCCCGCCGAGGTCGTGCGATAGGTATCGCCGCGCGAGGCGAAGCCGATGACGGTGAGCGGATCGGCCTGGCGCGATATCCGAAAGACGTTGTCGTCGGTGGTGAGGGTCTCCTCGGCGAACGCCGTGATCTTCGCCGTATCCTGGGGCTGCTCCTGCGCCGGCGCCTGCTTCGCGCCCAGGGCCAGCAGAGCCGCAAGGCACACGCTCCCCGCGTATGGCATCCCGCGCTGGCCGCAGCGGCGCGCCCAATGCCGACGCGGCGTTGACCTCCCCGCGACCGTGGCCCTCATCGGTGCCGCAACCCGTGCGGGTCGAGACTGCGGCTCCCGAGGACAGACATACGCCGGTGTCCGATCGCCCAGACACCTATCAGGCCGGCGACGAGCAGCCCCCAGCCTCCCGACGCCGGCGGGCCGCGCAACAGGCCCGCGAGCCCGGTGAGCTGCGCACGCTCATCGGACAGGGCGGCGGTGGCCGCGACGCCCGCCGTCACGAGCCGCGCGCTGCCCATCTCCTGCGCCGCAGATGCGCCGCTGACCTGGGTCGCCATCGCCGCCATCAACAACGCCAGCAGAGCGCCTCGCAGGCGCAGCGGCATCCGGAATCGCGTCGGTTCCATGGCGTGCCCTCGGGTCAGGGATCGAGAAAGTGGAGCGCGAGTGCCCGGCCAACCGCCTGGGTGCGGTTGCGAACGTTGAGCTTGCGCAGGATCTTCTGCACGTGATTCTTGACGGTGAGCGGACTGATGCCGAGGATGGTTCCGATCTCGAAGTTGCTCTTGCCGAGATGGATCCAGCGCAGAATCTCCTTCTCGCGCACGGTCAACAGGTCGGGCGCGCGCGCCGTCGCCTGTGTGTCCTCGAGCGGGCGCGCCAGCCGGGAGCGCATCCAGGCGAGGTGCAGGAATGGCACGATCAGCTCGAGCAGAAACGCCTGCTCGCTGCCGAGATCGTCGGCCGGCGCGCCGACCACGAACAGGCTCACGGGCTTGCCCAGCGAATCGTAGGTCCCGTGCACCATCAGGCTGTCGGCTCCGATCCCGTTTAATTCGGCGGCGAACTGGCCGCGAACCTGCGAGTCCGCGCCTTCCACGCGGCACACGACCGGATGGAACTCGCCCTCGACCCAGCACCGGACGAGGCCGGCGACCAGCTCGACGTCCTGCTGAAACAGCGCCCGGACCCGCTCCGAGTCGATCCACGGGCTCGCGAGGCAATCGACCTGGTAGCTGAGCGCGCGCTCCTCGCGCACCGCGCACAGCAGCAGCTCGTGCCGCAGCAGGTTCTGCAGCAGCCCCTGCGTCCAGCCGAAGAGCTGCGGCCGCGAATGAACCCGGAGCGACGCGTCGATGTTGAGCAGCAGCGATTCGAGCACGTCCGCATCGAGCAGTCGTGCTCCGCCCGCGGACGAGCGCTCCGCAGCGCGGGCCGGAACGCCTTGTCCTGCCGGTCGCGTCTGGATCTTCACCTCGGTCTCGCTCGCCTGCATGACCATGGAATCCCTTTGCCGTAATCGCGGGAAGCCATGCACCCCGCATCGCTGCCACTATGGGAAGCCTTTGTTATGCAGTTGTGATGCGCGCGCTAGGCGGCCCCGGTAGTCCGTTCTGCCTAGGAAAAGGGGCGAGTCGATTCATCGGCTTGCACTCCGCCGCTTGTACGATTTCTACATGGCGGCCACGGGCCTGGAACTGCAGCACGCATTGACCGACCGTCCGGTCGCACCGGCGGCCCGTGGCGCAGCGGTGATCGATCCCCTGGTGACGATCGGCGCGCTGCTCGGCTGCCTCGTCCTCTTCCACGTACGCTTCCAGGGCGCGTATCTGATATTGGGGCTGCTGGTCTTCTCACTGACCTTTCCGGGCAACACGCCGGCCGCCAGGAACGTCGGGGCACTGGCCCGCGAGGTTGCGGCGAGCTGGACAACGACCGTCCTGGTGCTCGCGGCCATCGGCTGGGCGACCCGAACCGTAGAGGTCTTCGACCCGCACGTGCTTCTGACCTGGCTCGTGGCGACTCCGTTCGCGCGGGTCGCCGGACACCTGGCGCTGCCGCCGCTCCTGCGGCGGCTGTATGCCGCCCGGCGTGCCCAGCGCGTCGCCGTCATCGTCGGTGCTTGCGAGGTCGGACGCGCGCTGGAGGAGCGGCTCCGCCGCAATCCGCTGCTCGGGATCCGCGTAGCCGGGTTCTTCGACGACCGCGGCCCGAATCGCACCGGCGAGCAGGCCGCCGAGGCCACCCTGGGAACGCTCGATAAGCTGGCCGACTACGTCAAGGCGCAGCGCGTCGATCTCATCTACATCACGCTGCCCATGGCGTCCCAGCCGCGCACCGTGCGGCTGCTCGACCAGCTGCACGACACGACGGCTTCGATTCACTTCGTGCCCGACATCTTTCTGTTCGACCTCATCCAGGGCCGCATCGACACGCTCGACGGCATGCCGGTCGTGTCGGTATGCGAGACGCCGTTCCGCGGCCTCGACGGCCTCGTCAAGCGCGCCAGCGACATCGCGCTGGCGCTGCTCATCTGCATCATCGCCCTGCCGCTCATGCTGGTCATTGCGGCCGGCGTCAAGCTGAGCTCTCCGGGCCCGGCGATCTTCCGGCAGCGCCGCTACGGGCTCGATGGCCGGGAAATCGTGGTGTACAAGTTCCGCTCCATGAGGGTCACCGAGGATGGTGCCCACATCCGCCAGGTGACCCGTGCCGACGAGCGTGTGACGCGCTTCGGCGCCTTCCTGCGCCGCACCTCGCTCGATGAGCTGCCGCAGTTCATCAACGTGCTGCAGGGACGCATGAGCGTAGTCGGGCCGCGGCCGCATGCCGTTGCCCACACCGAGCTCTATCGCAAGCTGATCAAGGGCTACATGTTCCGCCACAAGGTCCGCCCCGGCATCACCGGCTGGGCGCAGGTCAACGGGCTGCGCGGCGAAACCGACACATTGGAAAAAATGGAGCGCCGGATCGCCTACGATCTGGCTTACCTGCGCCAGTGGTCGCTGCGGCTCGACCTGTGGATCGTGCTGAAGACGCTGTTCGTCGCGCTCGACGGGCGCAACGCGTACTGAGCGGGGACTGTTGAGCGCAGGCAGCGCGTCGCCGGCGCCGACGGCGTCATTCCCCGCCGCTTCGAAAGCAATAGCCCGCGCCGCGCACCGTCTCGATCATGCGATCATGGCCGCTCGGCTGCAGGGCCTGGCGCAGCTGGCGAATGTGCACGTCGACGGTGCGGTCCTCGACGAAGACGTGATCGCCCCATACCTCGTCGAGGAGCTGACTGCGGCTGTAAACGCGATCCGGATGGGTCATCATGAAGTGCAGCAGGCGGAACTCGGTAGCCCAGAGCTTGACGCTGGCGCGGCCGGCGGTGACGCGGTGCGCGGCCGGATCGAGTTTCAGTCCGTCGAATTCGACCGGCTCCTCGCCGAGCAGCGGCGCCCCGCGCCGCACGACGGCCTTGATACGCGCGAGCAGCTCACGATGCGAGAAGGGCTTGGTGAGGTAGTCGTCTGCCCCGGCCTCGAGCCCGGTCACCTTGTCGGTCTCCTCCGAGCGGCCGGTCAGCATGATGATCGGCATCTGCTTGGTGCGCCGGTCGTTGCGCAGCTCCCGCAGAAAGCTCACGCCGCTCGCCGTCGGCAGAACCCAGTCGAGCAGCATGACCCCGGGCAGCTCGGTGCGGATCGCCTCCGCTGCCTCCTCGACGTTCGCCGCGCGCATCACCTCGAACCCGGCGCGCTCGAGACCCGCCGCGATGAGCCGCTGCGTTACCGGTTCATCCTCGACGATGAGAATCGCACCGCGCACGGTGGAGAATCATAGGTGGGCGTCGTACAGGCGGGTATCGCCGAATGCCGATCTTGATGTAGCTGCGGTGCGACGCGCCTGTCGCGCCGCCTCGACAGGCGACAGCGACTGCGTGCTTCTCAGATCAGCCGGTACTTCACGGCGTAGCGAACCAATGCCGCGTTGCTCGACAAAGCGAGCTTACGCAGGATCCGCGCCCGGTAGGTGCTGATGGTGCTCGGGCTGAGCGTCATCTCCTCGGCGATCTCGTTGATCTGCTTGCCGGAGGCGATCAGCCACATCACCCGGTACTCGCGATCCGAGAGCAGGTCGTGCGGTGACTTCTCGCCACCGCCGGCGAGCTCGGTCGCGAGTTTCTCCGCAAACGCGGAGCTCACGTACTTGCCGCCGCCCACTACCTTGCGGATCGCGCCGGTCAGGTCCTCGTTGGCACTCGCCTTGTTGATATAGCCCGCGCCCCCGGCCTTGAAAACCTGGCCGGCATGCACGTCCTCCGGCAGGATGCTCAGCACCAGCACCGCGCGCTCCGGATAGTGCCGCTTCACCTCCCGCACCAGATCGGCGCCACTGCAGCCCGGCATCGAGTAGTCGAGCACCGCCACGTCCCAATCGAGCTTGCGCGCCATCTCGAGCGCCTCGTCTCCGTCTCTCGCCTCGCCGACGACCGTCATGTCCTGCTCGGCGGCGACGATGTCCCGCAGGCCCCTGCGTACGACGGGGTGATCATCTGCGATCAGAATTCTCACGACGGCTCTCCTCGGCAGCATTGGTCCCATTGGTCCTTACCCACGCTCACTCCCTCGGCAGCGTCACCCTCACGAGCGTACCCCTGCCGCTCGCTCCGTCGACCTCGACCCGCCCGCCGAAGGGCAGCACACGCTCGCGCACCCCCATCAGGCCGAGTGACTTCGGGCTCGCCGCCGCGTCCCCGTTGATACCGCGGCCGTTATCCTCGACGGCCAGCACCACGCGCCCGTTCTCCCGTCGCACCGCCACCTCGACACGGGTGGCATTGGCGTGGCGCGCTACGTTCGTCAACAGCTCCTGGCAGATCCTGAACAGCGCGGTGGAACGCGCGCGGTCGAGCTGCACGGCCTCGACCGGGAGCGTCACGTTACAGCGAATGCCGCTGCGGCGCTGGAACTCATCCGCCTGCCACTCAAGCGCAGCGGTGAGCCCGAGGTGGTCCAGCACGTCCGCGCGCAACCGCGAGACGATCTGCCGCACGGATGCCATGGTGGTATCGATCTGATCCGACATTGCCTGCGCACGCTCGCGCAACGGCTGTGAGTTGCGCGGCAGGCGGCTCGCGATCCAGTTCGCGTCCATCTTGAGCGCCGTCAGCTCCTGACCCAACTGGTCGTGGAACTCCCGCGCAATGCGCGTCCATTCCTCTTCGCGGACCGACTGCAGATGTGCGGCAAGCGCACGCAGACTCTCCTCGGAAGCCTTGAGCTGGGCCTCAACCGCAGCGCGCTCCCTGATCTCCTGCACCAGTGCCGCGTTCTTGCGGTAGAGATCGACAAACACCGCGATCTTGGATTTCAGGATCTCGGGCATGAGGGGCTTGACGATGTAGTCCACGGCGCCCGCCTCGTAGCCGCGCGTAACCGAAGGAGTGTCCTCGTAAGCGCCGGTGAGAAAGATGATGGGTGTATGGCGTGAGCGCTCGCGCTCGCGGATCAGTCTCGCCACCTCGAAGCCGTCCATGCCGGGCATGCGCGCATCCAGCAGGATGACCGCAAAGTCCTCCTTCAGCAGGCAGCGCAGCGCCTCCTCCCCCGACTTCGCGGTCACTACGCGAACGGGCATGTCGCTCAGCAGCCCCTGCAACGCAGTCAGGCTGCGGGCGTCGTCGTCGACGGCAAGGACTCTCGCCTCCTCCGGTCGGGAACTCATCACCTCTCCCCTGGAGCGCTGGCTCGAATTATCGATCACTGCGGCTCTGTAGAGAACCCGCGACGAGTCAAAAACTGGCGTGTGGCGGCGCCGCGCCCTGCCCTTAAGGCTGCGCCTGTAGGTGCGCGCCGAGAGTGCTGTAGGAAATCGATGACAGCAGGAAGCGCCGTCTGGCAAACGCCCTCACATTTCCTGTTGGGCGCGACACGCTCTCGCCATGAGCAGCGCCCCTTCGAGGCCGGAGTCCGCGAGCGCGGCGTGCACACAGAAATCCTGCGCGGCCGCGGCCTCACCCACCCCGTAGCCGGCGAGCGTGCTCGCGAGGGAGTTGCGCAGACCCTCGAGCAGCCCGGGTGTTGACAGGACACCGCCACCCCAGACGATGCGCCCGGGGGACCAGGCGAGCACGAGCGTCGCGGCGAGCTCCCCCAGATATTCCGCGGCGAGCCCGAGGGCCGCCGGATCGTCCGCAAGCGCGCGGCTCACTCCCAGCCGGCGCGCGATCGCCGGCCCCGAGGCGAGTCCCTCGACGCAGCTCTCGTGGAATGGGCAGACGCTCGGCTCCCGGTCGTGTGCGCGGCGGCCCACCCTGATGTGACCGATCTCGGGGTGCAGCGCTCCCTCGAGCGGACGGCCATCCACCACGAGACCGCCGCCGATGCCGGTGCCAACCGTGACGTAGGCGAGGCTGCGGACACCTCGTCCGGCGCCCTCCTGCCACTCCGCGCAGGCGGCAGCGTTGACGTCAGTGTCGATGACGACCGGCACGTTGAAACGACCGACCAGTGCGGCGCGGAGGTTCGAGCCGCTCCAACCCGGCTTCGGAGTGTTCAGCACACGGCCGTAGTCGACCGCGAGCGCATAGCGCACGAGCGGCCCGAAAGCCGCAATACCGATCGCGGCCAGCGCTTCCCCGGACGCAACGGCGGCGGGAAGAAAGGCGACGAGGTCCGCGAGCGCCGCATTCGGAGTAGTGGTTGGCCAGCGGCCGTCGGCCAGAACGTGACCGCCCGCACTCACGACCCGCGCCCGGATCCTGCTGCCTCCCGTCTCAATCCCGGCGAAAGCCGCACCCTTCATGACGCCTGGACTGTAGCCGCGGCCCGCCTCCTTCGATAGAGCCAGCAGAGGATCGCAATGACCGTGCCGCCCGGCAGCAGCAGCTCGAGTGCCGCGTAGGGAGCGAACTCCTTCAAGACTCCCCACAGCGCCCTGATCCCCGTGTAGTTCATCGCCTGCTCCGGTCGGTTCGTACGGACACCGCGTCCGTTCGAACTTAAGACGTTTCAGGCCGCCGGATTTCGACAGCTCAGTGCAACGCGAGCGTATCCCGCCGCCACGCCACGTCCTGCCAGCGACCGAAGTCCGCGAGCAGGTCCGGCGTCCCGGCCTGGCGCACGAGCGCGAGATCGTCGAGCCGCAGCTCCTCGAAATGACGGTGAAAGTGGCCGTGCTCCCTGACCTCCCGCGCCACCAGCAGCCGGCGCGTGCCGGGCACGAAGCCCGCAAACTCGACGTAGCCCTCTTCCGGATCCTCGACCCCGGGTGAGATCACATCTACGGTCCAGCGCGCGCCGCTCGGGTGGAATACCCAGAGCTCACGCCAGCTCTCGAGCGGCTGCACCGCGAGCACCAGTGCCCTCCCCTGGGCAATCGGCTGTGCGGAGGCGGTCCACACGATTCCGTAAGTGCAGCGCCGCGCGAGCGGGCCGGATGCGCGCGCGTCGCCGAGCGTGATGCAGGTCTGGCCGGGCTCGCCCGGCGCCGCGGCGAGCGTGAGCGGACTCGTCGGGGATCCCGGCGATGCGGCCGCCCAGCGGCTCGCCCCGACCCGCACCAGCGCGTCGAGGTACTCGGCGCGACGGTCCTCGCCGAGATCGTCCGGATGCACCGCGAGCAGCTCATCGAGCGCGTGTTGTCCAGCGCCGCTCTGCGCTTCGCCGCGCCGTGCCCGACCGTAGGCCACCGAAGCCCATACGAGCGCGCGCCGCGCGTGCAGACGGCTGCGCAGCAGCGGCGTGAGCGGCTGCTCGTCGACCCGCTCGAGAATCGAACGGCGCTCCTCGTCTACCGAGGCACGCAGCAGCGGACCCACGCCCGGATCGATGCAATCAGCACGCGTCAGACCAAGCGCCGCATGCGCGCGTTCCTCCGCGCTCGCGGCCGGCACCGCGAGCACGCGCCGCCAGAGGTCGCCTTCATAGCAGACCTGCATGCGACCGTTGAGATCGAAAACGCGCATCTCGATGCCGAATTGCCTCACGACTTCGAGATGCGCAGCCACGTCCGCATGCCGGGTACCGTTGCCGGAGGCCCGATCTGCGAGCCGCTCCGCCATCCGTGCAATCGCATCGAGGGGCTCGGCGGTTAAAGCGCGCGCCGGTGCCGCCCGCAGATAGGCCGCACCGTAACTGATGCCGAGTGCTTCCGACCCCGGCCGCTCGCTGAGAAACCTGAGGACTGCGAGGAGCTCCGCAGCGTCCTCTTCCGCAAGGCCGGTGGTGCGCAGGGCGTTGCTCGCCAGATAGCCCCCGCGCTCGCGCCTATGATCGTAGACCCTGAGGTAACCGGCACGCTCGCCGCGGATCTCGAGCACGTCCCCCTGCCAGAGCGTCTCGAGCTCGGCGGCGGTGGAACGCGGCGCCGCGCGCAGCGCCGCGTGGTCCTCGACGACGATCCCGAGCGCCGCGGCCAGCGCCAACAGCATCAGCGCCGCTCCGCGCTCTTCGCCGGCTCGATGCCGAGGAGATTCGAGCCGATGAACTGCCCGGGCGCCGGAGTCGGCGCAATGATCACCTGCACCTTGTCAGACAGCTTGTCGGCGAGGGTCTTCTGGATGAGGAGCGGATACTGCGCGACCAGGGCGCCCTCGCGCTGCATCTGTCCGGCATTGCTCTTGCCAACGATCTCCAGCCGGTAGGCCTCGGCGTCCGCGAGCTTCTGGCGCGAGTCCGCTTCGCCCCGCGCCTCGATGCGGCGCGCCTCGGCCGCGCCTTCCGCGGTGCGGATGCGCGCGACCTTGTCCGCTTCGGCTTCGAGCTGGCGCTGCTCGATCTGCTTCTGCTTGAAGGGCAGGATGTGCTTCATGGTCTCCTCCTGGGCGCGCGCCGCGATCACCTGCTCTTCGCCGGCCGCCTCGGCCGCCTTCTGCCGCCGCACCTTGTCCGCTTCCGCGACCAGCTGCGTCTCTTTCACCTGCGCTTCCTTGAGCAGCAGCGTATAGCGGATCTTCTCGGTCTCGAGCTCCTCGGCGAGGAGCTTCTCCATCTGCGCGCGATAGTCCTCGGGAAGATCCACCTGACCCATATCGACGCCGCGCAGGATGAACCCGATGGCGGCGAGCTTCGGCCGCAGCTGCCGCGTCATCTCCTCCTGAATCTGCGCGCGCTTGCTCGAGAAGATCTCACGCACGCTATAGCGCGCGAGCAGCGGGTAGATGACACCCTGCACCGCCGGGCGGACGAGATCGGCGTTGAGGTCGTCCGGGTACTCCCGCGACATCTGCGCGATGCGGCTGCGGTCGATAGCCCAGCGCACCGTGAGATCGACCCCGAGCGACAATCCCTCGTTCGACTGAAACGGCGCCGGGCCCGCGGCCCGCGCGCCCTCGGTCGGACGGTACATCTGGTCGCGGGTCGGGTAGCGGCGGACCTGCTGGACTCCCGGTAGTACTACCACGGTTCCGGCGCTCCAGGCCCTGGCCGAGCCGTCGAACACGTTGGTGCGCACGAGCACCTCACCTCGATGCACGGAAGCGAAGGGCGGATGGGCGAAGAAGCCGTAGCCGAGGGCCGCGAGGATCACGGCGCTCACGAGCCGCATGCGCGAGCGGCAGGCGCCCGCCGACACAACCCGAGATCCCCCGGCCAACCTGGCAGCAAATTTGCCGAGCGGGACGAGGAGCGCCCGCTGGAGCCAACGGCGAAGAGCCTCGTAGCGGTCCGGCATGAAGTAGTGCTCCTTGTGAAGGGTTTGCTGCGAGAGGATTCTCTCGAGCGCATACGGCAAGGCGATGCGGGAATCGGGGCGGAAAGTGGCACGGCCGCCTGGCCGTTCGGCTCCGCGCCGGTGCACCAGGGCCGTGCAACGCGCGGCAGCCCGCACCCGGAGCGGGCGCCTCGACAACCGTCCTGCTGCGGCTCGCGGGAGGAGCTCGCCAAGTCTCTGACTCCGCACGGGTCAGGGCGGCACGCCTGCCTGGCACACGTGTTGCATTGCTTAGCGCAGGAGGCGCTGTTGGATCAGGGTTATCGAGCGACGGGATAGACCAGGGCCGGGAGGCACAGTGCAATCGGTCCCCTCCGAGCATTGTGTCTCCCGGTTCTGGTCACTCGCGTCCGACCATCTTGAAGAACGCTTCTTCCGTTCCCGATCCTCAGGTTCCGAGGTGGACGGTCCAGCTGACCGGAATCTCGGCGAGCAATGACGAGCGCACGCTGCAGTATTTTGTCACCGCCAGCTCGACCGCCCGCTCGGTCTTGGCCTGGGTGGCACCGGGCGCCGTCAGCGAGAAATGCAGCATCGCGGACGCGAGACGCCGCGGCGTCGCGTCCAGCCGCTGCGCCTCGACCGCCACGCGCAGCGCCTTAACCGGCGTGCGCTGCTTCGCGAGAATGGAGACCACATCGGTCGCCGCGCAGGTGGCAATCGCAGCGAGCAGTGTATCGAAGGGACTGGGCGCTGACTTCGAGTCGCCGTCGACGCGCATCCTGGGTCCGCCGGCGCGGTGCGCCTCGAACTCGCTCCCGGCGACCCAGTCGACCTCGATCTGCGGATGGGGCAAGAGCCTGGCGTCAGCCTGCGGCACGCGTTTGCGCCTTTCCGGGTGTCTCGGCGGCCAACTGTAACGGAATCTGTGACCAGAGGATCCGATGGCTCTCTCCAATTGAGGAGGCCGGCTCCCGTCTAATTTCCGGTCGGCGGTACCTCGCCGGGAGGCCGATTCCCAGAGCGCCAGACACTAGAGTGTGATCACCGCGTATCTGATGGAGGTGGTCCGTGCAATTCGTCCTCTTCGATGTCACCGCTACCCTGGTCTTCCTCGGCGGTTACCTGGCGGTCGTCGCGCTGCAGCGGCGGCGCACGCCGGCGGTTGCGACGGCGACGAGCACCGCGAGCCGCATACTGAGCCGGGATCCGCGTCCGACGACCCCTCCGCGCCGCGAGTGGCCGCGCCTCAGCTATCCGAGGTAGCCTCGGGCGGGTGATCGTCCATCTCATCGATGGCACCTACGAGCTGTTTCGTCATTTCTACGGACTGCGCCGTTTCGCGCGGGGCGAGGATCCTCCGTTCGGCGCGGCCGTCGGGGTCCTGAATACCGTCCTCAAGATGATCGAGGAGGGGGCGACGCACCTCGGCGTCGCGACCGACCACGTCATCGAGTCCTTCCGCAACAGCCTCTGGCCGGGATACAAGACCGGCGACGGCATCGAGCCTGCCCTCTTCCGACAGTTCCACCCGCTCGAGGACGCGCTCGTCGCCATGGGTGTCGCAGTCTGGCCGATGGTGGAGCTCGAGGCGGACGACGCCCTCGCCTCCGCTGCGCGCATTGCCGCCGCCGATGCGACCGTCGCGAAGGTCTCGATCTGGAGCCCGGAC
>DASXKA010000261.1:0-5746 GCA_036497085.1 Steroidobacteraceae bacterium | reverse complement strand
GGTGAGGCAGGGGTGGCAGGTGCTGGCACGCGACCACGACATGCCCGCGTGCGACAGGCGGGCGCGTTAAGGCAAAGACCCGCGGAGCGCGCCTCAAAGGCGGGCGGTCTCGCCCTGCGCACCGGGAACCACCTTGCCCTGCCGGCTCATCCGCTCGGCGCTCGGCGGACAGCCGAACTGGGCGCGGTAGCAGCGCGAGAAGTGCGGCGGCGACTGGAAGCCGCAGGCGGTCGTGATGTCGATGATGGGCATCGAGGTCTGCAACAGCAGCTCGCGCGCACGGCGCAGGCGCATCTGCAGGTAGTAGCGCTTCGGCACGCAGTTCAGGTGCCGCTTGAAGAGGCGCTCGATCTGGCGGCGCGAGAGACCCGTTGCCGCGGCGATCTCATCGAGCGACAGCGGCCGCTCGATATTGTCCTCCATCAGCTGGGCGACCTTGATGAGGCTCTCGTGGCTGACGCCGAGCTGGGCGCGCAGCGGCACGTACTGGCGATCGCGACCACTCCTGATGCGGTCGACGATGAACTGCTCGGAGATCTGCTGTGAGATGCGCGCCCCGAGCTTCTGCTCCACGAGGTGCAGCATCAGATCGAGCGGCGCGACCCCGCCCGAGCACGTAAAGCGGTCGCGGTCGATGGTAAAGAGCTGATCGCTCAGGTGAATGCGGGGAAATTCCTCGCGCAGCGCCGAGAGGTTCTCCCAGTGGATGGTGGCGCGGTACTTCTCGAGCAGCCCCGCCTTGGCTAGCGCGTAGCCGCCGGTGCATAGCGCCCCCAGCGGTACCCGTCGCTCGGCCAGGCGCTTCAGCGCCGCGAGCACCCTCGCCGAGACTGCATCCTGGACATCGACGCCGCCACAGACGAACAGGATGTCGACGTTGCCTGCCTGCTCGAGCGCGATGGTGGGTGAGAGCTGCAGGCCGTTGCTCGCCGGGGTTGGCTGCCCGTCGAGGCTGACGATCGACCAGTCGTAGACCGGCTGCCCGGTGAGACTGTTCGCCATGCGCAGCGGCTCGACCGCGTTGGACAACGCGATCATCGAGTAGCGCGGCAGCGTCAGAAAAGCGAACTTGCTTCGGGGCAGGCCCACATGCCGGATTTTACGCCTTTCTTGCCTGATTGCGACAGCAGCTAGGGGCGGGGGGGCCCCGGAGTCGCTCAGGCGGGGCCCTCCGGGTCGGGTCCACAGGGGGCAGGACCCCGGTGGGGCTGCGGGCCGGCCGTGGGGCGAGGTCCGGGTGTGACGACTGCGCATCAGTTGTGCGCATAACCGATGCGCATAACCGGTGCGCACAAGCGGTGCGCGCACGCCATGCGCGTCAGCCAAGCGCACAGGCCATGCACGTAACCCCTGCGCATGAGTAGTACGCAAAGGCACAAACAACGGCAGCTCGTATGTCCGGCGCCAGGAAAGTAGCCTCGGGGCCATGCAGGCCGCGCAGAAGCAACCGGTGAACCTCAGCGTGAGCGTCGAGATCCTCAGGGCCGCTCGGGAGACTCGGGTTAATCTCTCCGCACTGCTCGAGCGAGCTTTGATTGCCGAGCTGGCGCGGTTGAGGCGCGCGCGGTGGCTCGACGAAAACCTCCGCGCCATCTGCGCATACAACGAGTACCTCGCGTCGCAGGGAACATGCTTCGAGGGTCGATTGGACAAGTGAATGCCACGGTTCGCCGTATATCGGAACGAGAACCCCGGGAGCTGCGAGGAGTTCCCTTTCCTCGTCGACATCCAGGCAGATCTGCTCGAGGAGCTGGGCACGCGCGTGGTCATCCCGCTCGCCAAAGCGGTGGAGTTGACCGGCTTTCCGCTGCAGTACCTGATCCCGGTGGTCGCCTTCCAGGGGAGGCCCTACGCGCTGTTGACGCCGCAGCTCGCGGGCATCCTGCGAGAGGAGCTCGGTCCGCAGGCGGGCAGTCTGGCCGATCAGGAGCGCGTCATATCGGTCGCAATCGATTTCCTTATGCGCGGCTTCTGAGCGTCCCTTACGCGCGCAGCTCGAGATTCTCGGGGTCGTAGGGCGACTCGCGCAGCACCGTCGCCTGTTTGCGTTCGCCGAGGATCTCGATGGTGAGCCGCGTGCCCGGCTCGGCGAGCGCGCTGCGCACATAGCCGATCGCGAGGCTCTTTTTCAGGCAGTGGCCGTAATAGCCGGAGGTCGCGCGGCCGACCATGCGGCCGCCCGAATCGAACAACGGCTCGTTGCCCAGGGGGTCGGCGTCGCTGACACCATGCACTTCGAGCGTGACGAAGCGGTTGGGGATGCCCGCCGCGAGCTGCTTCTCGAGTGCCTCGCGGCCGATGAAGGGACCCTTGCCCATGCGCACGAAGCGATCGAGGCTCGCCTCCAGGGGCGTGTAGTCCGGCGTCAGGTCGCTGCCCCACATGCGGTAGGACTTCTCCATGCGCAGCGACTCCATGGCGCGCATGCCGACCATGCCGATGCCGTGAGGCTTGCCGGCCTCGAACAGCGCGTCGAACAGCCCATGCGCGTACTCGACGGGAAAGTGCAGCTCCCAGCCCAGGGCGCCGACGAAGTTCACGCGCAGCGCATACACATCGACCGCGAGCGCGGCTTCGATGACCTGCGCGGTGAGCCACGGGAAGGAGTTGTTGTCGAGCGGCGTGTCGGTGAGCTGTGCGAGCACCTCACGCGACTTCGGGCCCGCGAGCACGAAGGTGCCGCGGGTGTTGGTGATGTTGCGCAGTCCCACAGAGCCGTCCGTCGGCAGTGCCTGCAGGAGATAGTCGCCGTCGTAGCGCTCGGCGGCGCCCGCACTCACGACGTAGAAGTGCTCCTCGGCGATCTTGGTGATGGTGAACTCGGAGCGGATCCCGCCGCGGCTCGTGAGCGCATGCGAGAGCGCCATGCGGCCGATCTTGGCCGGCACCTTGTTGGCGACCAGGCCGTCGAGCCAGGCTTGGGCGCCGGGACCCGTCACCTCGTGCTTGGTAAAGGGCGTGAGATCGATGACGCCGACGCGCTCGCGCATGAGGCGCGCCTCGTTGCCGACATGCTCGAAGTAATTGGTGCGGCGGAAGCTCCAGCGGTCGCGGCGTTCGAGTCCGGCGGGCGCAAACCAGTTGGCCCGCTCCCAGCCGTAGCGCTGTCCCCAGACTGCGCCGCGGGCATTGAGCTTGTCGTAGACGGGGCTGGTCTTGGCCGGCCGCGCGTCGGGCCGTTCCTCGTCGGGATAGTGGATCGTGAAGACGTTGCGATAGGTCTCCTCGTTCTTCTGCACGACGTAGCGCTTCGACGTGTAGGCGCCGAAGCGGCGCGGATCGACCGCCAGCATGTCGATGCCGGGCTCGCCCTCGGCGATCCATTCGGCGAGCTGCCAGCCCGCGCCGCCCGCGGCGGTGATGCCGAAGCTGTGGCCCTCGTTGAGCCAGACGTTGGGCAGTCCCCAGGCTGGACCGATGAGCGGGCTCCCGTCGGGCGTATAGGAGATGGGGCCGTTGACGATGTCCTTGATGCCGCAGTTCTCGAGCGCCGGCACGCGGCGGGTGGCGGCCTCGACGTGCGGCACGAGGCGATCGAGATCTCCGGGGAAGAGACTCCGTCCGAACCAGTCGGGGACGCCGTCGGCAAAGCGCGCAGGAGCACCCCTCTCGTAGGGACCGAGAATCCAGCCCATGCGCTCCTCGCGCAGGTAGTACGACCTGTCGGGCTCACGCATTACAGCCAGCTCGCGCCCACCGCCCTTGCGGTAGGCGGCGAGCTCCGGCGACTCGTCATAGACGATGTACTGATGCTCGACCGGGATGGCCGGCACGCTGAGGCCGAGCAGTCTTCCCGTCTGGCGCGCGTAGTTGCCGGTCGCGAGCACCAGGTGCTGCGCGACGATGTCGCCCTGGGCGGTGCGCACCTTCCATTCGCCGCTCGGTGTGCGCTCGAACGCGGTGGCCTCGGTGTGCTCGTAGATCTCGGCGCCGGCACTGCGCGCGCCCTTGCGCAGCGCCATGGTGAGGTCGGCGGGCGCAATGTGCCCGTCCTGCGGGTGGTAGAGCGCACCGACGATGGCGGGCGTCTCGGCGCTGCCGCCCAGGTCGATGAGCGGCCAGAGCTCCCTGACGCGCGCGGGGGTGATGATCTCGAAGGGCACGCCGATGGTGTTGGCCGTGCCACAGTACTTGTAGTACTCGTCCATGCGATCGCGATGGGTCGCGAGGCGCAGATTCCCCGTGACGTGAAAGCTCACGTCCTGGCCGGTCTCGGCGGGCAGCTTCTTGTACAGATCGACCGAGTACTTGTGCAGCTGGCCGACGGTGTAGCTCATGTTGAAGAGCGGCAGCAGGCCGGCGGCGTGCCAGGTGGAGCCGGCGGTGAGCTCGGAACGCTCGATGAGAGCGATATCCGTCCAGCCCTTCTTTGCGAGGTGATAGAGCGTACTGACGCCCACCACGCCGCCGCCGATGACGAGGACCCGAAAGTGCGTCTTCACGGGATGATTCTCCGGCGCCGCGAGCGGCTGCGGGACTCCAATTGCGACAACGCCTTGCCCGATTTAGTCGGCGTCCGCGCTCAGGAGAGCCCGCGCGCGGCCTCGGCGAGGAAGGCGCTCACATAAGGCGCGAACGAGCGCCACACCTCGACACGGAATGCCTCGGGACCGACGCGCCACAGGACGACCTCGGCCTTGGCGAGCAGGGTGCGCGTGCACATGCCGACCGGAAAGACGCCGGTATCGAGATCGAGCGGGCAGCCCGCTGCGAGCAGCACCGGCGCATCCGGACCACTCACCTCGAGCGCGACCTGCCGGTGACTCACGTCGACGAGCGAATGCGGTAGTCCCGCGAGCGCGGCGCGCAGTGCCGTCGCCGTTTCATTCGCCCGGCTCTCGGCCGAGATCAGCAGCCACTCGTCCGGCCCGAGCCACAGTGCGGCGAACTCACCCTCCACGGCAGCACGACACGCCACCGCCGGGACCCCGAGCTTGAGTGCTCCCTCCGCCGCGAGGCGAACCTGGGGACCGCCGCGCAGGATCCAGCGCGCCGCCGCCGGCAGCGGTCGCACGCCGGGAGTCGTGGCGAGCAGTGGTGCGAGGCGCGCGAGGCCGAAGTCACGCATGCAGCCGCTTGCCTTCCGGGTCGTAGAAGACGGCGGAGGTAACCTCGACCGCGGCCTCACCCGCCGTTCCCGGCACATAGAGCGTCTGCCCCATGCGGGCGCGGCCGCCCGCGACCAGCCCGAGTGCGATGGAGCGGCCGAGGACCGCGCTGTGATAGGAGGATGTCACGTGTCCCAACGGACGCGTCGGCGGCCGCGCGCCCGACTGCGCCAGCACCTGCGCCCCTTCCTCGAGCACGATCTGCGGATCCTTCGGGCTGAGTCCGACCAGCTGTCGGCGGTCGGCCGCCGCCATGGCGGGACGCTGCAGCGAGCGCATGCCGACAAAGTCGGGCTTGGCCTTGCCGATGGCCCACGCGAGACCCGCATCGTCGGGCGTGACCGTTCCGTCCGTATCCTGCCCGACGATGATGTAGCCCTTCTCGGCGCGCAGCACGTGCATCGCCTCGGTGCCATAGGGCGTCATGCCGTGCGGCAGGCCTGCGTCCCAGATCGCCTCCCACACCGCGCTGCCGAAATCCGCCGGAACGTTGACCTCGAACCCGAGCTCGCCGGTAAAGCTCACACGGAAGAGTCGCATCGGCGCCCCGCAGATGTGCCCGTCCGCCACGCTCATGTGTGGCATGGCCTGCGCCGAGATGTCGATGTCGACGAGCCGCGCGAGCACCGCGCGCGCCG
>DASXKA010000260.1:0-7143 GCA_036497085.1 Steroidobacteraceae bacterium | reverse complement strand
GTCGCGCTGCCGCCGGGGGCCATGGACACGTCCTTCTCGTTGGTGAATGACTGAACCGTGGTGAGCGAGATCACTGCAACCGCAAGACCGATGTGCGCGACAGTCATGCCGACCACCGCGCGCGGCAGTGACAGTCCGCGGCGCAACCGGTCCACCGGGTCGACGAGCGACGACAGGATGATCCACAGGCCGAGCGTAGCGCCGACGGGTGTCAGCAGATGGCCGTGGGAATAGATCCCGTACACCAGCCCGCAACCGAGCACCGCGGCGGCCACGAACGTATAAAGGAGTGTGCGCAGCTCCTTGCCGAGTCGGCCGCGCTTCCAGCCCGCGTGGATGCCGATGGATAGCAGGGCGAGCAACGGCAGCATCGTCAACATGAAGGTCGGGTTGAAGAACTGCGGGCCGACCGAGACGGTGCCGAGTCCGAGCGCCCCGGAAATCAGCGGCGCCAGTGTACCCGCGAGTACCGTGGCGGCGGCGATCACCAGCAGTACGTTATTGAACAGCAGAAACGACTCGCGCGCTCCGAGCTCGAATCCGGCCGGGGACTTCAGCAGCGGTGCGCGCCAGGCATACAGGCTGAGCGCGCCACCGATCATCACGATCAGGAACGAGAGAATGAAGATACCGCGGCTCGGGTCGGCGGCAAACGAATGCACCGACACCAGCACGCCCGAGCGCACCAGGAAGGTGCCGAGCAGGCTGAGCGAGAACGCCAGCACCGCGAGCAGCAGCGTCCAGCTCTTGAACAGGCCGCGCTTGTCCGTGACCGCGAGCGAATGGATGAGCGCCGTGCCGACCAGCCACGGCATGAACGACGCACACTCGACCGGGTCCCAGAACCAGAATCCGCCCCAGCCGAGCTCGTAGTACGCCCAGAAGCTTCCCATGGCGATCCCGCAGGTAAGGAACGACCAGGCCGCGGTGACCCACGGCCGCGTCCAGCGCGCCCAGTTCTGATCCATGCGCCCCTCGAGCATCGCTCCGCAGGCGAAGGCGAACGCGACCGCGAAGCCGACGTAACCGGTGTAGAGCACGGGCGGATGTCCGGCGAGCCCCGGGTCCTGCAGGATCGGGTTGAGATCGCGTCCGTCGAGCGCCGGCGGATCGAGGCGCAGGAAGGGGTTGGAGGTTGCCAGCGTGAACAGCAGGAAGCCGAAGCTGATCACTCCCAGCACACCGAGCACGCGTGCCGCAAACAGCCGGGGCAGACGGGTGGCAAACACCGCGACTGCAACCGTCCACAGCGCGAGCAGCATGATCCACAGCAGCAGCGAGCCCTCGTGCGCGCCCCACAGCGCCGCGACCCGGTAGAAGAGCGGCAGCGCTGAGTTGGAATTCTCGGCCACGTAGGCGACCGAGAAGTCCTCGTTCACGAACGAGGCGATGAGACAGCCCATCGCCGTCGCCACCATGACCGCGTGGCCTGCGACCGCGGGTGTCACCGCGGCGATCCAGCGCTCGCGGCGGAACATCGGCCCGGCAACCCCGAAGAACGCCTGCAGCGCCGCGAGCAGCAGCGCGAGAATCAGCGCAAAGTGACCGAGCTCCGGCAGCATGATCAGCTCCCTGTAGTGGTGGCGGCGGTCGCACGCGGCGCCGGGGACGGAGCCGCTGCGGGTGCTGCGGCGGCCGGCGTCGCGAGGCCTTCGCGTGACTCGCCGTGACGCTTGAGCGACTCGGCGACCGCGGGCGGCATGTATTTCTCGTCGTGCTTGGCGAGCACCTCGTCGGCAACGAAGGTGCCGTCCTGCATCCTTCCGTGAGCCACGACGCCCGCGCCCTCGCGAAAGAGGTCCGGCAGCACTCCCGAGTAGCTCACCGGAACGTCGTGCTGGAAGTCCGTCACCACGAAGTGCACCTCGATGTTTCCCGGCTCGCGCCTGAGGCTCCCCTTGGTCACCATGCCGCCGAGGCGGAAGCCCTCGCCGGGGGGTACCTTACCGGCGGTCACCTGGCTCGGATCGAAGAAGAAGGTGACGTTCTTGCGGAACGCGCTCAACGCCAGCGCGCCCGCGATGGCGACCCCGGCGACGATGCCGAGCACCAGTGCCATGCGACGGCGCCGGGGAGTCATACCTGCTCCGCGCGCATCGCCAGGCGCCGGCGTGCTTCTGCGCGCGAGCGCGCGAGCGCGCGCCGGGCCCAGAAGATATTCAGGAACACCGCGGCGAATGTCACCGCATATGCCGGCCAGACGAAGGCGGCGTACCCGCCCATGTCGAAGAAGTGGCTCACGTCTTCAGTACCTCAGGGATCCAGCTCGCCGCACGCTCGCGGCTCAACACCTCGCCGCGCAGCCGCACCAGCAGCACCGCCACGAAGTACAGGGTGAATCCGGCCAGCATCATCAGCAGCGGCACGAGCATGGACAACGCCATGGTCGGCTTGCCGAAGCGCATGACCGAGGGCGCCTGATGGAGCGAGTTCCACCAGGTGACCGAGTAATGGATGATCGGTACGTTGACGCTGCCGGCGATCGCCAGCAGCGCGCTGGCGCGGTCGGCACGCTGCGTATCCTCGAGCGCGGCCCGCAGGCCCATGTAACCCAGATATAAGAAGAGCAGTATCAGCTCGGAAGTCAGCCGTGGATCCCATTGCCAGTAGGTTCCCCACATCGGCGCGCCGTACAAGGCACCGGTTACCAGCGCGACGAAGGTGAAGGAAGCGCCGATCGGCGCGCAGGCAGCGGCCACCGCGTGTCCCACCTTGATGCGCCAAATGAGCGCGATGGCGGCGGCGATCGCCATGGTCATATACACCATGAGCGACATCCATGCACTAGGAGCATGGACGTAAACGATCCGAAACCCGTCTCCCTGCTGATAGTCGGGAGGCGCGAGCACCAGTCCGCCCCAGAGCCCGCCCGCGATAAGCAGCGCCGCCGGCCATGCGAACCAGGGCGTGAGGCGCGCCGCGAGCGCATACACGTACGGCGGTGAGCCGAGCCGGTGAAACCACGTCCAGGTCATGTCAGGTCCTGTGTAACCTTACTCCAGACTGATGCGTACCGCCGCGGCCGCTGCCAGCGGCGCCAGCGTAATTCCCAACACCGCCAGCGCCGCGAGCAACTCGAGCGGCGCGGCGAGCGCCGCGCCGTTGATCGCGAGCTCCGTGGCGCGCGCGCCGAAAATCAGCACCGGCAGCGACAGCGGCAGAGTCAGCAGCGACAGCAACGTCCCGCTGCGCTTGATCCCCAGCGTGAGCGCCGCACCGATCGAGCCGATGAGACTGAGCGTCACGCTCCCCACCGCCACCGACGCCACGATGCCGGGCAGTGCGCGGGCCGGGACGCCGAGCGATAGCGCGGCGAGCGGCGCCATCAGCGCCAGCGGCAGTCCGGTCAACAGCCAATGCGCCGCGGTCTTGGCGAACATCAGCCAGGTGAGCGACTGCCCAGACAATGCATACTGCTCGAGAGTTCCGTCGTGAGCGTCGTCGCGGAACAAAAACTCGAGCGCGAGGAGTGAGGCGAGCAGCGCCGCCACCCACAGCACCCCTGGCGCGACCGCCCGCAGGCGCGAGAGCTCGGGCGAGATTGCGAGCGGAAACAGCAGGGTGACCATGGCGAAGAACGCCAGCGGCTGGATGAGCTGGCTGCGCTGGCGAAACGCGAGCGTCAGGTCGCGCAGCAGTGCCATCCGCGCGGCACGCAGCGCCGCGGCGGCATCGGCGCCGAGGCTGGCGGTAGCAGGGCCGCCCTGCCCCACCGCCGCGTCCGGCGCGAGCACGCGTGCCGCCGACGTGACGCGGCTGCTCACGCCGCGAGCTCCAGGCGCTGCGGGGTCCGCACCCCGGGCGGCAGCTCGTGGTGAACCGCCGCCACGACCGTGCCACCGCGCGCGAGCTGCTCGGCGATCAGGCTGCCGACCAGCCCCCGGCCTTCGGCGTCGAGATTGGTCGTCGGCTCATCGAGCAGCCACAGCGGCACCGCGAGCAGCGCGAGTCCCGCGAGCGCCACGCGGCGCTTCTGTCCGGCTGACAGCGTGCGTACCAGACGCTCGCACCAGGTACGAGCACCGACTCGCGCGAGCGCCTCGTCGAGCTCGTTATCGGAGAGGGGTCGTCGCACGCCGATCCAGAAGTGGAGATTCTCGCGCGCGCTCAAGTCCGCCTTCAGGGGCGGCTCATGGCCGAAATAGGCCAGAGCGGCGTGGAACGCGCGCAGGTCACCCCGCACGTCCTGCCCGCGCCACAGCACCCGTCCCTCCTCGGGATACATGAGCCCGCAGAGCGTGCGCAGCAGACTCGTCTTGCCCGAGCCGTTCGGGCCGGTAACCTCGAGACAGGAGCCCGCAGCGAGCGCAAACGACACGCCTTTCAGCACGTGCCGGTCGCCGCGCCACAGGTGCAGATTCTCGACTTGCAGATTCTCGTCCGCCATGCCCTCGCGATCCAACGGCCCCGGGATGGATCCGGCGCGCGAGTCTCCCAAATTCATGGAGTTGGCGCCATATGCGCAGCTGTCTGTGAACAGCGTCAGCCGGCGGAGGTTCTGTCGTGAAGCGCGGAATGCCTGGGGCCGGACTCGAACCGGCACGAGGTCTCCCCCAAGGGATTTTCGTACCAACTACAGCTTTCACTGCTGCACGTGCCGAATCGGACCGTGCATTTGTGGTCTGGACTTTACCTTTGCCATCCCGTACGCACGCCCGGCGTGCACGCGGATTAGGCAGGGGCCGTCAAGTCTCTACACTTTCCCTGGCAAACCAACAGGACCGGCACCAGGGCTTAGCTCGGTATTGCAGCCACCCTGACGTGCTGCTGTTCCACCGACTTTGACCCCATTCACACCGGCCGTTTCCGTACCGGCTGCTCAACTTTCTAAGTCCCTTGCGTCTACCAATTTCGCCACCCAGGCATGAGTAGCGAGGGCAATTGTACAGGAGTGAGCGCTAAGCGCCGGAAAGCAGCTTGGCGAGAGCCGGGAAAGAGCGCGCAGTCGCGACGTCGGCGGCGGTCTTGCCATCCTTGTTACGCAGGCGCGTGCTCGCGCCGGCCGAGAGGAGTGTGTGCACCACGGCGCTCTCGCCGTTGCGGCCGGCGATGATAAGCGCCGTGTCGCCGAAGTTGTTCTGGGCGTCTATCTCAGGGCGGCGGGCGAGCAGGCGCTCGACGATATCGGCACTGCCGGCGTTGGCTGCCAGCATGAGCATGGTGTCACCGCGCGCGGTCCGCACACTGCTGCTCGCGCCCTTGCCGAGAAGCAGATCCACCACCGGCACTGCGCCCGCGGTGCACGCCGCGGCCAACGGACGCACCCCATCCGAGTCTGCGTGGTCGGCGCTGGCGTTGTGCTCGAGGAGCACGCGCACGTTGTCGGCCCGGCCGGCCCGGGCCGCGTACCACAGGGCGGTGCGGCCTGCCTTGTCGACACCTTCGGTCGCGGCGCCGGCCTCGAGCAGCGCCGGCACACTCTCGGTGTCGGTCGACTGCGCGACAATCATGAGGGCGGTGGTGCCGTACGCGTCCCGCGCCTCGAGATGGGCGTGGGCGGCAGTCAGCGCCCGCACGATCGCGCCGTGCCCGCCCTTCGCGGCGGCCACCAGCGGGGGTTCGGGATCCTGGGAGGCGCCGTCGGCCGAGGCGCCGTGGGCGAGCAGCGCGGTGACGACGTCCGCTCGACCCTCGCGCGCCGCGAGCAGCAGCGGCGAGGCGCGGTGCGGGTCGGCGCGCGTCGTACGGGCGCCGGCGGCGATCAGAGTCTCGACGGACGCGGGTGTACCGCTCAGCACCGCGACGTCGAGCATCGCGAGTCCGTCCTGCGTCGTTGCGTTGGGGTCGGCGCCCTTCGTCAGCACCGCCTTCAGGAGGTCGGTCGTCGGGCGCGCGACCGCAACGCCCAGATCCGGCCACCCCGCGTAAAGGTCGCGTTGCGCACGCTGCACGCGGGTCGGCGGGCTCTCCGCCTCGACCGCATGGCGCGTCAGGGCGGTGGCGCCCTTGGCCTGCAGCTGCGCGACCACATCCGCGGCGCCCCGCTTCTGCGCAAAGTCGAGCGCCGACCAGTCCTGGGCATTGCGCGCACTCACGCTCGCGCCCGCCGCCAGCAGCCGATCGACCACATCGATGCGGCCACTGATCGCGGCATACATCAGTGCGGTGTTGCCGACCTGGTCGGCGGGGGCGACATTTGCATGCGCCGTCAGCAACGCCTCCACGGCAGCTGGCTCACCACTCCGTGCCGCCAGCATGAGCGGGGTCACGCCGTGCGCATCGGCGGCATCGACCTGCGCACCCTTGCGGATGAGCAGCTCAACGGCCGGTGCCGAACCGGCCTGCGCCGCGCGCGCCAGCGCGCCGCGGCCAAATTCATCGCGAGCGCTCACGAGCGTGGGATCCGCGAGCGTCCCGAGGTCGGTCATGTCCGCGTCCGCAGCCGCCAGCCACAGCGCTTCGCGCCGCACGGCGGGATCCTTCAGCTGCGCCGCGGGCAGCAGGCTCGAGGGCAGCTCTTGATGGGGTCCCGCTGCACCCGCCGGCGGCGCCGGGGCGCGATAGCCGAGCTCCCGTGCCTTCGCGAGCCAACGGGCGGCACACGCGGGATCGGGCGGACTGGCATCCGTGCACAGGCTCGCAAGACTGTAGGCGGCGCGCGCGTTGCCCTTCGCCGCGGACTTCTCGAGCCACGACCGTGCCGTGGCGGGATCGCGCGGGCCGCGCAGGCCGTTCAGATAGAACACCGCGAGCATGTACTGCGCCTCGGCATTGCCCGCCTCGGCCAGGCGCTGCAGCTCGCTCGCCGCAGCCGTGAAGTTCTTGAGGCGGATCGAGGCCTTTACCCCATCGAGCGGATCGGCCGGCCGGGACACCGCCAGGGCCGTGCCCGCGGCCAGCAGCCCGAGCAATGCCAGCGCGAGCCTATTCCTGGCCACGCTTGGTCTCGACCGTGATGCCGATGCGCTTCAGGAACTCGGACGGCAGCACGCCGCCGGCGCTCACGATCACCGCATCGTTCTCGAAGTTGACCGTCGATCCTTCGTGCTCGATCGCAACCGCCTTGGCATCGATCTGCTTGACGTTGGATTTCATCAGCACTTTCATCTTGCCGCTGCTCGCCGCACTCTGGACACGTTCCCGATTGCGTGCCTTGGCGCGATCGAACTCTGCGCCGCGATACGATAGCACCACGCCCCCGGC
>DASXKA010000259.1:0-3237 GCA_036497085.1 Steroidobacteraceae bacterium | reverse complement strand
TCCAGGTGGGGTTTGCCGTGCCGTCGCGTGTTGCCACCGACGCGGTGCGCTCTTACCGCACCGTTTCACCCTTGCCGGTCCCGCGAGGGACTTGGGCGGTCTGCTCTCTGTTGCACTTTCCGTGGGCTCGCGCCCCCCAGGCGTTACCTGGCACCCGATCCGCCGGAGCCCGGACTTTCCTCCACCCCGCGCCATTGCTGACGGGGAGCAGCGACTGCCCGGCCGACTCTGACCCGGCACGATACGGCCGCGCGGATGGAAGTCAATCGGCAGGGGCAGTCGCAAGCCGGATGCCTCGTGCTTCTTGATAGCGTTTTAGCTATCATTAGCCATGCCCGTCGAGACTTCCGCCCGCCTGCTGATAGCCGCCCGGCGCCGCGCGGGGCTGGCTCAGCGTGCCCTGGCGCGCCGCGCCCGCACGGCGCAATCGGTGGTGGCGCGAATCGAGAGCGGCTCGACGAGCCCCAGCTTCAGGACGCTCGAGCGTCTGCTGCGCAGCGCCGGGTTCCAGCTGCAGGTTTCGCTGGTACCGAGAATCCGGGGCCGGTCGCACATGCTCGAGGATGTGGCGCGAATTCTGCGCCTGACGCCGGAGGAGCGGCTGACCGAGCTGCGTAACGCGGCGCGCTTCTTCGGCTCCGCAGTGCGCAAGGAATGAATGTCCACCTTCGATCCGGAACGGATTCTGAAGGCCCTCGCCCGCAGGCAGGTGCGCTACGTGTTGATCGGCGCGAGCGCCGCACGGCTGCAGGGCTTCCCGCGCCTGACGGCCGATGCGGACATCACGCCGGCCCGCGATGCCGACAATCTGGAGCGCCTGGCCGCGGCGCTGCGTGACCTCGAGGCGCGCGTCTACACGGAGTCGATACCGGAAGGACTGCCTTTTAGCTGTGACCCGCGAACCCTCTCGAGTGCCCGCGTGTGGAATCTGATCACTGATGCCGGCAGGCTCGATGTCATCTTCGAGCCGAGCGGCACGCGAGGCTACGATGATCTGGCCGCCTCCGCCGTCACGTTTGAGGCGTTCGGGCTGGAGGTGCGTGCCGCGAGTCTCGAGGACATTCTGCGCTCGAAGCTTGCCTCAAACCGCCCGCAGGATCAGCAAGACGCCATCACTCTGATTGAGATGCTCAAGCACCGTACCCGAGCCCCGGACGACAGACGCGGATAAAGGCCCATGATCGAGGAGGCCACGGTCGGGGCCTCCTCATGGCATCTCCTCCTCGTCGGGGGGCGGCCCGTGGCGCTCCGGTTGCGGGCCGCCGCGAGTCGCGAGAGCGTAGGCGGCTGCGCGGGTCGCTCCCGTCAGCTGCGCCGCTGTGGCTGCTGCGCGGCCGGGGGGCAGCTCCCTGAGGAGAATCTCCATCGTGCGGCGCAGCTCCGCGCCATCGACCGCGTCGTGCGCGGGAGCCGCTCCGTGCACCACCAGCGTGAGCTCACCGCGCGCGAAGTTCTCCTCGCGCTGCGCGCGCCCTGCGAGCTCGCCCAGCGTGCCGCGGTAGAGCGTCTCGTGCGCCTTGGTGAGCTCGCGCGCCACCACCGCCTGGCGTTCGGCGCCAAATTCTGCCGCGAGGTCGGCGAGCGTCGACTGGATGCGGTGTGGCGCCTCGAAGAAGACCAGCGTGCGTGACTCGTGCGCGAGGCTCGTGAGCGTCGCGCGGCGCTCGGCCGCCCGCGCCGGCAGGAAGCCCTCGAAGCAGAAGCGCTGGGTCGGCAGTCCCGCCACGGCGAGCGCGGCGGTGATCGCCGAGGGCCCGGGGATCGTGTGGACGGCGAACCCGGCCTGCGCCGCGCGCCTCACGAGCTCGAAGCCGGGATCGCAGAGGAGCGGCGTGCCCGCATCGCTCACCAGAGCCACGTCCTCGCCCGCGCTGAGCCGCTCGAGCAGCTCGGGTACGCGCTGCGGCTCGTTATGAGCGTGCAGCGACAGGAGCGGTGTCGCGACGCCGGTCGCTTGCAGGAGCACGCGCGTGTGGCGCGTATCCTCCGCGGCGATGACCGCAGCGCGGCCGAGCGCTTCGCGGGCGCGCGGGCTCAAGTCCGCGAGGTTGCCGATGGGGGTGGCTACGACGAGCAGCGTGCCGGGCGCCTTGACCATCTTTGACGTCCTCTCCGGCCTAAAGGCCGGAGATTCCTTCTGCAAGACGGCGACGTCCCGCCGCGAGAATGTTCCGCGCCGCGTTGACGTCGCGGTCATGCACCGCCCCGCACTCGCCGCACGCCCACTCTCTCATTCCAAGACCTGCGATACCTTTGGGGCCGCTCCGTGCCGAGCACAGAGAGCAGGTCTGGGTGGAAAACGCCTCATCGACCTCATCGAACCAGGCTCCTGCGTCATCGCACTTGTACTTGAGCATGGTCCGGAACGAACTCCACCCAGCATCCAGTATCGACTTGGCGTGCCGGCTCTGAGCGAGGGCGGAGGCATTCACGTTGCCGATGAAGATGGCGCCGTGCTTGCGCACGAACGCCGTGGAAACCTTGTGCAGGAAGTCCTTCCTGCGATTCGCGATCTTGGCGTGGAGCGCCTGGCTGCGAGCCTTCTTGCCGGCCCGCTGCGCAACAGCAAGCGCGGGCTCGAGGTCACGGTAGAACCGCTCTGCTTCGACCTTGAGGCCCTCGCTCGTCGCGGCGAGGTCTTTCAGGCCGAGATCGATGCCGACGTCGGTCGTGGCCGCGGTGAGCGGCTTTGCGGGCTTCCTCAGGCGGACCGTGACATTGAGGTACCAGCGACCGCGGCTGTCCTCGCAGAAGCAGCCCGGGCCGAGCGCATACCGGCTAAGGCCGTAGCTGTCCCAGAGCCCTACGCGTAAGTCCCTGAAGCACACCTGGCCGTTGCGATAGCGGAGCGCGCTCTTCTTGAACGGGACCCAGCCGAGTGAGTGGTTAGAGCGAGCTCTGTCCGAGACTCTCCAGCGAAGGTGCGCCTTCTTCGCCTGCCGGCGCCGGCGAGCGTATTCCTCGTTCACCGCCTGCACGGTCTGGGAGTGAAGCGGCAGGCCTGCCTGGGTCGCCCCGCGGGTGAACTCGTGCAGATCGTAGCCGGAGAGAAAGCGCCCTTCGCGCTCGAGCACCTTGGAGGAGAGCTCGTTGTTGTAGTTCCAGACGAAGTTGACCCATCGGGCCTGCTCGATCAGCAAACGCGCGTGCTTGTCGCGCACCCGAAGGTGCAGCGTGCGCTCGAGGTAGTCCTCCTCAGCGGGCGTTTTGTTTTTTGCACTCACCACTTCAAGTCTA
>DASXKA010000258.1:0-4415 GCA_036497085.1 Steroidobacteraceae bacterium | reverse complement strand
AACCTCAGCCTGAGTCGTGATCAACGGAAGTGCTGTCCCGCTGGCGGTAAGCGTCTTCGAGCCGACTTTCGCTGACGCGCCCAACCTCGGGCCTGTGCACCTCGCTGGACTGTAATGCGAACGATTTGCCGATACAAGGGTGTGTCGTAAATCTACAACACGTGCGGCTGCACAAAGGAGCTGTCGGATTTCGCGGTGCGGCTGTCGTTTCTATTCGTCGCTGCTCAACGTGGGGCGAGAGTGCAACAACCGCTACGCCCAAGCAGGCGTCATTGTGTAACTGAGAGTGCGGGCGCGGCGAGCTCCGGAGCGGAGTATCGTCGGGCACGCGGAGGTATACATGCGCAAAGAACGGATCGCGCGTTGCGCGGCGGTGGTCGTGGTGGCATCCCTGTGCTGCGCGGCGAGTGCGGCGCTGGCTGCCGGAGACTCCGGGAAAGAGGGCGCCGCGTGGGTGCAGAAAGAGGTCAACTTCCGCTACGTCGGATTTACCACCAGGTACAGCTGCGACGGATTGCGGGACCGGATGCGAGGCATCCTGCTGCGGCTCGGCGCGCGTGATGACCTCAGGATGTCGGGCTACGGCTGTCTCGGAGTCAGCTCGCCCGAGACCACCCCTGGTGTCCGCATCGTGATGCACGTGCTTCAGCCGGCAGGTGCGGCGGCCGGGCAGGCCGTCGCAGCGCACTGGCAGAGCGTCGATCTGCTGGCCGGCCGCGATCTGCTCGATGCAGCGCTCGACTGTGAGCTGATCTCGCAGCTCAACCGGGACGTGCTGCCGCTGTTTGCGGTCCGCCACGTCGACTACAGTGCAGCCTGCTCGGTGAATACGCCGCTGGTCGGCGGCACGCGGCTGAAGGCCGACGTGCTGGTCGCAGACGCGGCGCCGAAGGTCGCTGCCGCCCGCTGACGCGCAGCGCGCCGCGCTTACTCGAGAGGCCGTATGCGGGCGCAGCGCTTCGGGGGCGTAGCAGCGAGTGCGCTGTTGCTCGTCCTCACTGCCCCGCTCGCCTGCGCGGCGGAGTCGGCCGGCACCACGACCATCGCGGCGGGCAACGCCCGCTTCGAGTTCCTTACCGCGACACTCTTGCGGCTCGAGTACTCGCCGGCCGCCGCCTTCGTCGACTCGCCGACCGCGGTCGTGCAGCGGCGTGACTGGCCGGCTGTCAGTGTCCAGTCCCGCGAGCAGGACGGCTGGCTGGTCGCCGCGAGCGATGCGCTGACGGTCCGCTACCGGCTGCGCTCCGGAGCCTTCACGGGCGCGAATCTCGAGGTGCGCTGGAAGGATCGCTCGGGCATGCAGCACAGCTGGCACCCCGGGGACCTCGACGCCGGCAATCTCGGCGGGCTTACCTATTCTCTCGACAACATCAGCGCACCGAACCTGCCGCGGGATGGCACGGATCTCGAGAGCCCGGTCGACGATTCCATTCCGGGAATCGACCTGGTGCTGCCCAAGGCGCAGCCTGGGCTCCTGAGCCGCAGCGGCTACGCGCTCATCGATGACAGCGAGACCCCGGTGTGGAACGCCGGGCACCGTTGGATCGAGCCACGCCGCACGGGTGGCCAGGACTGGTACCTCTTTACCTACGACCGCGACTACCGGCGCGTGTTGGCGGAGTACGCCGAGCTCTGCGGGCCCATTCCCATGATCCCGCGCTACGTGCTCGGCCCGCAGATCACCGATTTCAACTTCGAGTACTTCCCGGGGAGCGCCGAGTCCCGGCGGCCGGACTTCACCCGCTACGACCAGCAATACCTGATGGCCGAGGTGGCGCGCATGCGCGCCAGCCACATCCCTTTCGACACCCTGGTTCTTGATTTTGCGTGGCACAACTACGGCTGGGACGGGGGCTATGACTGGAGCCCGCTTTTCCCGCGGCCGCTCGAGCTCATGAGCGCGCTGCACCAGCGCGGCATCAGGCTGAGTCTCAACGATCACCCGGGGTACATCCACACCGACGAGAGCATCCTCTCGTTCAACGACAGCCACGCTCCCGAGGTGCTGTCCGCACTCGGCCGCGCGCCGCCCGCGAAGCCTTCTTTCGACCTCGACGTGTCGGGGAGATGGTCCTTCTCCACCGATCCCCGCGGCGGGCACTGGAAGCCGATCCGTATCGGTTTGTCGTGGGAGGAGCAGGGTTACGCAGGTTACCGGGGCGTCGGCTGGTACCGGACGTCGGTGCATCTGCCGGCGCAATTGCCCGACAAGCTCTATCTCTACGTCGGCGAGGTGGCCAGGACCTACCGCGTGTTCGTCAACGGCAAGGAGGTCCAGCCGAGCCGGATTCACTGGCCGCAGCGGCTCACGTATTCCGACATCACTACCTCTGCGGTGCGCGGCGCAGACAACGAGATCCTGCTGCGCGTCGAGCCGGACCTGGAGGCGGGCGCCAGGTGGCGCGACGGCATTCTCCTCGGTCCGGTCACGATCCGGGACGTGGTCCCGCCGGCGCGCATCACCTTCGACCTGTCGGAGCAGAGGCAGGCGGACGTCTTTATGCGCTCTCTGCACGGCCCGCTCATGCAACAGGGAGTGGATTTCTGGTGGGTCGACGGCGGCAGCGGCTCGGTCGACATGCCGGGGCTCAACAAGCAGCTCTGGACCAACAAGGTCTTCTACGACTATTCCGCCCAGGCGACCGGCAAGCGTGCCTTCATCCTCGGGCGCTACGGCGACTGGGGCAGCGAGCGCTATCCCGGGTTCTTCACCGGCGATACCTATTCGGAGTGGCCAGTGCTCGCCTACGAGGTGGCGTTCTCCGTGCGCGGCGGCAACGTGCTGATTCCCTATATCAGCCACGACATCGGCGGATTCCACGGCAAACGGATCGACTTCGATCTGTACGCGCGCTGGATCGAGTTCGGGACCTTCAGTGGTCTCCTGCGCATGCATAGCGCGCACGAGAATCCGCGCGAGGGAAACCTGCGCATGCCCTGGAATTACGGGCAGCGGGGCATCGACCTCATGCGCAGGTACTTCATGCTGCGCACGCAGCTCATTCCTTACATCTATAGCTATGCCTGGCGTGCGCATCGGGAGTCGCTCCCGATCCTCGAGCCGCTCTACCTCGAGTACCCGGATCTCGAGGAGGCCTATCGTCACCCGCATGAGTATTTCTTCGGGGCCGAGATGCTGGTGGCTCCGGTACTCGATCCGGGCGGCCGCCAGACCGTGTGGCTGCCCCCGGGCGACTGGGTGGGCTTCTCCGACGGCCGGCATTACCAGGGCGGTGGCACGTTCACCGCGCAGTATCCGGTGGAGGAGACGCCGGTGTTCGTGCGCGCCGGGGCCGTGATCCCCGAGCAGCGTCCGAGCGACTACTCGGACGCGCGGCCGCTCGATGCCCTGATTCTCAACGTGTACGGATCGGGCAACAGCCGTTTCGAGCTTTACGAGGACGACGGGGAATCGTTGAATGCCGACGAGGAGGGTCAGCATGCGCGCACGGCCCTGACGCATGCCGTGAGCGCGAACGGCGAGCAGCACCTGGTCATCGAGCCCGTGCAGGGAGCGTATCCCGGACAGCCGGCACAGCGCTCGTATCAGCTGCGCTTCCACGGCGTGGCGCGGCCGTCCTCGATCTCCGTGAACGGCGTCGAGGCCGGCCGCCTGAAGTGGGACGCCGCGCGGGCGATCGCCTCCATCGAGTTTCCGGCGCGCTCGATCCACGAGCGTCTCGATATCAACTGGCGCTAGCGCACTCAGGTATATTCCCGCGCTACCTCAGGTGCGGCGCGCGAGGGTGAGGGCTTTGAAGGCAATGGCGGTGCTCCGCACTGTTTTGACCTCGATTGCCGGTGCCGCGCTCCTCGCAACGGCGAGCGGCGGCCCGTCGCGATCGTCGAGCGCGCCGCGCCTCCCGGCGCGACTCGATTTCGAGGTCGACAACCCGCTCAACATCAACCGCTTCCTGCGCGAGGGGCCGGTCGCGGGGCATCTGTTATTGCGCTCCGGACCCGAGGCGCGGATCCTGCTCGCCTTCCCGGCCGGCAACAGCGGCGTCGGCCTCTGGTTCGAGAAGGGATCCGGCGCAACGCCCTGGACGCTCGACGGCTCACCGCAGCCCGTTCGCACGAACGACGCGCGCGGCCGCGCGCTGTACGGCATCGCGGCGCGGGCCACCATCGCGGCCGCGGAGCTGGTTCCGCAGCAGGCAGTGCTCTCCAGTATTCGCGTGCTCCGTGACTATCAGTCGACGAAAAAGCTGCCACCCGAGCTCAGCGTGCCCCCGGCAATTGCGGGACGGACGCTGCGGTGGGCACGGGATCGCCTCGACGGCGCGCCAGGGTACAGCTTGACGCTCGAAGTCACTCACGGCGAGGTCGAGCACGGGCGCATAACCGCCGCAGCCGACGGCACGATCGGTCTCACGATAACCGGCCTCACCGGCGAGACGCCGCTGACGCCGCTC
>DASXKA010000257.1:0-7184 GCA_036497085.1 Steroidobacteraceae bacterium | reverse complement strand
CGCGCTGCACCGCAGCTCGCTGCGGCTCGCAACACCCGAGAGGTTTCAACAATGAAGAAACATTCCGTCTTGCTGTCGGCCGCGCTCGCGGTCGTGCTCCTGGTCGGTTGCAATATGCAAAAGGGACCGGCCGAGCAGGCCGTGGCGAGTGCGCAGGCCGCGCTCGATGCCGTGCGCGACGATGCGCAGAAGTACGCGCCCGAGCAGCTTGGGGGCGTCGAGGCGAAGCTGTCCGACATCAAGGGCAGCTTCCAGAAGGGCGATTACGCGGGCGTGGTGGCGGCGGCCCCGGGGCTGACCTCGGCCATCGCGAGCCTGAAGGATGCCGCCAGCGCCAAGAAGGGCGAGGCCGAGCAGGCGCTCGCCAAGGCGAAGGACGATTGGGGCCCGGCGAGCAGCGCCGTGGCGAAGATGGTCGACGAGATCGCCAGGCGCGTCGACACGCTCTCGAAGACGAAGAAGCTGCCCAAGGGCGTCAGCAAGGACGCAGTGGCTGCCGCCAAGACCGGGCTCGACTCGCTGAAGTCGTCCTGGGCGGATGCCACCAACGCCTCGTCCTCGGGCGATTTCACCACCGCTATGGCCAAGGCACAGGCCGTGAAGGACAAGGCGTCCGCGATCATGAAGTCGCTGGGGATGAATCCCGCGAGCTGAAGATCCGCGGCGGAGCCCGCCTGGTACTACGGTTGACTCGCCGGCCGCCTCATATGATGCGGCCGGCGAGATCGTAGGCTGAAGAGCCGACGATCTTCACGTCGGCGAAGTCTCCGACCCGGACGCCGCGGGCGTCCGCGATCCGCACCACACCGTCGATCTCGGGCGCGTCGGCCTCGCTGCGCGCGGTTGCCGCGCCGTCCGCCGCCGCGTCGATGAGCACGCGCAGGGTGCGGCCGACGCGTGCCGCCAGGCGCCGGGCGCTGATCGCGGCGGCCCGCTCCATGAAGCGGCCGTAGCGCTCCTCCTGCACCGCAGGCGGCACGTGAGGGCTAAGCGCGTTGGCGGCTGCACCCTCCACGGGCGAGTATTTGAAGCAGCCGACACGGTCGAGCTGCGCTTCCTCCAGCCACGCGAGCAGCTCCCCGAACTCCTCGTCGGTCTCGCCCGGGAAGCCGACGATGAAGGTGCTGCGCAGCGTCAGATCCGGGCACTGCACGCGCCATTGCGCGATGCGCCTCAGGGTGTTCTCGGCGTGGGCCGGCCGGCGCATGCGCTTCAGGACCGAGGGGCTGCCGTGCTGGAATGGAACGTCGAGATAGGGCAGCACGCGCCGCTCCGCCATGAGCGGGATGACTTCATCCACGTGCGGATACGGATAGACGTAGTGCAGCCGCACCCACGCGCCGAGCGAGCCGAGAGCGCGCGCGAGATCGATGAAACTCGTACGCCACTTCTCGCCGTGCCACTCGGCGCCCGCAAAGCGCAGGTCAGCGCCGTAGGCGCTCGTGTCCTGGGAGATGACCAGCAGCTCCTTCACGCCGGCCGCCACCAGCCGCTCGGCCTCGCGCAGCACCTCGTCGATCGGGCGGCTCGCGAGCCGGCCGCGCATCGAGGGAATGACGCAGAAGCTGCAGCGGTTGTTGCAGCCTTCGGAGATCTTGAGGTACGCGTAGTGGCGCGGCGTCAGGCGTACACCCTGCGGCGGCACCAGGTCCTCGAACGGATCGTGCCGTGGCGGCAGGTGCGTATGCACCGCTCTCACCACCTGCTCGTAGGCCGCGGGGCCCGTCACCTCGAGCACGCGCGGGTGGCGCTCGAGAATGCGCTCCGGCCTGGCGCCGAGGCAGCCGGTAACGATCACGCGGCCGTTGTGCTCGAGCGCCTCGCCGATCGCAGCGAGCGACTCATCGACCGCGGCGTCGATGAAGCCGCAGGTGTTGACTACGACCAGATCGGCTGATTCGTAGGTGGGCGAGACCTCGTAACCCTCGGAGCGCAGCTTCGTCAGGATGCGCTCCGAATCCACGAGCGCCTTGGGGCACCCGAGGCTCACGAATCCGACCCTCGGTGCGCGCGTGCGCGCCGCGCGCGCGCCGCGCGGCCTGGTGATTGCCGACGTCATGATCGCCCTAGACATCATGGCCCGCGCTGAGGAGGCGGGCATTCAAGGTTGAGGAGAGTAAGCGGTCTGCCTCCCGCAGTACCGTGGGTTGCACACTTGCGTGTGCCGAGCCACATGTAGAACGCGATTGGGCGTGATCTACAAGAAGCACAGGAGGCAGACCATGGATGAGCTTATCACCGGTTTTGTCGGGTTGGATGCGCATGCGGAGTCGACGGCGATTGGGTTTGCCGAGGCAGGCCGTGAAGCGCCGCGGTTTGTAGGCATGGTGGGCCCGAAACCCGCCGAGCTCAAGAAGGCGCTGGGGAAGTTGGGCGAACCACAAAGGCTGCTGATCGTGTACGAGGCCGGGCCCTGCGGGTACACCCTGGCGCGCGAGCTCACCGCGCAGGGCTACCGCTGCGAGGTGGTGGCGCCGTCTCGGATCCCGCGCCGGCCAGGGGAGCGGGTCAAGACCGACCGGCGCGACGCGCTCAATCTCGCCAGCCTGGCGCGGGCGGGGGAGTTGGTAGCAGTCACGATCCCGGACGAGCGCGATGAAGCGATCCGCGACCTCAGCCGTGCGCGCGTCGATGCCGTACGCGCGCGGCTCAAGACCCGTCAGCAGTTGAAGGCCCTGATGCTGCGCCACGGCCGGCGCTACACGGGTAAGAGCTCGTGGACGGCGGCCCACCAGCGCTACCTCGCAACCGTATCGTTCGCGCATCCGGCCCAGGACATCGCTTATGAGGAGTACCGCCAAGGGGTCAGCGAGGGCGAAGCTCGGGTCCAGCGCCTCAGCCAAGCACTCGCGCAGGAGGTCGAGCGCTGGCGCATGCAGCCCGTGGTCTATGCGCTGATGACGCTGCGCGGACTGGACCTTGTGGCTGCGACGACCGTCGTAGCCGAACTGGGCGACCTTAAGCGCTTCGCCCATCCACGCGAGCTGATGGCGTACCTCGGGCTCGTACCCTCGGAGCACACGAGCGGCTCGAAGCGCCGGCTCGGTGCGATCACCAAGACCGGCAACACGCACGTGCGACGGGTACTGATCGAGGCGGCCTGGAACTACCGCTTCCCCGCCCGCGTGAGCCACGCTCTGCAGGTGCGCCAAGAAAGTCAGCCACCGATCATCCGCGCGATCGCCTGGCGCGCGCAGCTGCGCCTGAGCCATCGGTACCGCCGACTCAAGGCCCGCCGCCTGCAGCACAACAAGATCTGCGTTGCCCTCGCGCGCGAACTCGCCGGCTTTGTCTGGGACATCGCCCGGCACGTCGGGCCGAGCGCCTGAGCGACTGCCCAGCCCAACCACGGAGCACACCCCCATGACGTAACCGTACTCACACCGGATTGGCAACGCGATGCGCGGACACGGTGAGGGGAACCCTCGAGCACACTATGTGGGCATCCACCGCGATGATCCCCGGCCCTAGACCGAGGCAGCCCCGCGACGGACCGATGCAATGCGGTACCCAACCCGCGGATATCAGCGTGATCCATCGTCGCTATAAACTCCGCGCGTCGCGTTCCCTATCCGGTGCGATCCGCACCCCCGACCGAACTTTATGATGCGCGTCACCGCGAGAGAACTGCTCGCCGTCCTTGACAAGAGCGGGCCATATCAGTGTGCCGGCTGCGGGCTCGCGTCGCTCGCCGGATGGCTCCAGGCGCCCGCCCAGGGAGTGCCGGGACGGTGGTGCATGCGCAGCAGCGCGCAGAACACCAGCAACACGATCAGCGGCATGAGCAGCCACGGCCACATCGCCGGCCGTCGCTCGCGCGGGCCGCCGCTCTCGAGCCGTCCGTCAGCGGCCATAGAGTCCCATGAGCTCGGCCTTGCCGAGAGACGCGAAGTTCACGTTGAAACCGATGAGCGCCGGGCTTGCATCCGCCGGCACGTCGAGCTTCTCCACCTTGAGCGCGTAGAGCCGGAAGTAGTAGCGATGGGGCTTGCCGGGCGGCGGGCACGGGCCGCCGTATCCCGGCGTGCCGAAGTCCGTGCGGCCCTGGACCGCGCCGGCCGGCATCAGGCTCTTTTTCGGATCGCCCGCACCGGCCGGCAGCGACGTCGTGGTGGCGGGGATGTTGTAGACCACCCAATGCCACCAGCCGCTGCCGGTGGGCGCATCCGGATCGTGCACGAGGAGCGCAAAGCTCCGGGTGCCGGCGGGCGGGTTGCTCCACGAGAGCGCGGGCGAGACGTTGCCGCCGCTGCAGCCGAAGCCGTTGAAGACCTGTGCGGCGGCTATCGTCTTGCCCTCACCGAGATCGGCGCTCGACAGCGTGAACTTGCCGCCGCCTGCCTTGGGACTCTGCGCCGCGGCCATGGTCAGCGCCGCGAGAAGCCAGCCGCCCGCAATCCAATTCATGGGTGCGCTCCTCCCGGGTCCGACGCGTGCGGCCCGAGCGGGCGCAGTGTGCAGCGGCGTGGCCCGCGAGGCAAATGCGCCTTAGGGAGCTCTTAGCCGCGCGGGCGTGCGGCTGCCTTCAGCGGCGCTCCCAGTGACCCTCACGCGCGCGCCAGCCGCCACCCGCCCGCGCCCAGGTGCGCGGCGCCCAGCGGTAGCCGGCCCGCGGCGCGGACCAGTAGCCCGGGTGCCAGCCATACCGCCCGCCTTCCCAGAACCATCCGCCGCCGATCCAGAAGTAGCCGGGTGCCGGCGCGACGCTCACCGCTTCGTACTGCAACGCCGGCGGCGCCGAGTAGGCGACCTCGCCGCCGTAGTAGCCCGGTGCCGGTGCCACGATGCACGCGCTCAGTGCCACCGTCAGCAGCACGGCCGCGGCCGCGACTCGCAGGGATTTGACTCTCATCAGCGTCTCCTCTTGTTCGCGGCCTTGGTGCCGGAACATATCAGGAACAACGCGCGCGACCGCTGCGAGTATACAGAGCACGGTTCTCAACATGAGTCCCGAAGGCGCCGAGGCGCCGAACGAGTCCGGCGAGCTCGCCGGCTACAATCTGTTCAGCAGACATTCAGCGCTCACCGAGGCGCTGGCGGATTGACATCGCGCGCGGCCGCGGGATCATGCCACACCACGCATGCCCTTCGACCGCGAGTACTACCGGCGCTACTACTACGATCCGCGCACCGCGGTGGCGACCCGCGCCGAGATGCGCGCCCGCGCCCGCCTGATCGCCGCGTTCGTCGGGCACATCGGGCTGCCGGTGCGGCGCATTCTCGAGGCGGGCTGCGGCACGGGGCTGCTGCGCGCGGAGCTGCGCAGGCTCGTGCCGCGCGCCCACTACACCGGGCTCGAGTCGAGCGACTACCTGTGCCGGCGCCACGGCTGGCACTACGGGCACATCGAGGAGTTCCGTGCCCGGACCCCCTTCGATCTCCTCGTCTGCTACGACGTGCTGCAGTACCTCGACGACAGCCACGCGGCACGCGCCCTGCGCAACTTCGCGCGCCTGACGCGCGGCGCGCTCTACTTCAGCGCGCTGACGAGGGGCGATCTCGCGCGCAACGCCGACCGCAACCGCACCGATGCCGACGTCCACCTGCGCAGCGCGCACTGGTACCGCACGCGCCTCGCCCGTCATTTCCGCGAGGCGGGCCTCGGCTTCTGGGTACGGCGCGGCGCGCCGCTCACGCTGTGGGAGCTCGAGTCGGAGTGAGGCTGCGGTGGCGGCTGAACAGCGGATAGAGGGGCAGGCCGAGCAATATGAGGATCAGCGTCGCCACCGACTCCCGGGTGGCGGTCATGAGCGCGCTCGCGACGATCCACACCATGACCAGGGCAAACAGCAGCGGCACCATGGGATAGCCGGGTACGCGGAACGGCCGTGGCGCATCCGGGAGCTTGCGGCGCAGGACGATGACCGCCAGCGATACCGGGATCCAGAAGAGCGCATAGGACATGACGGCCATGTTGGTGAGCTGATCGAAGGTACCGGAGGCGGCCAGCAGCGCTCCCCACGCCGCCAGCAGCACCAGCGAGAAGACCGGCACGCGACTCCTGGCGTTGAGCCGGCCGAAGCGGGCGAAGAACAGCCCGTCACGCGCGGCGGCGTAGGGCACACGCGCGGCGCTCAGGATGACTCCGTTGAGCGAGCCGACGGTCGAGATCAGGAAGATCAGGGCGGCGATCGGCGCGGCGCGCCCGCCGAGGAAGGTCTGCACGGCGCGCGCCGCCACCGAGGGCGCGTCGGGGTAGGCGGTCGAGTTGGCGCTGGCGACCTGCCAGAAGGGCAACGCGTAGAGATAGGCGGTGTTGACGGCGAGATAGAGGGCCAGCACCAGCAGCGCCCCACCCACGATCGCGCGCGGCAGGTTGCGCTGCGGCTCGCGCACTTCGCCGGCCGCCATGGGCAGAAACTGCCAGCCGCTATAGGCCCAGAGCGCGGCGAACATCGCGCCGCCGAAACCTGCGAGACCCCCGTTGGCGACGCCGGCGTCGGCGTGCAGGTTGGACCAGTCGCCCGTGTCACTGAAGGCGAACACTCCGCCCGCCACGAGGAGGATCGCCGCCGCCTTGATGGCCGTCAGCGCGGCCTGCACACGGCCGCCCAGCATGACACCCAGGCAATTGATGGCCGCAAAGACCGCAATCACGCCGACCGCGATCAGCTGCCGCGCGCCCAGCTCGAAGGTCCAGGTGAGGCCGAGGAGGTGCAGCGTGTGCTGGTACCAGCGTGCGTCGAAGCGGTGAATGTCGGACACGAAAATCGCGACCGCCGCGCCGTAGGCGGCCACGGCCGCGCCGTTCAGCACGAAGGCGTTGCAGGCGAACAGGAACCCCGCGACCTCGCCGTACGCGGCGCGCAGATATACGTACTCGCCGCCCGCGTGCGGCAGCAGCGCCCCGAGCTCGGCAAAACACAGTGCTCCCAGCATCGCGACCAGCCCGGCGGCGACCCACGCACCGAGCACCAGGCCCGGCGTGCCCACCGCCTGCGCCATGCTCGCCGCCTTGAGGAAGATGCCGGTGCCGATGATGACGCCGACGACCAGCGAGGTCGCGTGAACCAGGGTCAGGTCGCGGCGGGGCTCGAGCGCTGGGGTAGTCACCGCCTTATCGTACAATCGCGCACCCGGGCGCGTGGAGGAAAAGCAATGGCCGGACACGAGTACCAGGCGCGCATCCACTGGAGCCGTGGTGCCGCCGTCTTTACCGACAACCGCTACAGCCGCGCGCACCG
>DASXKA010000256.1:0-4605 GCA_036497085.1 Steroidobacteraceae bacterium | reverse complement strand
CTCCAGCACCGTGGTCTTCCCGTCGCTCTGCGCTCTCGCCGCGGCGCGCAGCGCAGGCGCGATGTCGGCAAGCCGCTCGATGGTCACTCCCTCGCAGCCGAATGCGCGCGCCACCGCCGCCCAGCTCGGATTCTCGAGATTCACGCCCTGGTAGCGGCGCGAGTAGAAGTCGACGTGATTCTTCTTCTCGGCACCCCACTGGCCGTTGTTGAACACGATCGGTGTCACGCCGATCTTCTCGCGGGCACAGGTCAGGAGCTCGTTGAAGCTGATGCCCCAGGCGCCGTCGCCCACGTAGGCGAACGCCGGGCGGCCGGGGGCCGCGACCTTGGCTCCGCAGATGACCGGAAAGGCGTAACCGCAGTTGCCGAAGCTCATCGCGGCGAACATCGAACGCGGCTGATCGAAGCGCAGGTAGGAGTTGGCCACCGAGCAGATGTTGCCGATGTCGGTCGACACCATGGACCCCGCAGGCAGCGCGTGCTCGAGTGCGCGCAGCACCTGCCGTGGGTGCATGTATTTCGAGCTGGCCGACACCTCGATCGAGTAAGGATCGCGCTCGTGGGTCCAGCCGGCGAGCTCCGCTTCCCAGTCGGATTTCTCGGCCGCGATGCGTGCGAGCCGCTCCGCGCGGGCGGTGGCTCCCGCGAGCTTGCGGGTCGCGAGGCGCCCGAGGAGGGCGGCGCCGGCGGCGCGCGCATCGCCATGGATGCCGACCGAGATCGGCTTGACCAGCCCCAGCATGCGCGGGTCGGAGTCGATCTGGATGATCCTGGCCTGCTTCGGCCAGTAGTCGAGGCCGTACTGCGCCAGCGTGCCGAAGGGACCCAGTCGCGTGCCGAGCGCGAGCACCACGTCGGCGCGCGCGATGAGCTTCATGGCGGCCTTCGAGCCCTGATAGCCGAGCGGGCCCGCGGCGAGCGCATGCGAGGCGGGGAAGGCATCGTTGTGCAGGTAGCTGCTGCACACCGCTGCGCCGAGGACGTCGGCGAGCTGCGTGGCCTCCGCCGTGGCGCCGGCGGTGATCACGCCGCCGCCGGCCACGATGACCGGGAAGGTCGCGCCGGCGAGCAGATCGGAGGCGGCATCGAGTGCAGCCACATCCCCGGCGCCGTGCGCGATGCGCATGGGGGAGGGGATCGCGGTCTCGAACTCGCCATAGAAATAGTCGCGCGGGATGTTGAGCTGCGTGGGCCCCATCTCGAGCATGGCGCGATCGAAGCAGCGCGCGGCGATCTCGGCCATGCGCCGTGGGTTGTTGACGTGTCCCTGATACCTGGTGATCTTCGAGAAGATCGGCAGCTGCTCGGTCTCCTGAAAGCCGCCGAGGCCCGTGGTCATGGAGCCGGTCTCCGGCGTGATGAACACCACCGGCGAATGTGCCCAGTAGGCGGCCGCGACGCCGGTAACGAAGTTGGTGACGCCGGGACCGTTCTGGGCAATGCATACACCGTGCCGCCCAGAGGCCCGCGCATAGCCATCGGCCATGTGGATCGCGCCTTGCTCGTGAGCGACGGGCACGAAGCGGATGCCGGCGGCGGGAAAGATATCGAGGGCGTCCATGAAGGCCGAGCCGACGATACCAAAGACGTGGGTGACGCCATTGGCGGCGAGGGTCTCCACGAGCGCCTCGGAGGGGCCCATCTTCTGCGGCTGACTCATCGGCTTGGCTCCGCGGGATTGAGTTTCTTCAAGTGAAATGATTTGTCTCTTTTATACCCTGTATATTACAATACTACCGTGGGCAGGCGAGAGAGATTCCTATATTCAGACTCCTGCGTTTCATTTAACGAAACCATGGGTTTGATGGCATGAATCGCGTCCTCTCCCTTCCCGCCGAGATCGCGGACATCGCCGGCGAGACCTCCTCGGTGCTCAAGGCGTTCGGCGTTCTTGAGGTGCTGGTGCGCGCCGGGCGGGCGGTGACCCTCTCGGAGCTCATGCAGGCCACCGACCTTCCGAAGCCGACACTGCACCGGACGCTCGCGCTGTTCGAGGAGGCGGGGTTTCTCGCGCGCGAGCCGGGTGGGCGCGCCTACATCATCGGTGAGCGGCTGTCGCGCTTCGCGCTCGACGTCCTGCGCAGCGATGCCGCTGCGGCCCAGCGCCGCACGATCCTGCGGCGGGTGGTGAGCGAGATCACCGAGACCTGTAACCTCGCGGTGCTGAAGAAGGGGGCGCTCGTCTACCTCGATCGCCTCGAGGCACCCTGGCCGCTGCGGCTGCACATGCCCGCAGGCGGCGGCGAGCTGCCGCCGCACTGCTGCGCGAGCGGCAAGCTGCTGCTCGCGCACCTGCCGGCCCCCGAGCGGCAGGGGCTGCTCGAGGTGCTGCCTCTCGTGCGCTTCACCGAGCGCACGATCACCGACCGGGCGGTGCTCGAGTCCGAGCTCGACCGCATCGTGTCCGTCGGCTACGCAGTCGACAACGAGGAGTACGTGCTCGGGGTCGCCTGCGTCGCGGTGCCGGTGCGCAACCGCCACGGGGACGTCATCGCCGCGCTCGCGGTGCAGGGCGCGACGGCGCGGCTGCCCCTGATGCGTGCCATCGAATTCATCCCGCGCCTGCGCGCGGCGGCGGCGGAGATCGGCTCCACCTTCGGATGATGCGGAGATCAGCATGGACATGAAGGTCGAAAATCTGGAACGGCATTGGCTCCCGTTCACGAACAACCGTGAGTTCAAGCGCGAGCCGCGCCTGTTCGTACGCGCCGCGGGCATGCACTACTTCACGCCCACGGGGCGCGCGGTCCTCGACGCCAGCTCGGGACTCTTTACCAGCGCCGCGGGTCACTGCCGGCCGGAGATCGCGGCGGCGGTCGCCCGGCAGCTCGAGACGCTCGACTTCACGCCGTCCTTTCAGAGGAGCCACCCGGGGGCCTTCGCGCTCGCCGACGGCGTGGCGGCCCTGACACCCGAGGGCCTCGATCACGTGTTCTTCTGCAACTCGGGCTCCGAGGCCGTCGACACCGCCATGAAGGTCGCGCTCGCCTATCACCTGGCGCGCAAGGAGGGGCAGCGCAATTATTTTGTCTCGCGCGAGCGTGCCTACCACGGTGTCAACATCGGCGGCACGGCGCTTTCCGGCATGGTGCGCAATCGCGAGGTGTTCGGCGCGCTCATGCCCGGGGTGCTGCATCTGCGGCACACGCTGCTCCCGGAAAACCGGCTGACGCGCGGCATGGGCGCCAAGGGCGCCGAGCTCGCCGACGACCTCGCGCGGTTCGTCAACCTGGTGGGGGAGAAGCGCATTGCCGCGGTGTTCGTCGAGCCGATCGCCGGCTCGACGGGAGTCATCGTCCCGCCGCGCGGCTATCTCGAGCGGTTGCGCGAGATCTGCACGCGCTACGGGATCCTGCTGGTGTTCGACGAGGTGATCTGCGGCTTCGGGCGCACCGGCGAGCCCTTCGGCGCAATGTCCTTCGGCGTGACGCCCGACCTCATCACGATGGCGAAGGCCCTCACCAACGGCGCGCAGCCTATGGGGGCCGTGGCAGTACGGGAGGACGTCTACCGCACGATCCTCGATGCGGCGCCCGAGGGGGTGCCCGAGTTCTTCCACGGCTACACCTACACGGCGCATCCTGCCGCCTGCGCGGCGGGACTTGCGACGCTGGAGATCTACCGTAGCGAGCAGCTGTTCGCCCGGGCCAAGGAGCTCTCGGGTTACTTCCTCGACAAGATGTTCGCCCTGCAGGATCTTGCGGCGATCGCCGACGTGCGCGGCTTCGGGATGCTCGCCGGGATCGAAGTGAAGCCCGGCAAGGCCGCGGGCGTGCGCGGCAACGAGCTGCAGGCGAAGCTCTACGACCGGGGCCTGCATGTGAAGACGACCGGTGATGTCGCCATCGTCGCGCCGGCCTTCATCGCTAGCCGGGCCGACATCGACGTGATGGCGGAAATGCTGCGCGAGGCGATCGCCGCGCTCTGACCCGCGCCGAGCGGGCATCTCGGGGGAAGGACCGTGCGGAGCATTCCGTCGCATGCGGGCGTGGTGATCATCGGGGGCGGCATCGTCGGCTGCAGCGTCGCCTATCACCTCGTGAGGCGCGGCTGTAGCGACGTGCTGCTGCTCGAGCGGCGGCAGCTCACCTGCGGTACGACCTGGCACGCGGCGGGGCTCGTCGGACAATTGCGCGCCACGCACAACCTGACCCGACTCGCGCAGTACACCGCGCAGCTCTACCAGGGGCTCGAGCGCGAGACCGGGCAGGCCACCGGGTTCCGGCAGGTCGGCTCCGTCGCGGTGGCGGCGAGCGAGCCGCGGCTGGAGGAGCTGAAGCGCGGCGCTTCCATGGCACGCTGCTTCGGCCTCGAGGTTGAGATCCTCTCCCCGGGCCAGGCGCAGGAGCGCTGGCCGCTGCTCGCGGTCGAGGACCTGGTCGGCGCGGTGTATCTGCCGAAGGACGGCCGGACCAACCCGGTCGACACCACGCAGGCGCTGGCGCGCGGTGCGCGCATGAAGGGGGCCCGGATCGTCGAGGGCGTCAAGGTCACGGGCATCCATCGCGCGGGCGGCCGGGTCACCGGGGTTGCGACTGAAGCGGGCGACGTGCGCGCCGACGTGGTGGTCAACTGTGCCGGCATGTGGGCGCACGAAGTGGGG
>DASXKA010000255.1:0-3301 GCA_036497085.1 Steroidobacteraceae bacterium | reverse complement strand
GACCCCAGGCCTTGCGCCTGGAGTGTCGAGAAGGCCTGGGAAGCGGCGGGGCTCGCAGGCGTCAGGTGCTCGACCAGCTGCGCGTGGTGGAGCGTTGCGCGGTGGTCCCAGAGGGTCGTCGTGATCGAGGTACCGAAGGAGCCGGCCGTGATGCGCGCGAAGTTCGAGAGCCCCGAGGCGGCCGGGATGCGCTCGGGCGGAAGCCCCGAGAGCGTCAGCGTCAGGAGCGGAATGAAGAACGTCGCAGCTCCCGCACCCTGAATGAGCGTCGGCACGAGCAGCGTCCACAGGTTTGCGTCGGTGGTGAAATCCGAGCGCATGAAAAAGACGAGCGCGAAGATCGCGAAGGAGATCGTGACCAGGATCCGCGGATCGACGCGATTGACGATCCGCCCGATATAGGGCGTAAACACCAGGGCGAGGAGTCCCACGGGCGCCAGCACAAGTCCGGCGAGCGTCGCGGTGTACCCCATGTACTCCTGCAGCCAGAGCGGCAGCAGCACGACGTTGCCGAAATAGAGCCCATAGCCCATGAGGAGCGCCACCGTGGCCACCGAGAAGTTGCGGCGCCCGAAGAGCGAGAGATCGACGATCGGGTGCTCCTCGGTGAGCTCCCAGATGAGGAAGATCGCGAACGCCACCGCGGCGACGCACGCGAGCGCGACGATCTGCGAGGAGTTGAACCAGTCGAGATCCTTCCCCCGGTCGAGGAGAACCTGCAGCGCTCCCACCCAGATAACCAGCAGCCCGAGCCCCACCGTGTCGACCGGCACCCGCGCGGTGGGGGTCTCGCGCTTGTGATAAATACCCCAGGTGAAAATCGCCGCCGCGATCCCGACCGGCACGTTGATGTAGAAAATCCACGGCCAGGCGATGTTGTCGGTGATCCAGCCGCCGAGCAGCGGCCCCACCACCGGCGCCACCAGCGTCGTCATCGCCCACATGGCGAGCGCGGTACCCGCGCGGCTCTTCGGGTAGCTCGCGAGCAGGATCGACTGCGACAGCGGGATCATGGGGCCTGCCACCGCGCCCTGCAGGACGCGGAACAGGATGAGAAGCGGGAGGCTCGGGGCCAGGCCGCAGAGGAATGAGGCGAGGACAAAGAGCAGCGTCGATGCCGTGAAGAGCTTCACCTGTCCGAAGCGGCGCGTAAGCCAGCCAGTCAGGGGAAGCGCAATGGCATTTGCAACGCCGAAGGACGTGATCACCCAGGTGCCCTGATCGGGCGAGACGCCGAGATCCCCGGCAATCGCCGGCAGCGACACGTTCGCGATCGACGTGTCGAGCACGTTCATGAAGGTAGCGAGCGAGAGCGCGATCGTGCCGATCGCGAGCTTGCTGCCCGTGAGCGGCTGCAGCTCGGCCGCCCCGCGCGCAGGCGGCGCTGCAGCGGGCCGGTCGGCGTTCTCGTTGGCCATCGTCACGCTCCCTTGCAGCTGTGAGCGCGAGCGCTCAGGGCGCCTTGGCGTGAACCGCTGCGCCTGTGGAGGCCGGCCGGGCGTCCGCGAGGAGCCCGCGGGCGCGCGGGCTGCCCGGCGGGCTTGCCGCGGCGCGCGCCGAGGCGGGCTCGTTCGCACTGATGATCGCCGCGACGCGGGCATCGGCCTGCGCATCGCTCGAGCCGAACACATCGGTCGACCACGGGGTGGCGGTGCTCGCGAGCTGCGGCAGGCGCCCACCGCTCGCATCGCGCACGTCGACGTCGGCGCGCATGGAGAGCCCGACCTGCAGTGGGTGCTCGGCGACCTCACGCGCATCGAGCGCCACACGTACCGGCACGCGCTGGACGATCTTGATCCAGTTGCCGGTGGCGTTCTGCGCCGGCAGCAGCGAGAACGCCGAGCCGGTGCCGGCGCCGAATCCCGCCACCTTGCCGTGGAATACCACGCGACCGCCGTAGAGGTCGGCGATCAGGGTGACCGGCTGTCCCACGCGCATGCGTGAGAGCTGCGGCTCCTTGAAGTTGGCATCGACCCAGACCTGGTCGAGCGGCACCACCGCCATGAGCGGCGTGCCCGGCGCCACCCGCTGTCCGAGCTGTACGTTGCGGCGGGCGACGAAACCGGCGACCGGCGCCGGCAGGTCGGTGCGCGCCCAGGTGAGGTAGCCGTTGCGCACCGCGGCGGCGGCGGCGCGCACCTCGGGGTGATCCTGGAGCGTCGTGCCGTCGACGCGCGCGCGGTTGGCGGCGAGCTGCTGCCGCGCGGCGGCGAGGTCCGCCTGCGCTCCCTTGACCGCATCGCGGGCGTGCTGCAGCTCCTCGCCCGACACTGCACCCGAGGCACCGAGGTGCGCGCGGCGCTCGAGATCGCTCTGCGCACGGGTGAGCTCGGTCTGCTTCGCCTCGACGGCCGCCTCGAGCTGCGCGCTGGTGGCAAACTGGTTGCGGACGTCGCGCACGGTGCGCGCGAGCTGTGCCTCGGCCTGATCGAGCGCCACCCTGGCGTCTGCGCGATCGAGGCGAACCAGCGACTGGCCGGCTTTGACGAACTGGGTGTCGTCCGCGCCGATCGCGACGACGGTTCCGGAAATCTGCGGCGTGATCTGCACGACGTTGCCGCTCACATAGGCGTCATCCGTCGTCTGGTGGTAGCGCAGCACCTGCGCCCAGTACAGGCCGTACGCGAGCGCGATGGTGAGCAATCCGCCACCCACTGCGGCCAGCAGGCGCCAGCGGCGGGAGGTAACGGGGGCTTTGGGGTTGTCGGTACTCATGGCGTTCCTTGTGGGAATCCCTGGGCTCAAACGTGGATCGATTGAGAGTCGCGAATCTTCAGGCGCTGGCGCGGGCGACAGGCTCGTGCGCGTTCTCGAGCATGCGTGTCAGGAAAGTCTCGAGCTGCCGAGCTTCGGCCTTGGTGAAGCCGCGCAGAAATCGGTTCGCGACGCCGAGCGCCAGCTCGCGCATGCGCGGATAGGCGACACGGCCCTCGTCGGTGAGCTCGAGGTGCACCAGCCGGCGATCATCGGGGCTGCGGTTGCGGCGGATCAAACCCTTACCCTCCAGACGATCGAGCATGCGGGTCATGGCGCCCGCGTCGTAAGAGATGCCCTTGCACAGATCGGAGGCGGACTTTCTTTCCTCGCCCGCGAGCGATGCGATAACTGCGAACTGTGCCGCGCTCAGCTCAAGCGGTGCCAGGCGCCGGTCGCGCGTGAGCTCGTCATCGAGCGCCGCGAGCATTTCCACCCGTACGCGAGAGAGCAGAGAGCCGATCGACTTCCGCGGCTGGTAGCTCGTGCTGTCGTAAATGTCGCCCAAGGCCGTCGCTCCTGAAATCCGTCATTAGGGGGATCGGAG
>DASXKA010000254.1:0-2142 GCA_036497085.1 Steroidobacteraceae bacterium | reverse complement strand
GCACGGTGGGTCAGGGCGAGCTGTTCGCCGGGGCCCGAAAAGAGCACCGTGTGCTCGCCGACGATGTCCCCCGCACGCACACTGCTAACCCCGATATAGCCATCAGGGCGGCCCGGATCCCCGCCCTCCCGGGCACCTGGCGCGACACCCGCAGGTGGCGGCAGCCCGCGCGCACTCGCAGCGGCACGCGCCAGAGCGAGCGCGGTGCCCGACGGAGCGTCGCGCTTCATCCGATGATGCAGCTCGAGCACGTCGACATCGAAGCTGGCGGGCAGCGCGTGCGCGCTCTGGCGCACGAGCTCGGTGAGCAATGCGACCGCGATGCTGGTGTTGGGTGCCAGCAGCAGCGCGATCTCGCCGGCCGCGGCTGTGATCGACGGCTCGAGCGCCGCCTCGATCCCGGTGCTACCGATGAGCAGCGGTTTGCGCGCCGCGCGGCATGCGGCGACGTTCGCGCCCGTGGCGGCGGCGTGGCTGAAGTCGACGGCGACATCTGCGTCGGCGAGCGCGCGCGGCAGGTCGCTCGTGACGGTGAGGTTGCTGGGCCCAAGACCTGCGAGCTCACCGGCGTCGCGCCCGAGCGCGAGGCTCGCCGTCGAGGCAACGGCGCCGGTTATGATCAGTTGCGGGAAACCGGGAGCGGCATGCAGCAAGGCCTGGCCCATGCGCCCGGTGACGCCGATCACGGCGATGCGGGCGAGAGGCGCTCTGCGTGGATCGGAAGCCATGCGCGCTGCGGCCCCTCTTACGTCGGGTCGCGGTCCGACCCGAAAAAGCGCTTCACACCCTCGAGAAAGCCCTTCTCGCGCGGCGCGTGCTTGCTCGAGTGCACCTTGAGGGAGTCATCGAGCGAGCGGATCAGGTCGCGCTGCTCCGCCGTCAGGTGCACCGGGGTCTCGACCACCACGCGGCAGAACAGATCGCCGCGGGCGCCGCCGCGCACCGGCTTCACCCCCTTGTCGCGGAGGCGAAACACGCGGCCCGACTGAGTCTCGGCCGGAATCTTCACGCTCACGTCCCCGTCGAGCGTCGGCACCGCGACCGCGCCGCCGAGCGCCGCGGTCGCGAAGCTCACCGGCACCTCGCAGGAGAGATGCTCGCCGTCGCGCTCGAAGATCGGGTGCTCGCGCACGTGGATCTCGACGTAGAGATCGCCGGGGGGCCCGCCGTTGCGGCCCGCCTCGCCCTCGCCGGAGAGGCGCACGCGATCTTCGTTGTCGACACCGGCGGGAACCTTCACCGAGAGCTTGCGGGTGCGCCGCACGCGCCCCTGCCCGAGGCAGGTGTCGCAGGGATTTCTGATGACGGTGCCGGACCCGCGGCAGCGCGGACAGGTCTGCTGCAGCTGGAAGAAGCCCTGGCTGATGCGCACCTGGCCCGCACCGCCACAGCTTTCGCAGGTGGCGGGCTGACTGCCCTTGGCGGCGCCGCTGCCGTGGCAGGTGTCGCACTCGGCGAGCTTCGACACTTCGATCTCGGCGGTCGTGCCGAATACGGCCTGATCGAGATCGAGCGCGAGCTCATAGCGCAGGTCTGCGCCGCGGAATACCTGCGAGCGGCCGCCGCGGCGCGCGTTGCCGAAGATGTCGCCGAAGACGTCGCCGAAAATGTCGCTGAAGGCGTCCCCGGCGCTGAAGCCGCCACGGCCGCCGCCGCGTGCCGCCGCCTCGAGGCCGGCGTGTCCGTGCTGGTCGTAGAGCGCGCGTCGCTGCGGATCGGTGAGCACTTCGGAGGCCTCCTTGGCCTCCTTGAAGCGCTCCTCCGCCTCCCGGTCATTGGGGTTGCGGTCCGGGTGATACTTCATCGCCAGGCGCCGGTACGCCTGCTTGACCTGCGCCTCGGTCGCCGTTCGCGGTACGTCCAGTACCTTGTAGTAGTCGCGCTTGGACATGGGCCGCCGGCGGCCCCGTTCAGGAGGCCTTGCGTCCCTTGTCCTTCACCTCTTCGAATTCGGCGTCGACCACATCGTCCTTGCCCGAGCCGCCGCTTCTGCTGTCACTCGCTCCCGCGCCGGCGCCGGCCGCCTCGGCCTCAGGCGCGGCCGCCCCGCCCTGCTGCTCGGCGTAGGCGCGCTGCGCAATCGCGGCCGAGGCCTGGGCGAGCGCCTCGGTCTTCTTCTCGATGACGCCGCGGTCATCGCCC
>DASXKA010000253.1:0-5536 GCA_036497085.1 Steroidobacteraceae bacterium | reverse complement strand
CGCGGCGAGCGGCCGGTCGCGCGTGCGGCGCACATACGGGTCGATGTCGCGGTCGGCGAAGTCGTTGATCACGCAGCCCGCGGCCCGCATCACCACGACACCGAGCACGAACACGATCAGAACCTTCGGCTTCGGGCGCCCTGCGCCCGCGACCCACAGCGCCCACAGCGTGGGCCACAGCAGCAGCCAGGTCCCCACCGGGCGATCGAGCCGCATGAGGCGCGCGTACTGAGTGAGGCGTCGCGTGAGCCGCCACGAGAACGGGGCTTCGGGGAAGGCGGGCTTCGCGGGCGGTGCCTCGGCCGCGCGCGGCGACGAATGGGCTGCCGCCGCAGACCCCGGCGACGAAGAGGGTGCCACTGGCGACCCTGGCGCTTGGGGCGTCGCTGGCGTGACCGGGAGCTCGGGTGCGGCGGCTGACATGCGTGGCGGGTATGTTAGCCCACACGCCCGTAACGCTCGCCCGAGCCGATCCAGCGGGCGGCGAGCGCGGCGACGCTGTCCGGGCTCGACTCGAGGACCTGGGCCGCCGCCTGCACCTTGGGCAGGAGGTCCGCATCGCGCATCAGGTCCGCAACCCGCAGCTGCGCGAGCCCGGTCTGGCGCGTCCCGAGGAGCTCGCCCGGTCCGCGCAGCTCCAGGTCGCGCCGCGCGATCTCGAAGCCGTCGTTGGTCGCGCGGATTACCTTGAGCCGAGCGCGCGCCGGCTCCGACAGCGGGGCGCGGTAGAGCAGCACGCAGCTGCTCGCCTCGGTCCCGCGGCCCACGCGCCCGCGCAGCTGGTGCAGCTGCGCGAGCCCCATGCGCTCGGCGTTCTCGATAACCATGAGCGTGGCGTTCGGCACGTCGACGCCGACCTCGATCACGGTCGTGGCGACCAGCAGCTGGATCCTGCCCGTCTTGAAGGCGAGCATCGCCTGGTCCTTGGGTTGGGGCGGCATGCGTCCGTGCACGAGGCCGACGCGCACGCCGGGCAGTGCCTCGGCGAGCGCCGCCGCGGTCTCCTCCGCCGCCTGGGCACGCAGCTCGTCGGACTCCTCGATCAGCGGGCACACCCAGTACACCTGCCGTCCGGCGCGGCACGCACCCACGATGCGCGCCACCACCTCGGCGCGCCGCTCCTCGGGCAGCACCACGGTCTGCACCGGCGTGCGGCCGGGCGGCAGCTCGTCGATCACCGAGATGTCGAGGTCGGCGTAGGCGGTCATGGCGAGGGTGCGCGGGATGGGGGTCGCGGTCATGATGAGCTGGTGCGGCACGCGGCCCTCCCCCTGGCCCTTCTCCGCGAGCCTGAGGCGCTGCTGCACGCCGAAGCGATGCTGCTCGTCGACGATGACGAGCGCGAGGCCGGCGAACTCGATTCCTTCCTGGAACAGCGCGTGCGTGCCGACCACGACGCGGATCGCGCCCGAGGCGAGGCCCGCGAGCGCACTGCGGCGTGTGCGCGCCGCCTGCCCGCCGGAGAGCAGCGCCACGGGCATCCCGAGCGGGCGGAACCACTCCTGAAAATTGCGCCAGTGCTGCTCGGCGAGGAGCTCGGTGGGCGCCATGAGCGCCGCCTGCCGGCCCGCGCCCGCGGCGCGCGCGGCCGCGGCGGCCGCGATCACCGTCTTGCCGCAGCCCACGTCCCCCTGCAGCAGGCGCACCATCGGCACGCCCGCGGCGAGATCCGTCTCGACGTCCGCGAGGGCGCGCGTCTGGGCGCGCGTGAGCGCGAAGGGGAGCGCCGCGACCAGGCGGCGCGCGAGGCCGTCCGCGTCTTCGAGGCCGAAGGCGAGCTCGCTCTTCAGCGCGCGCCGGCGCACGCGCAGCGCGAGGTGATGCGCGAGCAGCTCCTCGAAGGCGAGGCGACGCTGTGCCGGGTGGCGGCCGGCGGCGAGCACCGCAAGCTCCGCCTCGCGCGGCGGGCGATGCAGATACGAGAGTGCCTGCCAGAGGGTCGGCAGGCCCGGCGGCAGCCCTGCGCGCGGCGGGATGAGGTCGGCGAGCCCCGAGCGCGCGAGCTCATCGAGCGCCTGCCCGATGAGCGCGCGCAGCCGCCCCTGCGGCACGCCCTCGGTCAGCGGGTAGATGGGCGTCAGGGTCTCCTCGAGCGGCGCAGCCTCCGCCGCGAGGCGCCGGTATTCGGGGTGCACCATCTCGAGCCCGAGCGGGCCGCGGCGCACCTCGCCGAATGCCCGCAGCCGCGTGCCGCGCGTGAGCCCCTGCTGCTGGCTGCCGGAGAAGTAGAAGAAGCGCAGCGTGAGGAAGCCCGAGCCGTCGGAGATTCGCGTCAGCAGCTGCCGCCGCCGGCGGTACGCCACCTCGGTGAGCTGCACCTCGCCCTCGACCGTGGCGCGCGCGCCGGGAGTGAGCGCGCCGACGGCGGTGACCCGGGTGCGATCCTCGTAGCGCAGCGGCAACAGGAAGAGCAGGTCGGCGACGCTCGTGACGCCGAGCCGCTCGAGGCGCTCGGCGAGCGCGGCGCCGACGCCGCGGAGCGAGGTGACCGGGCGGCAGCCGGGATCCGCGGCGGGCGCCGCCTCGGGCGGACCCGCGCGGCCGGCCGCGGGTCTCAGCCGAGGTGCAGCACGCACTCGATCTCGATCTGCGCGCCGCGCGGCAGGCTTGCGACCCCGATGGTCGAGCGCGCGGGGTAGGGCTTCGCGAAGTAGGTCGCCATGACCTCGTTGACCTTGGCGAAGTTCGCGAGGTCGGTGAGGAAGATGGTGAGCTTCACCGCGTGGCCGAGTGAGCCGCCGGCGGCCTCGGCCACGGCCTTCAGGTTCTCGAACACGCGGCGTGCCTGGACCTCGATGTCACCGGTCACGAGCTGCATGGTGGCCGGATCGAACGGCACCTGCCCCGAGAGGTACACCGTATCGCCGGCACGCACGGCCTGCGAGTAAGTGCCGATCGCCTGCGGGGCGCGGTCGGTATGAATGCTGTGGCGGCTCATCGGCGCAACTCCTCCTGAAGTCTCCTTAGGGAATGATCGCAGCGGCCGGGCGGCGCTTCACCCGCGGGCGTCGCTCTCGCCCTCGCTCTCGGGACTGCTCTCGTCACGGGCGCGGGCGGCGATGGTGCGCGCGACGCGGGTGACGTCCGGCATGCGGCGGATCACCCGCATCAGCCGCGCGAGCTGGCGGCGGTCGCGCACCCGCAGCTCGAAGGTCAGGACCGCCGCGTCGGCGTCCTGCTCGTCGATCGACACGTGGCCGATGTTGGTCTCGGTGCTGGCGATCGCCGCGGCGACCGCCGCCAGCACGCCGGTACGGTTGACGACGTGCACGCGGATCTCTGAGGAGAACAGGCGGTCGGGGGCGCTCTGCCAGCTCACCGGCAGCCAGTTCTCCGGGTGCTTGCGGTAGTCCTCGACGTTGACGCAGTTCTCGCGGTGGATCACGACGCCGCGGCCGCTCGAGAGGAAGGCGAAGATCGGATCGTAGGGGATCGGGAAGCAGCAGCGTGCGTAGGTGACCAGCAACCCCTCGGTGCCGGCGATGGCGAGCGGCGCCGGGGCCGCCTTGCCGTCGCCGGCCGGCGCCCCGGACTGGAGCCGGCGTGCGACCAGCGGCGCGAGGCGCTCGCCGAGCCCGATCTTCTCGTAGAGCTCATCGAGGTCCTTGAGCCCGAGCTCGCCGAGGGCGGTGCGGCGCACTTCGGGCTTCACCTCCTCGAGCTTCAGGCCGAACTCCGTCAGCGCCTGCGCGAGCAGCTTCGAGCCGAGCGCGATGGCCTCGGCGCGCCTGAGGCCCTTCAGGTAGTGACGGATGGCGCTGCGGGCCTTGGCGGTGACCACGAAGTTCACCCACGAGGGGTTGGGGCGCGCGCCCTTGGCGCTGATGATCTCGACCGTCTGGCCGTTGCGCAGCACGGTGCGCAGCGGCGTCATGCGCCGGTCGACCTTGGCCGCGACGCAGCGGTTGCCGATGTCGGTGTGCACGGCGTAGGCGAAATCGACCACGGTCGCGCCCGACGGCAGCCGCAGGATCTGCCCCTTCGGCGTGAACACGTACACCTTGTCGGGAAACAGGTCGACCTTGACGCTCTCGAGGAACTCCTCGGAGGAGCCCGCCTCCTGCAGCGAGACGAGATTCGACAGCCATTCGCGCGTGCGGTCATGCTGGGCCGAGTCGGAGGGGTCGCCGGCCTTGTACTTCCAGTGCGAGGCGATGCCGGACTCGGCCACGCGGTGCATGTCGGCGGTGCGCAGCTGCACCTCGATCGGTACGCCGTTGGGGCCGAACAGCGTGGTATGGAGCGACTGGTAGCCGTTCACCCGCGGGATGGCGACGTAGTCCTTGAAGCGCCCGGGCATGGGCTTGAACACCGAGTGCACGATGCCGAGCGCGCGGTAGCAGGTGTCGGGCCGGTCGACGACGATGCGGATGCCGTACACGTCGACGATCTCGTTGAGGAGCGAGCGCTTGCGCTGCATCTTCTTGTAGATGCTGTAGAGGTGCTTCTCGCGCATCTCGACCTCGCCCTGGATCTCGCTCTTCAGCAGCGCCGCCTTCAGCTGCTGCTCGATCTTCTTCAGGAACTCCTTCTGGTTGCCGCGGGCGCGGCGCAGCGTGCGCTCGAGCACCTGGTAGCGGCGCGGGTAGAGCGCCTTGAACCCCAGGTCCTCGAGCTCGAGCTTCATGTTGTAGAGGCCGAGCCGCTCGGCGATCGGCGCGTAGATATCCAGCGTCTCGCGTGCGATGGCGCGCCGCCGCGCCGGCGCCATGGCCTCGATGGTGCGCATGTTGTGGGTGCGGTCGGCGAGCTTCACCAGGATGACGCGCAGGTCGCGCACCATCGCGAGCAGCATCTTGCGGAAGGACTCCGCCTGCGCCTCCTCGCGGCTCTTGAACTTGATCTGGTCGAGCTTGGTGACGCCGTCGACGAGCTCGGCGACGTCGGCGCCGAAGCGCGCCGCCAGCTGGTCCTTGGGCGTCGGGGTGTCCTCGATGACGTCGTGGAGGATCGCCGCGACGATGGTGTCGGTGTCGAGGTGCAGGTCCGCGAGGATCGCGGCGGCGGCCACCGGGTGGGCGATGTAGGGCTCGCCGGAGAGGCGCTTCTGCCCCTGGTGGGCCGAGGCGCCGAATTCGGCCGCCTCGCGGATGCGTCCGACCTGCTCGGGGGCGAGGTAGCCGCCGACGGTCGCCAGCAGATCCTTCAGCCCGGGGGTGCGTCGTCCGCCGGGAAGCAGTCCCAGGAGCGAAGACGCATAGTCCATAGGCCCCTGGTCTTCCCGTCAGTCTCCGAGGCCGAACTGCGGCGCGCGGAAGCTCGACTGGTTGTCCGCGTCGGGGACCACCGGCTCGGGCAAAGGCTCGGGCTCGCGCAGCATCTCGGCGGTCACGTTGCCGGCCGCGATCTCGCGCAGCGCGAGCACGGTGGGCTTGTCGTTCTCGAGCGGCAGGGTGGGCTCCGCGCCGTTGGCGAGCCGCCGGGCGCGCTGCGCCGCGAGCAGCACGAGCTGGAAGAGGTTGTCGACGTTGTGCAGGCAGTCTTCTACGGTGATACGGGCCATGGTCGCTCAATGGGTTGGGAAAGGCACCCCAAG
>DASXKA010000252.1:0-1504 GCA_036497085.1 Steroidobacteraceae bacterium | reverse complement strand
AAACGCCTGCTCGGCGCCGCCGCCGGCCGGCGGCGCAAGCGCGCGGGCGCCACCCGGCCAGTCGGCTGCGCCGCGATCAAGGGCGTCGAGAGTCTCGGGCGCGTGCTCGAGGTGGACCAGACGCCCATCGGCAAGACTCCCCGCTCCTGTCCCGCCACCTATATCGGCCTGTGGGATGACGTGCGGCGCATCTACGCCGGCACCACCGAGGCGCGCATTCGCGGCTACACCGCGAGCCGCTTCTCCTTCAACACCGCCGGCGGCCGCTGCGAGGCGTGCGCGGGCCAGGGAGTGAAGACCGTCGAGATGAGCTTCCTCCCCGACGTCAAGGTGCTGTGCGACGTATGCGGCGGACGCCGCTTCAATTCCGAGACGCTCGGCGTGCTGTGGCGCGGGAAGAGCATCGGCGACGTGCTGGCGATGGACGTCGACGATGCGGTCGGCTTCTTCGCGGCCCACGCCCGCGTGCACCGCTCGCTCCAGCTCCTCAAGGACGTGGGTCTCGGCTACCTCACGCTCGGGCAGCCGAGCCCGACTCTCTCGGGAGGCGAGGCACAGCGCATCAAGCTGGTCGCGGAGCTCTCCAAGGTGCGCGACGACGAGCTGCCGGGCATGCAGCCGGCGTCCCGCCAGACGCTCTACGTGCTGGATGAGCCCACCGTGGGACTGCACATGGCCGACGTCGAGAAGCTCCTGCACGTACTGCACCGCCTGGTCGCGGCCGGCAACACCGCGGTCGTGGTCGAGCACAACCTCGACGTGATGGCGGAGGCCGACTGGATCATCGACCTGGGCCCGGAAGCTGGCGCCGGCGGCGGCCGCATCGTCGCGCAGGGTCCGCCGGCGGCGATCGCCCGCCGGCGCAAGAGCTCGCACACGGGGAAGGTATTGGCGGAATTCCTGCGCGAGCGGACCCGCAAGACAGCGTCGGCCGCGTGAGGCGCCGCGAGGCGGCGCGCACCGTAGTACTCTCTCTCGCGCCATGGCGCACGATCTGGTCTGCTGGAAATGCGGGGCAGCGCTGAGCGAGCTCAGCCTGCCGCTGCGGCGGCTCGACGAGTGCCCCCAGTGCCGCGCGGAGCTGCACGTGTGCCGCCTGTGCGTCGAGTACGACACGCGCGTCGCCAAGCACTGCCGCGAGCCGACGGCCGAGGAGGTGGGCGACAAGACGCGCGCCAACTTCTGCGATCACTTCAAGCCGCGTTCCAGCGCCTACACCCCGCCCAACACGGCCGAGGTCGACAAGGCGCGCTCGGAGCTCGAGCGGTTGTTCGGTAAGCGCTAGGGTCTGCAGGTCTAGGTTTTCTTGACGCGCTCGCTCAGCCGCTCCAGCAGCCGCGAGAACGGCGAGTTCCTCTGCACCTCGACCTGCAGGTGCCGCACGCCGGTGTCGTTGAGGACCTCGCCCCGTCCGGAGTCGATGCTGAGCTCGCTCGCACCGAGGATCTCCAGCGTTTCCTCGAGCGTCGGCCCGGAGCGGCGATCGCGGATCCCAACCCGGCCG
>DASXKA010000251.1:0-6138 GCA_036497085.1 Steroidobacteraceae bacterium | reverse complement strand
CCGCTCGAGGACGCGCTCGTCGCCATGGGTGTCGCAGTCTGGCCGATGGTGGAGCTCGAGGCGGACGACGCCCTCGCCTCCGCTGCGCGCATTGCCGCCGCCGATGCGACCGTCGCGAAGGTCTCGATCTGGAGCCCGGACAAGGATCTCGCGCAGTGTGTCGCGGGCGACCGGGTGGTTCAGGTTGACCGCAGGACCAAGGAGATCCGCAACGCTGGCGCGGTGCGCGCCAAGTTCGGGGTAGATCCCGAGCGGATCCCGGACTTCCTCGCCCTCGTGGGAGATGCGGCGGACGGCTATCCGGGACTCGCCGGTATCGGGCCGGTGGGCGCGGCGCGGCTGATCGGCAAGTACGGCGCGCTCGAGAGCTTCCCGCCTGAGGTTCTCGGTCAGAGGCGCGAGCTCGCCCTCCTCTTCAAGCAGCTCGCGACCTTGCGGACCGATGCCGCGCTGTTTGCGGAGGCCGACGCGCTCCGCTGGCAGGGGCCGACCGGCAGGTTCGAGGCCTGGGCGGAGAGATTCGCGAACCCCCGGCTGCTCGAGCGTGCGCACAAAGCCGCGGCCGGCCTGAGGGCCCCGCGCCCGGCCCGCTGAAACCCCCGCGCCGGGGTCCGCCGTCGCCACAGACGACGCGGAGCGCGAGGCAATTCGCGGGCGGGCGCGAGCGCCGCTCCATCCTCAGGCCTTAGGTGTGTAGCTGAACTTCTGCCCCGCTACCGTCGCCTGGTACATCGCCCCTCCCTTGACGACGGTAAAGACCGCCAGTCCCTTGTAGTACCGGCCCGCGGTCAGTGCGTCCTTCATGCCACCGCTGGCCTCGGCGCTGGCCCCGGTCGTGCCGACACTGCCGCCCGCGGCGGCCGTGATGGCCACGGCATTGACGTCTGCACCGAACTCGAAATGGCCCTTGGTGAACTGGTCGAACGCCCGCCGATCCTCGAAAAAGACGATCTGGCTGTAGGCCTGGCCGCCGGCCTGAAAGCCCGCGCTCAGCTGATTCACCGTGGCATTGCCGACATACTTGCCGTGTACGTACACACGCCCGCTGCCGTGCGCCCCGCCGACCACCAGCCCGGCCTTGCCGATGGTGGGGAACACGGCGTATCCGTAGGACTTGTCAAAGAACCTGGCGCTCTCGCCGGCGTTCTTGAAAAGACCGACCGCATCCGTGTACGAGTCGGCCCAGAGTACCGGCGTCCACAGCAGCAGCGCCGTCGCCAGCAGTCTCGCAATATGATGGTGTCGCACGATCCACCTCCTGTGCATCATTGATCCGGGGGTACGTTCGCACCCGGGAATTAAACCCAGCCTGAACGACGATCCGAGGCTAGAAGCCGTGTAGGATTCCGCTTTGGGGGACCGCACAAGGGCCTACGCCGCTCCGGGGGAAAAGTTCTGCATGGCCAGCGTGCTCATTGCCGACGATCACGCGATGGTGCGGGCCGGTCTGCGACGCTGGCTGGAGCACGACGCCGCGATCGAAACCATCGGTGAGGCCATGAGCGGCACCGAGACACTCGAGCGGATGCGCGAGAGCCCCTGGGACGTGGTGGTGCTGGATATCAACATGCCGGACCGCAGCGGCATTGACATCCTGGCGCACATCCGCACCGGCTATCCCAAGACTCGCGTGCTGGTCATCAGCGCGTTCTCGGAGAAGCAGTACGCGATCTACGCGCTGCGCGCGGGTGCCGCCGGCTATCTCGCCAAGGATCAGGCTCCGGAGGACTTCATGCGCGCGATCCACGCGTTGCTCGCCGGCCGGCGCTTCGTGAGCGCAACGCTCGCCGAGATGCTGGTAGGCGCGCTCGATGAGCCGGCGGATCAGCCGCTGCACTCGTCGCTCTCGCAACGGGAATTCCAGATTCTGTGCAAGCTGGCGGTGGGACGCAGCGTCTCGGAGATCGCCCGCGAGCTGTGCATCAGCGTGAAGACGGTGAGCACCTACCGGGCCCGTATCCTGGAGAAAATGAATTTCAGTACAAACGCCGACTTGACGGCCTACGCCCTGAGAAACGGCCTGATGCAGTAGGCCGGGGTTCCCCCGAGGGCCGGTCAGCCAGCGCTGACACTCCGCAAGGGCGCCTACCGGCATCGGCCCCGCGCCACCCGTTGTTACCCTCAGCTGTCAACGGTGGTTGCGGCCGCGCACCGTCGAAAGGCACCAGGAGGGCCGCGCGACAAACATATGACGGACGCGAGCCCCGTGCGCGTACTGCTCGTCGAGGATTCCGGAGTGCTCGCGGGCCGGATCACCGAGCTGATCCGCCGCCTGCCGCGCGTCGACCTGATCGGCACCGTCGACACCGAGGCGGACGCCCTGCAGCAGGTCGCAAGCTCTGCGCCCGACGTGTTGATTCTCGATCTACACCTGCGCGATGGCTCCGGCTTCGGGGTGCTGCGTTCTCTGCGGCGCGCGCATGCGTCACGGCCGAAGGTCGTCGTCCTCACGAGCTTTGATTTGCCGCAATATCGACGCGAGGCAGAGACACTCGGCGTCGATGCCTTCCTCAACAAGTCGCGCGACTATCACCGACTGCCGGTGCTGTTGAGCGCCTACGCCGCTCAGGGCGGCGCCGGGACGCACTGATCAGGCATCGCGCCGACGCCGGCTCTGCTCCCCCTAAGGCGCCAGCACGCGCGCGAGCGGCAGGTGCACTTCGATCTGCGTGCCGCCGGCAGGCGGGCGCTGCACGTGCCAATGTCCGCCGAGTCCCCGCGCCCGGTGGCGCATGGCGGCGAGTCCGTGCGCCCGGAGCGCGAGCACCCGATCCGGTGGTAGTCCGACACCGTCGTCGCGCACCCGGATGAGCAGCCAGGGCTCCGTGACTTCAACCGTCACCTCGACCGCGGTCGCGCGCGCATGCCTGAGGGTGTTGGTAAGCGCCTCCTGCACGATCCGGAACACGGCGATCGACGCCTGAGGAGTGAGTGCCAGCTCGTCCCGGGGGTAACGCTCGAGGTACCTGAGCCCGGCGCGCTCGCAGGTCTCCGCCACCTGCCAACGCAGCGCCGGCAGCAGCCCAAGGTTGTCGAGCAGCGTCGGACGCAAACTCTCGATCACCCGCCGCTTGAGATCTACCCCTGACTGCAGCGCGTCCTGCACGCGCTGGAAGTAGCTGCGCACCTCCGGGTCGCCGCTGGCGACGCGCTCCTCGAGCCAGGAGAGATCCATGCGCGCCGCGACCAGCAGTCCGCCGAGCTCATCGTGCAGCTCACCCGACAGCGCGGCCTTCTCCTGCTCGGCCACCGACTGCAGATGCGTCGAGAGCTCTGAGAGCTCCTCGGTGCGTTGCTCGACCAGCCGCTCGAGCTCGCGCTGCCGAACCGTGAGCTGCTCGGTCTCGCGCTCCTTGGTGCGCAGCTGGCGCAAGGTGAGGCGACTCAGCAGCAGCAGCAGGCCGGTGCTCGCCAGCAGCGCGGCGCTGGTCGTCGCAATGCTGCCCCAGCGGTTCACCTGCCAGCGGCGGCTCGCCTCGACTGCCTCGGCGTTGTCGAGTGCCTCGATCCTGCGCACCAGATCGTCGATCTGCGACATGGTCGAGGCGCCGACGTCGGTGCGGATGATCTCCAGCGCAGCCGACCGACCGTTGAGGGCGAAGGCCTCGACGGTCTGGCGCATCTCGGCGAATTTGGCGCTGCCGAGCTGCCTGAGCTGCGCTACGTCGGCGCGCGTGGCGGCCCCGGCGCCGGCATAGGCGTCATCGAGCCGCCCGAGTGATCCATCGAAGTCCGCGGAGGCCTGCCGGAACGGGGCGAGATACTCGGAGTTGCCGACCAGGATGTAGCCGCGCTGGCTGCTCTCCGCCTGTCGCAGCAGCTGCCAGACTTCCGCGAGCGTTTGCTGCCGTCGGGCGCTGAGCACGAACCGCGCGCTCGCGTCTTCGAGCCGCCGCTGGCCGAGCTGCGCGGCAACGAACAGGCCGACGACCGTGGCGAGCAGCAACGCGACCACCACCATCTGGCGGGTGACCGAGTTCATTGGCGGAATATACCGTGCGGGTGATGCTGCGGTGCGATGTACCGACGCTGCGTAGGCGTTTCCTTACGGGCGCGGCGGTCATGAGCCGACGCCTGACCGGGCCCTATGCCGGTGCTGCTTAAGTCACGAGGCGCGTACGCTCCAACCGCCGTTGCTTTACGGGCGTATCAACAGAGGAGTCGGGCGTGGTGGATTCCGCATCGGTGGTGCAGCTCAGGCGGACCAACGACTCCCGCGGCCGGGTCCTCGAGATCTCCGTTCAACTGCGTGCCGCCATAGCCGACGGAGACGATGCGGGCATCACCCAGCTGCTGGGCGAGCTGCTGCGCTTCCGCGGATCGAGCCGTGCGCAGAGCATTGCCCTGCAGCAGCGGGCATTGCAGAGCCTGGTGTATCAGCTGCGTTCGGCGGCGATGATCGACGAGCTGACCGGGCTGCACAACCGCCGCGGCTTCCTGCAGTACGCCACCCGTCTCCTCGATGTCGCGGCGCGAGACGGTCGCCCGCACCACCTCGTCTACATCGGTCTCGGCCCGCAAGGGGAGGCCGCTCCTGCGCTGCCGCTCCTGGGGCTGCGCCAGATGGGCAACGCCCTGCGCGATCTCTTTCCGGACTACGGGGTGCGCGAGGCGCTCGGCCGGGTCGGTGCCGGCGAGTTCGCCGCACTGACGCCCCGCCTCGAGTATCTATCCCGTGACTCGATTCTGCGGCACATCGGGGCGAGGATGGCCGACCAGGGACCCACGCGGACCCGACTCGACGTCGGCATGGCTCATTTTGATCCCCTCAGTCCCCTGGGAGTTGACGAGCTACTGGCTCGCGGCGTTCGGCAAGCCCTGCAGGTGCGCGCCACTCCCGCTCGAACTGCGTCATCCGCGACAGGCCCCCCCATGCGGATGGCGCATCGCTGACGGTCTCGGGGCGGTACGCACCGTGTCAGCAATGACCCGGCAGCGCCGCCTCTGAGACCGTTTTTTTTCCCGACAGCCCGTCAGTGCATTCATCGGCTCATGCCGGAGGTACCCATGGCCATTTGCAAGCCTATCGGTTGCGCGATGCTCGTGTTGCTCGGAATCACGCTGGTGGCGCCTGGGTGCGTCGTCGTCGAGCCCCGTGAAGGTTTTTACGATCACGATCACCACCGCTGGTGGCATGAGCACGGGTGGCACGAGTGCCGCGAGCGTGACGAGCATTGCCGGAACTAGCGGGGGAAGATTCAGCCACTCTCAGACGTATCAGTCGACGTACGGGCACGGATTGCCAGGAGACGACGATGACGACGATCGAGAGACCGGAGGCGCCACCTGCCTATCCCGACCCGGCCGCTGGGCGGGGGGCGGACGAGGCTCATTACCTTCGCTGGGTCGCGGAGAGGGTTCATGGTGAGGACTTCTGGATGGCCGTGAAGGACGACATCCTCGAAGACTTCGCGAACCTGCTGAACCGCGAACTTCCCGATGAGCTATGGAATGCCGCCTACGCACAGCGGGACGGCAGCGACTACCTCGTGGCGTTCGAGGCGGTGCAGGAGCGCCTGAGGAAGTATTGCGAGCAAATAGCCCGGCGCGGATGACTGCCGAGGGGTTGGAGTGCCGGGCGCGGCGACTCCACGCTAACATGGCGCATGCATTACTTTCCGGTGACCGCACCGGCCCTGCTGGGGCTCGCGATGCTGTTCGTGATCGTCGCCGCATTCGTCGCGGCACGGGTTCTGAGCTTCGCTTCCGCCAGCATGGGACTCGCCCCCACCACCATGATGGGAGTGCTGCTGGCCTCGCTCCTCGGCAGCTACATCAACATCCCGATCGCCTACCTGCCCGAGCAGCACATGCTCGCCCGCGAGGTGGTCACCTACTTCGGCATCCCCTATGCCGTCCCGGTGATGCGCTCCGCGCCGGCGACGGTGCTGGCGATCAACGTCGGCGGCGCGCTGATCCCCATCTGCATGTCGCTCTACCTGATGGTGCACAACCAGCTCTACACCCTGAGCCTCTGGGGCATCGCGGTCGTGGCACTGGCGTGCCACCTGCTCGCTGCTCCCGTGCCCGGGCTCGGCATCGCCGAGCCCATCCTCGTTCCGTGCGTGGTCACAACCGTCATGGCCCTGACCCTGTCGAGACGCCACGCGGGGGCCCTCGCCTACATCTGTGGGAGCC
>DASXKA010000250.1:0-19216 GCA_036497085.1 Steroidobacteraceae bacterium | reverse complement strand
GCGATCTCGGCGCCGCTCACGAGGCGGGCGAGGGCGTTGCGCAGCGTCTTGCGGCGGTGCGCGAACGCAGCCTGCACCACTGCGGCGTAGTTGCGGCTGACGGCAAAGCGCGGCGCCGGCAGGAACCTGAGACGCGCCACGGCCGACCACACCCTTGGCGGGGGCTGGAAGGCGCCGGGGCCCAGGTCGAACAGCCGCTCGACGTCGATGCGCGGGGCGAGCATCACGGTGAGCCGGCCGTAATCGCCTCCGCCGGGCCGGGCCGCGAGGCGCGCCACGACTTCCCGCTGCAACATAACGTGGGCATCAGCGATTGCGTCGGCGTGCGCGAGCAGCCGGAACAGCAGCGGGGTGGAGATGTTGTATGGCAGGTTGCCGACGATGCGCAGCCGCCCGCCGCGCAGCGCCGCGAGGCCCGTGTAGTCGAACTCGAGGGCGTCGGCCACGTGCAGCGAGTGGCGCGCGTCGCTCGCGAAGGCGGTGCTCAGCTGCGCCGCGAGATCGCGGTCGATCTCGACGGCGTCGAGCGTGCAGCCCGCGCACGCCAGCAGCTGCCGGGTGAGCGCGCCACGACCGGGTCCGATCTCGACGAGGGTGTCGCCGGCGCGTGGCGCGAGCGCGGCGACGATGCGCTCGATCGCGCCCCGGTCGTGCAGGAAATGCTGACCGAAGCGCTTGCGGCGCGGCGGCCTGCCCGAGGCTCCGGCGCGCGCCATCGGCTGCTACCGCCGGCTGAGCTCGAGCGCGAGTTGCACGGCGGCGGCGAGGCTGCCGGCGTCGGCGGTGCCGGTGCCGGCGAGCTCGAGCGCCGTGCCGTGGTCTACCGAGGTGCGCACGAACGGCAGCCCCAGCGTCACATTCACCGCGCGCTCGAAGCCGGCGTGCTTGACGACCGGCAGGCCCTGGTCGTGATACATGGCGAGCACGGCGTCGAACTGCGCCAGCACCTGCGGGACGAACACCGTGTCGGCCGGCAGCGGACCGCGGGCGTTGAGCCCCTCGCGCCGCATGCGCTCGACCGCCGGCCCGATCACCTTGAGCTCCTCGTCGCCCAGATAGCCGCCCTCGCCGGCGTGCGGGTTCAGGCCGCAGACGGCGATGCGCGGCGCGCCGATCCCCCACCATTGCGTCAGGGCACGCGCCAGGATGGCGGCGGTCTCGCACAGCGAGTCGACGCCGATGGCGGCGCTGACCGCGGCCAGCGGCAGGTGCGTGGTGGCGAGCGCCACGCGCAGCGTCCCGGTGGTCAGCATCATGACCGGGTGCGCGGCGTGGGCGCGCTGCGCGAAATATTCGGTGTGGCCGAGGAACGCCACGCCGGCGTCGTTGATGACGCCCTTGTGGACCGGGGCGGTCACCACGGCGTCGAACTCGCCGGCGAGCGCGCCGTCGATGGCGCGGTCGAGGAGCGCGAGCACGTAGGGTGAGTTGCGCTGGTCGAGCCTGCCGGGACTGCTCGGAGCGTTGAGCGCGCAGGCCTCGACCAGCAGCGTGCCCGGCTGGTGAGGCTGGCGCGCGCGCGGCTCGTGCGCCGTGTAGGGCCGCAGCTCGATCGCCGCACGGGTGAGGCGGGCGCGCTCGCCGAGGAGCCCGACATCCGCGATGCACACGAGCTCACACGCCAGCGCGCGCGCGGCGAGCCTGAGGCACAGCTCCGGACCGATCCCCGCCGGCTCTCCTGACGTGACGGCGATCCGGGGGATCATGCCGCCGCTTGCCCGCGCGCTAGGACTTGAATTCCACGTAGGCCTCATCGCGCAGGCGCCGCACCCAGATCTCGGTCTCCTCGTCCGCCTTGCTGGCGCGGATCGCCTCCATGGCCTTGCGCCGCTTGACCTCGTCGGTGGCGTCGAACTGGCGATGGCCGAGCATCTGCACGATGTGCCAGCCGTACTGGGTCTTGAACGGCTCGCTGATGTCGTCGTCCTTCAGAATGGCGATCTGCTGCTCGAACTCGGGCGCGAAGCTCCCGGGTCCGGTCCACCCGAGATCCCCGCCCTGGGCGGCTGAGCCCGGATCCTCGGAGTTGGTCTGGGCGAGGCCGGCGAAGTCCTCACCCTTGAGGATGCGGTCGCGCAGCGCGCTGAGCTTCTGCTTGACGGTGGCGTCGTCGGCGAGCGCCGTGGTCTTCATGAGAATGTGGCGTGCGTGGACCTGATTCTCGATGGCCTTGGCCTCGGAGCCGCGCACCTCGTTGAGCTTCACGAGGTGGAAACCGGTGGGCGTGCGCAACGGCTGGCTCACCTCGCCGGGCTTGAGCTTCGCGACCAGATCGGTGAGGAAGGTCGGCAGCTCGGTCTCCTTGCGCCAGCCGAGCGACCCGCCCTCGAGGGCCGTCTGGCTGCTCGAGTACGCGACCGCGAGTCGGGCGAAGTCCTCGCCGCCGGTCGCCTTCTGGTACACCTCATTGGCGCGCCGCGCGGCCTCGTCGAGCTGCGCCTGGGTCGCTTCCTGAGGAACCGCGATCAGAATGTGCGAGACGTTGTACTCGTGGTTCCCCGAGGGCATTTTCGCCAGCTTGTCGAGGTACTGGTCGATCTCCTTGGGCGTGACCACGATGCGCTCGAGCACGTCGCGCTGGCGCAGCATCGACAGCGTGATCTCCTTGCGCATGTCGTCGCGGTAGGCGGCGTACTCGAGCCCCTGCTCGGCGAGCGCCTGCGGCAGCTGCGTCAGGGTGAGGTTATTGCGCTTTGCGACGTCCGCGAGTGCGCTGTTCAGCGTCTCGTCCGTGACCTTGATGCCGTCGTGCTGGGCGCGCTGCAGCTGGATCTCCTGCACCACGAGCCGCTCGAGCACCTGCTGGCGCAGCACGTTCTGCGCCGGCAGCTCGAGCTTCTGCTGCCGCAGCCGCTCGCTCACCGCCACGAGCTGCAGGTCGAGGTCGCTGTTGAGCACCACGCCGTCGTTGACGATGGCGGCGATGCGATCGAGCATCACGCCGCGGGTGTCGAGCTCGCGCGTCTGCGCCGCGACGGGCCGGCACACGGCGAGCGCTGCCACGCCGATGGCGACAATGGAGAAGGCCGGGGTCATGATCCGCCGCATCGCTGCGCTTCCTCGTGGGTTTTCGAACGGCCTCAGGGGGCTCTGATTTTCCGGGCGCTCGTATCCACGGGAGTGTAGCCCCGGATCTCCTCGCTGAGCGAGGTGTCCGACGCCGATCCGACACCCGCCAGTCCCGCAAGTTCCAGCTGCAGCCAGATTCCGGTATCCCGGGAGCCGGTGAAGCTGCTGACGTAGCGGCGGGCGCCGAGCCGCAGCCGCCAGCAGCACGCACGGTACTCGAAGCCGGCGAATCGCTCCAGCTCCTCGTGGTGGCGCAGGTCAAAAACCTCGCGGGCGAACACATTCCAGGAGCGGTGGATGGGGAAGGCGGCCGAGCTGTCTACCTGGTCGAAGCCCTGGACGACCTGGGCGAAACTCTGGACGTCGCACGTGATCCCCGGCTGGACCGCCGCCGGGTTGCACGGTAGCTGTACTCCCTGGACGAACACCGGCAGCTGCACGAAGCGCTGGTAGCGGTAGCTCAGATTGACCACCGTCTCGGGTGCCGGCTTGTACTGCAGATTCAGCTGGGTGCGCTCGCTGCGCTGCGTGCCGGGATCCCATTGCACCCCGGCGTCGGCATTCCAATCGGCGAAGGCCGTGAGGGCGAGCTGGGCGACGAAGTCCGAATGCGGTCCCGCCGGCGGCGTCTCCCCGGGCAGCGTCACGCGCGGGGGCGTGAAGTAGTAGCTCTGGCCGATGGTCGCCGTGAGGAACTGCCGTCCGCTCCGCGCATCGAGCAGCCGACTGGTGAGCCCGGCGGTCAGCTGCCTGGCATCGCTGATCCGGTCGGCGCCCACGTAGCGGTTGGTGCGAAACAGCTCGACCGCATTCAGGTCGGGGAGCCCGGTATCGAAGACCGGCAGCGCGCTCTGGTCGCGGTACGGGACGTAGAGGTACTGAATGCGCGGCTCGAGCGTCAGCGTGCGCGTGCCATGGGCGCCCGACTCGCGCTCGAACACGAGTCCCGAGTCGACGCTCGCGAGCGGCTGCGTGCGCGACAGCGAGGTTGGGGTTCCCGGCAGCGTGCCGGAGAGCTGATAGTAGGTTGCGCGCCACGCGATCGCCGGCCGGAAGAAATACCCCGGGCCGGCGAGCGCCAGCGATACCGCGGGTGTCGCGTCCTCGCGCCAGCCGCTCGGCAGCGGCGGCAGCCCCGCCGTGCTCGGCGCGTGCTGGAAGTCGACGATCTCCGACTCGAAGCCGTAGTGCACAACGCCGAACAGCGTGTAGTCGCTGTCGATCGACAGCCGCGGCGCGCGCGCATAGGGCCGCTCGTCGACGAGCACCGTCGTGTCGATCGTCTGGTACTGCTGCGCCTCGCCGTCCACGCTCCAGTGCTCGTCGCGGTAGGAGAGGGTGGCGCTGCGGTTCAAGAACGAGGTGCTGGTGCCGGCCGGGGATTGCGAGAAATTCTGGAAGTAGAACGAGTCGCTCACCGTCTGCGCGTCGATCGTGAGGCGCACGTCCGCCGGCAGCTGCGCGACGTCGTTGAGCTGCACGCGGCTGCGGCTGCCGTGGTACACGGTGTCGTTCGGCAGGTAGTTCCATTGCAGCTCGCCGCTCTGGTCGGCGGTCAGGAAGCGCAGGTCGCCTCCCAGGTCGGGCCCGCGCTTGGTGTACTCGACCGGCTGGAAGGTGAAGTCGGCGTTGGGCGCGATGTTCCAGTAGTAGGGAACCGCGAGCTGGAAGCCGCTGTTCGAGGTGCTGCCGACGCTCGGAAACAGGAAGCCGCTCTTGCGCTCGCTGCCGAGCGGGAACGACACCCAGGGCAGATACAGGAGCGGCAGGCCGAGGAAATCGACGCGCGCGCCGCGGCCCGTGCCGATCTGGTTGCGGGTGTCGAGCGTGATGCTGCTGGCCTTCAGGTCCCACGCCTCGTGCGCCGGTGGACAGGTGGTGAAGGTGACATTCCTGAGGCGCAGCACGCCGTCCGGCGTCAGCGCCAGGCTGTCGGACGCGCCGCGCGCGCCGCGCTCGTGCAGATCGAACTGCGCACCGTGGAACTCGGCGCCCGTGGTCGCCGAGTAACTGCCGCCCGCACCCGTCACGTGCACCAGCGGGTCGCTGTATTCGATGTGTCCGTCGCTCTTTACGTACTGGCCGGGCTTGTCGATCTGCATCTCGCCGGCGCGCAGCTCGACATCACCCTGGCGCACCACGACGTTGCCCTTGAGCGACCCCTTGCCGTCGACGCTCACGTCGGCGGCGTCGGCCTTGATCTCGATCTTGCCGCTGCCGCGCGGCGTCGCGGCGGCTGGGGCGGCTGGGGCGGCCGCTGCGGCGGCGGCCGCGCCGGCGCCGGCGGGCGTGCCCGGCTGCGCAATTTGTGACGCGCAGGGCGGATCGTCGGCCCGGGCGCCGGGCATGATGCCGCCGAGCGCGACGACGGCAAGGACGAATGTGCCCGGACGCAGCATGAAGAGCGGCATTATAATGGCGCGCCGCAACCACGCGGACTCCCCCACCATGACCCATGCCGACGCTCGTCTGGCGCTGATCGCTGAGTGGTTGTCGCGCGAGCTGCGGCTGCCGGTGGCGCGCATCGAGCCCGCTTCGAGCGATGCCAGCTTCCGGCGTTACTTCCGCGTGTTCGCGGGCGCGGCGACCTACATCGTGATGGACGCCCCGCCGCAGCAGGAGGACGTGCGGCCCTACCTCAAGGTGTCACGGCTGCTCGAATCGCTTGGTACCCACGTCCCGCACGTGCACGAGAGCGACGCGGACCGCGGGCTGCTGCTGCTCGAGGACCTCGGCAGCACGCTCTATCTCGCGCGGCTGAACGCCGGCGACGACCCGGAGCCGCTGTACCGCGATGCGCTCACCGCCCTCGCCGCGATCCAGGTGCGCGGGCGCGAGGCGAGCCGTGAGCTGCCGCCCTACGACCACGCCGCGCTCGAGCGCGAGCTTACGCTGATGCCGGAGTGGCTGCTGGCGCGGCACCTCGCGCTCGAGGTGCGCGGCGCGGAGGCGGAGCTGATCGCCGACACCTTCGCGTTCCTCATGCGCGAGGGGCTGGCGCAGCCCGCGGTGTTCGTGCATCGCGACTATCACTCGCGCAACCTCATGGTGTTGGGCGCCCGCAATCCCGGAGTGATCGACTTCCAGGACGCGCTCTGCGGGCCGGTCGGCTATGACCTGGTGTCGCTGCTCAAGGACTGTTATATCGTCTGGCCGCGCGCGCGCGTGGTCGGCTGGGTGAGCGGCTACCGTGCGCGGCTCGCAGCCGAGGGTGGCCCGGCGGGAGCGAGCGAGGCGGAGTTCCTGCGCTGGTTCGATCTCATCGGCGTGCAGCGGCACATCAAGGTGCTCGGCATCTTCTGCCGGCTGTGGTACCGCGATGGCAAGCCCGGCTACCTGGCGGACCTGCCGCGCGTGCTCGCGTACGTGCGCGAGACCTGCGCGCAGTACACCGAGCTCCACGCCCTCGGGCGCTTTCTCGAGGAGCGGGTCGCGCCCGCTCTGCCGCGCGCCAACGCCCGGGTGCACGCATGAAAGCGATGCTGCTCGCGGCTGGCCGGGGCGAGCGCATGCGCCCGATCACCGACTCGCTTCCCAAACCGCTGGTGCCGGTCGCCGGCCAGCCCCTCATCGTCTGGCACCTCGCCGCGCTCGCGCGCGCGGGGTTCCGCGAAGTGGTCGTCAACACCTCGTGGCTCGCCGCGCAGCTGCACGCCGCGCTCGGCGACGGCAGCAGCTGGGGCGTGTCGATCACCTGGAGCGACGAGGGCCCGGTGCCACTCGAGACCGGCGGCGGCATCTTTCGGGCGGTGCCGCTGCTCGGGCCCGGCCCGTTCCTGGTCGTTAACGCCGACATCTGGACCGATATCAATTTTGGCGCCCTGGCGCTCGCGCCCGACGCGCACGCGCACCTCATGCTGGTGCCGAATCCGCCGCACAACCTGCGCGGGGATTTCGGGCTCGACGGCGACCTGGTAGTGAGCCACGACACCGACCGCTTCACCTATTCGGGCGTCGGCTTGTTCCGGCGCGAGTTCTTCGACGGCTGCAGCGGCGAGCGCTTCCCGCTGCTGCCGCTGCTGAATCGCGCGATCGCCGCGCGGCGCGCGCGCGGCGCGCTGCACCGGGGTGCCTGGAGCGACGTGGGGACCGTGGAGCGCCTCGCGGCGCTGGACGCGCGGCTGCGTGCGCTACAATGAAGCCATGCCGCAGCTCAAGGGAATTCCGGTCGTAACGGCCGACGCCGCGGTGCCCCGCAGCGGCGAGAAATACGTTACGCCTCAGGGATTTACCGCTATCCGCGACGGCGTCAAGGCGCGCGGGCCCTACCCGCCGGCCGCGCCTTCCAGGAAGCCCGCGTGGCTCAAGGCGCGCGCCCCCATGGGCAGCGGCTTTCAGGGTGTCAGGGCCGTCGTGCGCGAGCACCGGCTCGCGACGGTGTGCGAGGAGGCCAAGTGCCCCAACATCGGCGAGTGCTGGAACGCCGGCACCGCGACGCTGATGCTGATGGGCGCGGTTTGTACCCGCGCCTGCCGCTTCTGCTCCGTGGACACGGGCAACCCGCACGGCTGGCTGGACGCCGAGGAGCCGCAGAACGCCGCCCGCACCGTCGAGCTGATGAAGCTCAGCTACGTCGTTCTCACCTCGGTCGACCGCGATGATCTTGCCGACGGCGGCGCGGCGCACTACGCCGCCTGCGTGCGCGCGATCCTGCGGCGCAATCCGCACACGGCGGTCGAGGCGCTGACGCCCGATTTCCAGGGAGTGCTCGCCGACGTCGCCACCGTGGTCGACTCCGGGATCGCGGTGTTCGCCCAGAACATCGAGACCGTGCGGCGGCTGACCCATCCGGTGCGCGATCCGCGCGCCGGCTATGAGCAGACGCTCGACGTGCTCGCGCACGCCAAGCGCCATCGCCCCGCAGTTCTCACCAAGAGCAGCCTGATGCTCGGCCTCGGCGAGACCGATGAGGAGATCGCCGCGACGCTTAGCGATCTGCGCGCCGCGCGGGTCGACATCGTGACGCTCGGGCAGTATCTGCGCCCGACGGTCAACCATCTGCCGGTCGAGCGCTTCGTCACTCCCGCCGAGTTCGATCGCTACCGCGCGCAGGCGCTCGCGCTCGGCTTTCTCGAGTGCGTGTCGGGACCGCTGGTGCGCTCGAGCTACCGCGCAGAGCAGGCGCTCAACCGCAACAACGCCGGTCTCGACAACCGGAGCCTCGCGCCGTGAGCCTAGCGGGCGCGCACGCGGCCGCTTCTGCCCCGCTGCCTGCGGCGGCGGCGCTGCGCGCGATTCCGCCGCCGCTCATCCGCCGCCTCGGGCGCGTCGCCTACGAGCCCACCTGGCGCGCGATGCAGCGCTTCACCGAGCAGCGTGGCGCGGGGACGCCGGATGAGATCTGGTTCCTCGAGCACCCGCCGGTGTTCACACTCGGCGCCAACGCCAGCCGCACGCACCTCATCGCGCCCGGCGACATCCCGGTGGTGCAGGTCGACCGCGGCGGACAGGTGACCTATCACGGCCCGGGACAGCTGGTGGTGTATCCCCTCATGGATCTGCGGCGCCTGGGTCTCGGCATTCGCGACTTCGTCACCGCGCTCGAGCGCGCCGTGATCGACCTCGCGGCCGGCTTCCGTATAACCGCCGAGGGTCGCCGCAGCGCTCCCGGCGTCTACGTCGCCGGCAAGAAGCTCGCGAGCGTCGGCGTGCGTGTGCGGCGCAGCGGCAGCTATCACGGCCTCGCGCTCAACGTGGCGCTCGATCTCGAGCCCTTCTCGCGCATCAACCCCTGCGGCTACCAGGGTCTCGCGATGACGCAGCTGGCCGCGCTCGGCGGTCCGCGCTCGGTGTGGGAGTGCGCCGATGCCCTCGAGCCGCACCTGCGGCGCGCGCTCGGGCTCGCCGCCGCCGGCGACTGACAGCCGCGCGGCCCGTCGAGCCGAACGTGCGATGACCCCCGGCGTTCACCGCCTGCTGCTCACCGGGCTCGGCCTGCTCGCCGGGCTCAGCCTGGTCACCGGGCTCGCGGCACTCGCCGCCTGCGACAGCCGGCACGCGAGCTCCACCGCAGGCGTAACGCTCCTCAACGTGTCCTACGACCCGACACGCGAGCTGTATGCAGACTTCAACGGCGCCTTCGCGCGCTACTGGCTCGCGCGCACCGGCCAGCGGGTGCGCGTCGACCAGTCGCACGGCGGCTCGGGCAAGCAGGCGCGCTCGGTGATCGATGGGCTGGCGGCGGATGTGGTGACGCTGGCACTCGCCGCCGACATCGACGCCATCGCCGCCCAGGGAAAGCTCCTGCCCGTCAACTGGCAGAGCCGCCTGCCCGACAACAGCGCCCCCTACACCTCGACCATCGTGTTCCTGGTCCGTAAGGGCAATCCGCACGATATCCACGACTGGGGCGACCTCGTGCGGCCGGAGGTATCGGTCATCACGCCGAACCCGAAGACCTCGGGCGGCGCGCGCTGGAATTACCTGGCCGCCTGGGCCTGGGCGCTCGCACAGCCGGGCGGGAGCGAGGCGAGCGCGCGCGAGTTCGTGCGGCGGCTGTACCGCAACGTGCCGGTGCTCGACACCGGCGCGCGCGGCTCGGCCACGACCTTCGTGCAGCGCGGACTCGGCGACGTGCTGATCGCCTGGGAGAACGAGGCGCAGCTCGCGCTGCGCGAGCTCGGCGCCGACAAGCTCGCGATCGTCATACCGTCGGTGAGCATGCTCGCCGAGCCGCCGGTGGCGGTGGTCGACGAGGTGGCGCTGCGCCACGGTACGCGTGAAATCGCGACGGCGTACCTCGAGTACCTCTACAGCAAGGAAGGCCAGGAGATCGTCGCGCGCCACTTCTACCGGCCGCGCGACCCCGGGATCGCGGCGCGCTATGCGGCGCGCTTTCCGACCCTGAAGCTCGTGACCATCGCGGACTTCGGCGGCTGGGCCGCCGCGCAGCAGACCCACTTCAGTGACGGCGGCGTGTTCGATCAGATCTACGCGCCTTGAGGGCCGCGGGGGGCGGCCCGTTCTTCTGCTACCCCGCCGGCCTCGCGCATCACCTGCACCTGCAGTCCGTCCACCGGCCCGGCGCTCACGATGATGGTCGCACGCACGCCACCCGCCTGGCCGGCGAGCTGCTCGAGCGCGCGGCCACTGCCTTCGGCGCGTGCCTTGAGGATCGGGCAGCGGAAATCGCAGGGCCGCCGGCCGTTCTCGGGCTGCGGTTGCAGCACGTCACCGCAGAAGCGTCCCAGCGCCTGCTCGGGCGTCGTGCCGAGCAGCCGCGCCGCCTGCGGATTCAGGTAGCGGATCGAGCGTTCCCGGTCGACTGCGTACACTCCCTCGACGATGCCGCCGAGCACTGCGCGCGCCTCGGCCTCGCGCTGGCGCAGCGTGCTGGTGAGGTCGATGAGGTTGCGGCGCATGTCTTCCATGGTGCGCGCCAGCGCGCCGACCTCGGCGGCGCCACCGGCGGGGATCGACGCGGAGAAATCGCCTGAGCCGATACGCATCGCGGCGGCGGTGAGCGCGCGCACCGGCGCGGCCACCAGCTCGCCGAGCAGCACTCCGGCGAACACCGCGAGTGCCGCCAGAATGAGCGCGGTCACCAGCAGCTTCCTGATGAGGGCGCGCGCCGGGCTGTCGACCGCGCTGGTCGGCAGCAGCGCCTCGATGAGGGCGATGGCCTCGCCGGTCGAGGCGAATACCGGCACGCTCGCCGCGTAAGTATCCTGGGAGTCGATGCGCAGCACCGCCGAGTGCCCGTCGGCGAGCGCCGCGGAGTACAGCGGCGTGAACGCGTTGACGGTGCCGGCGGTATAGACCCGGTAATCGATCAGCTTCACCTCCGCTCCCGCCACGTGCGAGAGGGTCGCCGCGAGGCGCTCGTCGAGGCGCCGCACGACATAGATCCGCAGCTGCGCGTTGCCCGCGAGCGGCGCCGAGGCACCTAGCACCGGCACACGCTCGAGCGCCGGCAGCGCCATGAAGCTCGCGCCCTGCTCGGTGCTCGCGGTGATGACCTGCGGCCAGTCGACCGCGGGGCCCGAGACTGCGATCACACCCTTGCCGGAGATGACCGCGCAGGCATCGACCGCGGCCGCCGCGCACGAGCGGCGCAGCAACGGCGGCAGCGCGTCACCCTGGCCCTCGGCGGCCAGGCGCTGCAGCGCCGGGCGCTCGGCGAGCGCGCGCGCAGCCGCGAGCGCGTCCTCGGCCAGGCGCCGCAGGTCCTCGCGTGCGGCGGCAGCGGCGAGCTGCACGCGTGCCTTGCCCTGCGCGTCGGCGAGCTCGCGCAGCTCGCGGCTGGCGGACCAGGTGATGCCGCCGCCGACCAGCAGCACCAGCGCCACGTGGATGGCGATCAGCCACCAATGGAGGCGGGTGCGTGACGGATCGGGCCACCAGGTATTCAACAGCCGGGCAAGCCGCGCGAGCATGGTCCTAACGCCCGTGGTAGCCGGTGCGCTCGACCAGGGTCTTCACCACGAGCGTGAGACCGGCGAGCAGCGTGAGGAGCGATGCCACCGCGAATGCACCCACGAAGTTGTATTCATCGTAGAGAATCTGAATGTGCAGCGGCATGGTGTTGGTGAGCCCGCGGATGTGGCCGGAGACCACCGATACCGCGCCGAACTCGCCCATGGCGCGCGCGTTGCACAGGATCAGCCCGTAGAGCAGGCCCCAGCGGATCCGCGGCAGCGTCACCCGAAAGAAGGTCATCCACCCGCCCGCGCCGAGTGTGATGGCGGCCTCTTCCTCGTCGTTGCCGAGCTGCTGCATCAGCGGGATCAGCTCGCGCGCGACGTACGGAAAAGTGACGAACATGGTGGCGAGCATGATGCCGGGGAACGCGAAGATCACGCTCATATCGTGATCCCGCAGCCACGCGCCGAACCAGCCGTGCAGACCGAACAGCAGCACGAACACCATGCCGGCGATCACCGGCGAGATCGCCAGCGGCAGGTCGATGAGCGTGATCAGCACACTCTTGCCGCGGAACTCGAACTTGGCGATCGCCCAGGCGGCCGCCAGCCCGAACACCGTATTCACCGGCACCACCACCGCGGCGTTGACCAGGGTGAGGCGGATCGCCGCCAGGGTGTCGGGATCGGCGAAGCTCGTCAGGTAGACCTCGAAGCCGCGCGCGAGCGCCATGGCGAACACCGTCGCGACGGGCGCGATGAGCAGCGCCGCCAGGAAGGCGAGTGACACGCCGATGAACAGCCAGCGCACGACGGCGCTCGCCCAGGTGTTGTGCCCCGGGCGCGCCGAGTCCGCCGGCGGTGCGGCGCCGGCTGCGGCAGCCCTCAGTGCCGTCGCCATCAGCGCGCCGCCTGCACGTGGCGCCGCCGGCCCCACGCCTGCAGCAGGTTGATGGTGAACAGCACGACGAACGACATCAGCAGCATCACCACGCCGAGCGCCGCCGCGCCGCGGTAGTCGAACTGCTCGAGATGGATGACGATGAGAAGCGGGGTGATCTCGGTCTTCATCGGCAGGTTCCCTGCGATGAAGATCACCGAGCCGTACTCGCCCACGGCGCGCGCGAAGGCGAGGGTAAAGCCGGTGAGCAGCGCCGGCAGCACGGTCGGCAGGATGATGCGCCGGAAGGCGTAGAAGCGGCTGGCGCCGAGCGTCTCGGCGGCGTCCTCGAGGTCGCGCTGTACCTCGAGCAGCGCCGGCTGCAGCGCGCGCACCGCGAACGGCATGCTGATGAGCGTGAGGGCCAGCGTGACGCCGAGCCAGGTATAGGCGACCTTGATGCCGAGGGGCTCGAGGTAGCGGCCGATCCAGCCGTGCTGCGCGAACACGGTGGTGAGGGCGATGCCGGAGACCGCCGTGGGCAGCGCAAACGGCAGGTCGATGAGCGCATCGACGAGCTTGCGGCCGGGGAACTCGTAACGCACCAGCGTCCAGGCGAGCACGAAGCCGAACACCACGTTGATGGTGGCGGCCAGCGCCGAGGCACCGAAGGACAGGCGGTAGGAGCCGAGCGCGCGCGGGCTCGACACCACGGCCAGGAACTCGCTCCAGTGCATCGAGGCCGCCGCCAGCACCAGCGCCGCGAGCGGCAGCAGCACGATGGCGCTCAGGAAGAAGGTGGTAAAGCCGAGGGTGAGTCCGAATCCCGGTAACACGCTGGGCTTGCGCAGGCTCACGGACCGCTCCTTCAGGAGGTCGCGCGATGCACGAGCAGCACCGGCCAGCGGCCGCCGTCGAGCAGCGTGCCGAAGCGCTCGGCGAAGCGCGCGAGCTCGCCGACGCCGACGATCAGCATCTGGCCGGGCGCCTCCGCCAGGCGGCGCGTGAGCTCCTGCGCCACATCGCCGAAGCGCAGCTCGGTGCGCATCTCCAGCCCGTGCAGGGACTGGGCCTCCGAGCGCGCGTCGAGCAGCGAGCGCAGGCCGTACGGACGGCGCGCCGCGCGGGTCTCCTCGGGAAGAATGCCGACGTAGACCGCCTCGGCGGTCACGTGCCGCAGCACGCTCGCGGACACGGCCAGCGTCGCGGCGCGCGCCGCCTCGTCGAGCCAGTGGATGAGCACCCGCTGCGGCACGGCCGCCGGCGCCGGCAGCACCAGCACCTCACGCGCCCCGTGCCCGAGCAGCCACGCGGAACGCTGCGCCGCGCCGGCCTCGGAGGAGATCACCGTCGCGCCGACGAAGGCCGCATCTCCCCGCGGCCCTGCCAGCCCGAGCTGCGGCTCGCAGCGCACGGCGATGCGGGTCTTCATGCGGGTGGCAAGCTCGGCGAGCAGCGGCTGGCGCGCGAGCGCCTCGGCCGCCGCAACGCTCGCAGCGCACGCGGCGAAGCTCGAGAGCGGCGTCGGCAGCACGTGCGCGCGGCGCACGCCGATGGCGACACTCTGTCCGACGCGCACCTCAAAGGCGCGCTGCTCGTGCTGGGTGCGCGTGACCTCGAGGCAGGTGGCGGCGGCGCCGTTCGCGCCGGCGAGCAGCGGCGCGGCCGCGCCGTTCTCGAGGCGCACCCGCAGCCGCTCGAGCGCTCCGTTGAACACCAGCTCGTCGACCACTCCGTGCGCAAGGTAGCCCGGCCCGAGCTCAGCGTCCGTGGCGGCCACCGCGACTTCCTCCGGACGCACCACCGCCACCACCTCGTGCTCGCGCGGGTCCGGCGGCTGCTCGCCCGCCGCCAGCGTGGCGGCGCCGACATGGATGCCGTCGGCACTGCTGCGTGCCAGGAACAGGTTCGCGGCGCCGAGGAAGGTGGCGACGAAGCGCGTCGCCGGACGCGAGTACAGATCGTGCGGCGCGCCGATCTCGAGCAGTCGTCCGAGATTCATGATGCCGATGCGGTCCGCCATGGCGAACGCCTCTTCCTGGTCGTGGGTGACCAGCACGGTCGTAATGCCGAGCTCGCGCTGCACCTCGCGGATCGTGCGGCGCAGCTCCTCGCGGATCTTGGCATCGAGCGCGCCGAAGGGCTCATCGAGCAACAGCACCTCGGGCTTGTGAGCCAGGGCGCGCGCCACCGCAACCCGCTGCTGCTGGCCGCCGGACAGCTGCGACGGCAGCCGGTCGTCCATGCCCTCGAGGGATACCAGCCGCAGCAGCTCGCCGCGGCGCTCACGGCGCTCGCGGGCGCGCACGTGCCGCACGCGCAGCGCGAACTCGATGTTGTCGGCCACGGTCATGTGGTGGAACAGTGCGTAGTTCTGGAACACCAGCCCGACGCCGCGCTTGCGTGCGGCGACATGGGTGACGTCGCGGCCGTGGAGCGCAATGCGCCCGTGATCCACCCCGATCAGCCCGGCGATGGCGCGCAGCAGCGTGCTCTTGCCGCTGCCGCTCGGACCGAGCAGTACGAAGAACTCCCCGTCGCCGATATCCAGCGACACGTCGTTGACGATCGGGACGCCGCCGTAGTGCTTGGTAATCTGGTCGAGGGCGATGGACATGGCGGGGATGCTACCTGAGCGGAGGCTCGGGCAGTCAGTCGATCTGTCCTGACATGCTGTTCGGCGGTCGCGCTTCGTGGTATGTCAGCGACTGATGCAGCGCAAGACACCAACGCCGAGGGTCGTGGTAGTCGGCGGCGGGTTTGCCGGGCTCTGGGCCGTGAGGGCGCTCGCGAGCGCGCCCGTCGACATCACGCTCCTTGACAGCTGCAACCACCACCTGTTTCAACCGCTCCTCTACCAGGTGGCAACCGCCGGGCTCGCGGCGCCCTCGATAGCAGCTCCGCTGCGCCACATACTCCGCAGCCAGCGCAATGCCACGGTCGAGTTGGGCACCGTAACCGGGATCGACACGGCTGCGCAGGCGGTGATCGCCGACGGCGCACGCTATGCCTATGAGTACCTGATCCTGGCGACCGGGACGTCGCATGCGTACTTCGGGCACGAGGAGTGGGCCGAGCACGCGCCGGGACTCAAGACGCTCGCCGATGCGTTGCACGTGCGCGCGCGTTTCCTGACTGCATTCGAGCGCGCCGAGAGCAGCAGCTCTGCGGAGGCCGCCCGGGCGTGGCTCACGTTTGTGATCGTCGGCGGCGGACCGACCGGCGTCGAGCTGGCCGGGACCCTGGCGGAGATTGCCCGGCACACGCTCAAGCGCGAGTTTCGCCGCATCGACCCGCGCACCACTCAGGTGTTGCTGGTCGAGGCGGGCCCGCGCATCCTGCCGGCGTTTTCCCGCGACCTCTCGGGCAGTGCGCAGCGGCAACTCGAACGCCTCGGCGTCACGGTCCGGACCCACTCGCCGGTCACGTCGATCAGTGCGGCCGAGGTCCGCGTGGGTGATACGACCGTGCGCACACGCACGGTCATCTGGGCGGCGGGCGTCACGGCGTCTCCGCTGGGAAAGGCCCTGGGAGTAAGCGTCGACCGCGCCGGCCGCGTGCTGGTCGCGGACGATCTCAGCGTTCCGGGCTACCCGAACATCTTCGTCGCCGGCGACCTGGCGGCGGTGAGTGGGCCACACGGGGCGGTTCCCGGCATCGCGCCGGCGGCCAAGCAGATGGGAGTCCATGCCGCCGCGTCGGTCTGCGCCCGCCTGGCAGGCCGGCCCTCAACATCCTTCAGGTACCGCCACCAGGGACTGCTGGCGACGATCGGACGCGGCGCCGCGGTCGTGGACCTGGGCAGCGTCAAGCTCACGGGGCTCGTGGCGTGGTGGTTCTGGCTGCTGGCCCACGTCTACTTCCTGATCGGCTTTCGCAACCGGCTGGTGGTGCTGATCGACTGGGCGGATGCCTACTGGACCTACCACCGCGGCGCGCGAATCATCGTCGGGGAGCCGCCGCGCTCGCCCTGAAGCCGGCTACCACGGCGTGCCGGCAAGCTCGCGCTTGTAGCGCTGCAGCTCCCCGTAGACCGCCCGCCAGTGCGGCCCGGGCCTGCCTTCACCCACCGGCCGGCCGTCGAGGCGCGTCACTGCCTGTACCTCGCGCGTGGCGGCGGAGATCCAGATCTCATCCGCGTCGCGCAGCTGCGCCGCGGAGACCGGCGCGGCGCGCCAGGGGAGCGCGGCCCGGCTCGCCATCTCCTCAACCACGCCGCGCGTCGTGCCCGGCAGGATGCGGCGCGAGTTGGGCGGCGTGAGGAGCTCGCGCCCCAACACGACGTGCACCGCGGAGGCCGAGGCTTCCGTCAGCTCGCCGTCGCGCAGCAGGATGGTCTCGGCGGCGCCGGCGTCGATCGACTCCTGGCGCAGCAGCACGTTGGCGAGCAGCGCCACCGACTTGACGTCGCAGCGCGCCCAGCGGGTGTCGTCCGCGGTGACGCAGGCGACACCGTTGGCGAGCGTCTCGGGGGTGATCAGCGGCAGCGGCGCGCAAAAGGCAAACACCGTGCGCGGAATGTCGGGCAGTGGCGCGTGGCTGCGCCCGCTCTGCGCACCGCGCGTCACCTGCCAGTAAACATACTGGTCACCGCCGCCGTTGCGCTCGACCAGGGGGCCGAGGATCGCGTGCCACTCGGGCCGGGTATGCGGATCCTCCATGCGTAGCGCTCCGAGGCTGCGCGTCAGACGCTCGGCATGCGCGGCGAAGCGGAACGGCCGCCCGCCGTAGACCGGCATGACCTCATAGACCCCGTCCGCGTAGAGGAAGCCGCGGTCGAGCGGCGAGATGCGCGCGTCCTTGAGGGGCAGGTAGCTGCCGTTCAGGTAACAGAGCGGAAGCGCTTCGGCCATCGACGGCTCCTGTGCTGGCGGACGCCCGCGGTCACTTGGTGCGGAACCACAGCTCGACCGTGTCCACCATGCGGGTCCACAGTCCCCCCTGCGGTACCGCCGCGAGCGAGACGAGCGGCGCGCGCGCCAGCACCTCACCCGTGCCATCGGCGAGCGTGAGCTCGCCGACGCGCTCACCCGCAGCGAGCGGCGCGATCAGCGGCTCGTGGTCGAGGCGCGCACTGGTGGTGAGCGAGCTGCCCTGTCCGCGCGGCACCAGAGCATAGACATCGGCAGTCACGCCCGCCGCTGCGAACTCGTTCGCCGCCTTGTATACGCGCGGCTTGAGCACGGTGGAGCCCGCGGTCTTGACCCGGACCGACTCGAAGAAGGTATAGCCGTAGTTGAGGAGCGCGGCGCTCGCCTCCTCGCGCGCCCGCTCGCTCGGTGCGCCCATCACCACCGATATGAGGCGCATGCCGTCACGGTTAGCGGAGCTCACCAGGCAGAAGCCGGCGGCGTCCGTATGTCCGGTCTTCAGCCCGTCTACCGACGGGTCCTTGCCGAGCAGCGTGTTGCGGTTGCCCTGGCGGATGTTGTTCCACACGAACTCGCGCAGGCTGAACAGGCCGTAGTACTGCGGGAACTGGCGGATGAGCGCGCCGGCGAGCGTCGCCATGTCGCGCGCGCTGGTGTAATGATCGGGCGCCGGCAGCCCGTCGCTGTTGACGAAGTGGCTGTCCTTCATACCAAGGCGCCGCGCGTACTCGTTCATCATCTGCGCGAACGCATCCTCAGTACCGCCGAGCTTCTCCGCGAGGGCGATGGTGGCGTCGTTTCCCGACTGCACGATCATGCCCTTGATGAGTATGTCGACCGGAATCTGGGTGCCGACCTGCACGAAGGTGCGCGAGCCCTCCGCCTTCCAGGCGTGCTTGCTGATGGTGGCCTCGTCGCTGAGCTTGAGCCGCCCGTCGGTGAGCGCCTGGAACACCACGTAGGCGGTCATGAGCTTGGTGAGGCTCGCGGGCTCCTCGCGGTCGGCGACGCGCTGCTGTGCCAGCACGCGGCCGCTGTTGTAATCGACCAGCACCCAGGCGCGGGCCTTGACTGCCGGCGGCGCCGGCACGGGCGCGGCCGCGGCGCGCGCGGCGAGCGGGAGCGCGGCGGCAGCGAGCATCAGCACTGCAATGCGCAGGGCGGGACTCGGGGCTTTCACCGTGAGTATTCCTTTGCTTGCACGGAAAGCCATGAAGTCTAGCCCAAACGCGCCTCAGTTCGTGACCAGCCGGGCGTCCGGAATGCCGAGCGCGGCGAGCCGCGCGGCGAGGGCGTCGAATTCGGCGACGCTGCCGACGGGCCCGATGCGCACCCGGTAGAGCTGCGAGCCCTCCGGTGGCTGCACCACGAAGGAGCTCGCGAGCCCCGCGGCCTGCAGCTGCGCGAGCTCGCGCTCGGCATTGGCGGGATCCGCGAATGCACCGGTCTGCACGTACAAGAGGGGAGACGGGGGCGGCGGCGCCAGGCGCGGTGTCGGCGCCGCGCTCGCCATGACGGCTGCCGGTGCCTCGGGCGCTCCGGGCGTCAGCGCCCGCACCTCCACCATCGCGGTTCCGTCGCGCAGCATATCGAGCTTGGCCGCCGCGGTGTACGAGAGGTCGATGATGCGGTTGGCGACGAACGGGCCGCGGTCGTTGATGCGCACCACGACGCTCCTGCCGTTGCTGAGGTTGGTGACGCGCGCGTAGGTCGGCAGCGGCAGCGTCTTGTGCGCAGCCGTCATGCCGTACATGTCGTAGAGCTCGCCGCTCGAGGTATTGCCGCCGTGGAAGGTCGGGCCGTACCAGGAGGCGACACCGCGCTCGTCGTAGCCCTCGGCGGAAGACAGCACGAAATAGCGCCGTCCGAGCGCATCGTAGAAGGACGGGTTGCCATGCGCGCTGCGCGGCTCGGCGCGCGGCACCGCATCGGGGATGCCGGCGATGTCGCCGGGCGGCGCTGGCACCGGGACGGGCCCGGGCAGGGGCGGCGGCCGGGGGCGTGTCGTGGCGCAGGCGGCCAGCGCCACCGCGAGC
>DASXKA010000249.1:0-8776 GCA_036497085.1 Steroidobacteraceae bacterium | reverse complement strand
GCGCTCCCGCGGCGCGGGGAGCTCCGCCACCGTCCCGAGCCGGTCCAGCACCCCATTGGCAAGCTCCCAGTTGACCAGCTCGTCAATGAACGTCGCTACGTACGCGGCCCTGCGGTTCTGGTGATCGAGGTAATAGGAGTGCTCCCAAAGGTCGAGCGCGAGCAGGACCGTGTCGCCGCGCACGAACGGCGTGCCGGCGTTGGGCGTCACGACGATCTCCGGAGCTCCGCGACGCCACACCAGCCACAGCCAGCCGCTGCCGAAGTGCGCGCTCACCGCGGATTTCACCTGTTGCGTGAAGCGCTCATACGAGCCGAAGCGCTTGCGCAGCTCCTCGCCCACCCGGCCGTCGGGGGCGCCGCCGCCGTGGGGGCGCATCGAGCGCCAGAAGACATCATGGTTCCACACCTCCGCCGCATAACGATGGAGCGCGTGGTGCACGGTACTGCGCTCGGTCGAGCGGATCAGATCCTCGAGCGGCAACTGCTCGAGGCCCGTGCCACGCACCAGGGTTCGCATCCGCTCGTAGCACACCCGTTGATGGCGCAGGAAGTGGAACACCACCGAGTCCCGCGACATGGCGGGTTCGAGATCGGAAAAATCATAAGGCATCGCCGGGGATGCGATGTTCATGCCGGATCCCTCCGCGAGCACAGCCTCCGTTGGACCGGCGCGTCGCGTGGCGGTTCCGCGCTAAGCTTCCCGCCTCATGAACCGCACGCTCATCATTCTCGGCGTGGTGCTGACGGTCGCCGGGCTCCTGTGGCCGGTGGTGCGGCGCCTGCCGCTGTTCCGCCTGCCGGGCGACATCGTCATCAGCCGGCCGGGCTTCAGCTTCTTCTTTCCGTTGACGACCATGCTGCTCGTGAGCGCGGTCGTCTCGGTCATTGCGTGGCTGCTGCGCCGCTGACGAGCACCGGACTGGCCTCCCGGCTCTGGCCAGGTCCCAGGTTGCCACGCAGGAACTCCGTAAGCTTTCGATACAGCAGCAGCCGCATCTCGGGGCGCACCAGGCTGTGCTCGCCGTGCTTGATGAGCACCAGCTCGTGGCGCAGGCCCTGCTTCGACAGCGCCCGGTCCATGGCCTTGCTCTGCTCGGCGAGCACGGTGTAGTCATCTTCGCCGTGCACCAGCAGCACCGGCACCCGGATGCGCTCGACGTGCTGCAGCGGCGACTCCGCGCGTAGCGCCGCCGGATCGGTGCCCATGGCATCGCCCGCGGAGTCCTTGCCGCCGTAGAAGCGCTCGTCGTCGAGGGCCATCTGCGACATGTCGGATACTCCCGCGATGCTGACCGCGCAGCGGTAGAGCTCTGGCTCCTTCTCGACGCCGGTGAGCGCCGCGTAGCCGCCGTAGCTCCAGCCCACGATCCCCAGGCGCGCGGGATCGGCGATCCCCTGCTCGATGAGCCAGTGCGCGCCGGCGGTGATGTCCTCGTGCATGATCGTGCCCCATGCCTGGTGCCCCGCGTCACGCCACTGCTCGCCGTACCCGGTCGAGCCGCGGAAGTTGAGCTGCAGGACCGCGTAACCGCGGCTCGCGATCACCTGCACGAGCGGATCGTAGCCCCAGTGATCGCGCGCATAGGGTCCGCCGTGCGGCAGCACGACCGCGGGCAGCCGCTGCCCCGGCTGACTTCCCGGCGGCAGCGTCAGATAGCCGGGAATCGCGATGCCGCCCGCCCCCGGCACGGTGATCGGCTTGACGTGCGCGAGCTGCGCCCCGCTCAGGTTGGCGTCCTGCCGGCCGAGCTCGGTGAGGCTGCCGGTCGCGGTGTCGAGCAGGTGGTAGCGCGGCGGCATCACGTCGCTGAAGGAGACGGTGACAAACTTGCTTTCGTCGCGGCTCGAGTCGACCACCACGTGATAGGCGCCGGGAAGCGCGCGCGCCAGCGTCTCTTCGATCCCGGCGGCGCGTGGGTCGATGAAATGGGTGTGCGGCCGGTCGGTCTCGTAGACGAAGCCGGCGACGTGGCGGTCGAGCGGCCACTCGAGGATGCCGCCCAGGTCGACGTCGGGGTGCGAGAACAGCAGCGTGAGGCCCTTCGCTGGCGCGTCGACGTCGATCTGCCAGACCGCGGTGCGACCCTGGTACGGGGCGAACACCAGCAGCTCGTTGGGCCGGGCGCCGAAGGCGAGCGGATCGAAGCGCGTGCGGTCGAAGCGCTTGAATTCCTCGAGCGTGCGCCACGGCGCGTCCGGGCCGCTGCGGGCGATATAGACGCCGGTGTCGTCGCGGAAGCCGTAGCCGAAGCGCACCACGCCCGCCGGGTCCGCGGTCCAGTCCATCACCGGCGGCTGCGAGGGTACGACGAGCTTCAGGCCGCCGCGGTACACGTCGAGCTTGTAGACCGAAGGAAAGACGCTGCCCCGGTCCCCGAGCTCTATGAGCACGTGATAGGCATCGTCGGGCAACCAGTGGATGATGCGGTCCTGGAACTGCGAGTGCGCCGCCGGCGGTAGCCGCGCGAAGAAGGAGTCGCGGAACAGTATCCGCAGCGAGCCGCCGTCGGCGTTGACCGCCAGGAGGCGCGAAGCGGGATAGAGCCGCTCGGGCTCGCCGCCCCGCGCGACGCCATCGAGGTGGCACAGCAGCCGGTCGTTGGTCTTGAACTCGCAGTGACTCACCGAAAACGGACCGGCGGCCGCGTTGAGAATGGTCCGCTCGCTCCCGGTCCGCAGGTTGCGCACCGCGATGCGCAGCTGTCCCGCGACACTCGTGAGGTAGACGAGCTTGCCGCCATCGGGCGAGAGGTGCGGCTCGGCCATCTGCGGTCCCGCCGCGAAGATCTCCAGGGGAATCTCCGGGCCTGGCGGCGACGCCCGCACCGCCGGCACCGCCAGGACTCCTGCGGCACACAACGATCGTGCCAGCGTGCGCAGGATCCGCGCCATCGGCCCCTCCTTGCTCACGCCCCGGCGGCAGCGAGCGCCCGGGCAACATCCTCGATCAGATCATCCGGGTCCTCAAGACCGATCGAGAGCCGTACCGTTCCCGGCGTGATCGCCGAGATCCGCTGCTGCACGGGATCCAGCTCGCGCCCGCTCATGATCTGCGCCGGCAGAACCAGCGACTCGCCCGAGCCGAGGCTGGGGGTGAGGGCAAAGAGCTCGAGCGTGTCGGCGAAGCGCCGCGCGGCCGGATCGCCGCCGTGCAGGTCGAAGGTGACGATGGTGCCGAAGTCGCGCATCTGCCGCGCCGCGAGCGCGTGCTGCGGGTGCGTGGGCAGCCCCGGGTAATGCACCCGCGCGACGGCCGGGTGGCCCGCGAGCAGCTGTGCGATGCGCAGCGCGCGCGCACACTGCGCCTCGTAGCGCACGAAGTAGGTCCTGAGGCCCCGCAGGATCAGGAACGCGGCGTGCGGATCGAGCGTGCCGCCGAGCGCACCGAAGTCGGCGTGCAGGCCGCGGATGAGCTCGGCGCGCGCGATTACAGCTCCTCCCATGACGTCGCCCGCGCCCGAGGCGTATTTGGTGAGACTGTGGACGAACACGTCCACGTCGAACTCGCCGTGCTGGTGAAAGCCGGCGAAGGTGTTGTCGAGCACCGTGAGCGCCCCGGCGGCGCGCGCCGCACGCGTGATCGCGCCGATGTCGGCGATCTTGGTCACGGGGTTCGTCGGGCTCTCGAAGTACACCAGCTGCACCGGCTGCGCGCTCAGCAGGCGCTCGATGCCGGCGGTGTCCTCGATCGAGAGCATTGTGTGCTTCACCCCAAAGCGGCCGAGAAGGCGGCGGATGAGGTAGCGCGTGGGGTTGTAGGTCTCGACGAAGCACAGGATGTGATCGCCCGCGCGTGTGAGCGCGAGCAGCGTCTGGGCGATGGCGCCGACGCCGGTCGCGGTGACCAGGCAATCCTCGCGCCCCTGCAATTCCGCCAGCAGTCGCTCGAGCTGACGGTTCGTGGGATTGGAAGAGCGCGTATAGAAGAATCCGGGTCGCTCGCCCCGCAGGTAACGCTCGGTCTCCTCGAGACTCTCGAACTCGAACTTGACGCTCTGGTAGATGGGCGCCACCACCGCGTGGTTGTCGGGCGGCAGGGTAACCTCGGGAGGATGATTGACCAGCGTGGGCTTTTTCATCGGGTCAGAGCTCGAGCGTGAAACGATCGGCATCGAGGTGCGCGGGAAATCTCTCCCGGAAGGCGGCGAGCCGCGCGGCGTCGAGCTCGACAGTGGCGACTGCAGGCTCGCCGCCAAGCTCCGCCAGCGGCTGGCCCAGGTGGTCGATCGCGGCGCTGTCGCCCGCGTGTGCGATCCCGTGACCGTCCGGGCCGACGCGATTGACTCCGACCACGTAGGCCTGGTTCTCGATGGCGCGTGCCCGCAGCAGCGTACGCCAGGCGAGCGCACGCGGCGCGGGCCAGTTGGCCACGTAGAGGAGCAGCTCATAGTCGAGCGCGGCGCGGCGGCGGCTGAAGACCGGAAAACGCAGGTCGTAGCACACGAGCGGACAGACACTGAAGCCGCGCCAGGACACGCTCCAGGCGGCGCTGCCCGGCGCGAAGTGCTGATGCTCGCGGCCCATGCGGAACAGGTGCCGCTTGTCGTAGTGCCTGAGCGGCGCACCGCCGGGCTCGGCCCACAGCAGCCGGTTGTAGTAGCGGCCGCCGTCCGCCGTGATGACGCTGCCGGTGATCGCGGCATCGAGCTCGCGCGCGAGATCCGTCAGCCACACGCCCGTCGGCCCGCCGGCCGGCTCGCCGAGACGCTCGACCTCCATGCTGAAGCCGGTCGTGAAGGTTTCCGGCAGCACCACGAGGTCGGTGCTGCCGGCGAGGGAGCCGAGCAGCGCGCCGAAACGCTCGCGATTGGCCGCGGGCTCGCCCCATACGAGCGGCTGCTGCACCAGGGTGACGCGCAGTCTGCTCATCGCTCACGCCCTCCCGAGCCGCGCGGCGAACGCGGCGAGCCGCGTGGCCGCCTCATCGAGCGTGCTGTCGCGCTTGGCGATGCACAGCCGCAGGCAACTGAGCGCCGGAGGCGTCGCGTAGAAGGGTGACAGCGGGATGGTGGCCACTCCGCCCTCGGTGAGCAGCCGCTCGGCGAAAGCGCAATCACCCGGAGGAGCGAACTCGCTGAAATCGAGCAACTGGAAATAGGTGCCCTGTGCGGCAGGCAGGCGGAAGCCGGACGGAGCGAGCGCCGCGCGCAGCCGATCGCGCTTGGCCTGGAAGAACTGCGCGAGCTCGCGCCAGCCCTCGGGTTTCTCCGCCAGGTAGGCAGCGATCGCGTGCTGCAGGGGATGCGCGATGCTGAAGGTGTTGAACTGGTGCACCTTGCGCAGCTCGCGGGTGAGAGCCTGCGGCGCCACACAGTAGCCGACGCGCACCCCGGTCGCGTGCAGCGTCTTGCCGAAGGAGAACACCGCGAAGCTCTTCGGCGCGAGCTCCGCATGCTTCAGCACCGAGTGGTGGCGGGCGCCGTCGAACACCACGTGCTCGTACACCTCGTCCGACAGCACCAGGACGTCGCGGCCGCGGATCGCCGCCGCCAGCGCATCGAGGTCGGCGGCGGCGGTCACGGTACAGGACGGGTTCGACGGGCTGTTGAGCAGCAGCAGCCGGGTACGGTCGTTGACGGTGGCGCGCACCCGATCCCAGTCGTAGCGGAAGTCCGGGGGCGCAAGCGGCAGGCGCACGCAGCGCCCGCCGGCCAGCCGCACTGCCGGCTCATAGGAATCGTAGGCGGGATCGAACGCGATCGCCTCGTCCCCGGGGCCGATCGCGGCCTGAATAGCCGAATAGATAGCCTCGGTCGCCCCCAGCGTGACGGTGATCTCGCTCTCGGGATCGGTGTCGAGGCCGTAGCAGGCGCGCAGCTTCGCCGCGATGCGCTGGCGCAGCTCCGGCAAGCCTTCCATCGGTGCGTACTGGTTGTGGCCGGCCTGCATCGCCGCGCCGACCAGCTCAATGAGGCGCGCATCGATGTCGTAGTCGGGGAATCCCTGTCCGAGGTTCAGCGCGCCGAGCTCGCGCGCACGGCGCGACATGACGGTGAAGATCGTCGTGCCGACCTCGGGTAGCTTGCTCTCTCTCATGGGATGAGTCGCGCCGCCGCTACTCCTTCAGAGACCGGCCTCGACCGCGGCCATGGCCGCGCCCACCACCCCGGCCTGCCCGGCGAAATGCGCGGGACGCAGCTGGGCCTCCGAATGCAGCAGAGGCGCGAACTCCGCGAAGCGCTCGCTCACCGCTCCGCCGAGAATGAAGAGGTCCGGCCACAGGAGGTCGTGCAGCCGCTTCAAATACTCGTTCACCCGCGCGATCCACTCGGGAAAGCCGAGCTTCTCGGCGGTGCGCACCCGCGCCGAGGCCCACTTCTCGGCGTCCATACCCCTGAGCTCCAGGTGCCCGAGCTCGGTGTTGGGGTAGAGCTTGCCGTCACAGAAGAGCGCCGTGCCGATGCCGGTGCCGAGCGTCACCATGATGACCGTGCCGCTCTCCCCCCGGCCCGCGCCCCAGCGCATCTCGGCGATGCCCGCCGCGTCCGCGTCGTTCAGGAACAGCGCGGGCCGGCCGAGCGCGCGCGCGGCAAGCGCAGCGCCGTCGCTGCCGATCCAGCCGTGGTCGACGTTGGCCGCGGTGCGCACCGTCCCCTGCTTGATGACGCTCGGGAAGGCGACGCCGACGCCGCCGACGGCGCCCGGCAGGCGCGCGGCGAGCGCGGCGAGCACCGGCGTCATCGACTTAGGGGTCGAGGGCTGCGGGGTGTGAGCGGAGATCAGACCGCCCACCAGGCGCCCCGAGTCGACGTCGACCAGCCCGGCCTTGATCGAGGATCCCCCTACATCGATTCCGATGACGTTGCGTGACACGTGCGGCACCTCACAGGTTGGCGGCGGCGGCGAGCCGCAGGTCGCGCTCGCGCCGGCGCTGTTGGTAACGCATCCAAAGGCTCGAGATGGCGATGCCGGTGGCAACCAGCAGCACGAGGATCGTCGCGAGCGCATTCACGTCGGGCGTCACCCCGAAGCGCACCTTGGAGAACACCACCATCGGCAGCGTGCTCGAGCCGGGCCCGGCGACGAATTGCGTGATGACCAGGTCGTCCCACGAGAGCGTGAACGCCAGCAGCCACCCGGAGGCGATCGCCGGCAGGATGAGCGGCAAAGTGATGCGCAGGAACACCTTGAGCGGCCGGGCGCCGAGGTCCATGGCCGCTTCCTCCAGCGATTCATCGAAACCGGCGAGGCGCGACTGCACCACCACGGTCACGTAGGCCATGCAGAAGGTGATATGCGCGAGCGCGATAGTGACCGCACCGGCGCCCTTCGGCCAGCCGATGAGCTGCCCGAGGGCGACGAACAGCAGCAGCAGCGACAAGCCGGTGATGACCTCGGGCATGACGATCGGCGCCGTGACCATGCCGGCGAGCAGCATGCGGCCGCGGTAGGCACCGAAGCGCGAGAGCGCCACCCCGGCCAGCGTGCCGAGCACCACGGCGACACTCGCCGCGGTCAGCGCGATGCGGATCGAGAGCCAGGCGGCGCTCAGGATCTGCTCGTTGTGCGCCAGCACCCCGTACCACTTGAGCGTGGGCGAATGAGCGGCGTCCCACACCGTGACCAGGCGCGAGTTGTTGAAGGAGAACGCGATCATCGAGATGATCGGCACGTACAGAAACGCGAGCCCGAGCATCAGCGCCCCGCGGGAGAACAGGCCGCGCGGCCTCATTGCGTGGCCTCGAGCTGCCGCCGCTCGACGCGCTGGAACAGCATGATCGGCACGATCAGCAGCAGCAGGATCAGGATCGCGACCGCGCTCGCTACCGGCCAGTCGCGGTTCTCGAAGAACTCATCCGACAGCACCCGGCCGATCATCAGCTGATCGGGGCGCCCGAGGAGCGTCGGGATCACGTACTCGCCTACCGCCGGAATGAACACCAGGAGCGACCCCGCCGCGATTCCGGGCAGCGACTGCGGCAGCGTGATGCGCAGGAAGGCCCGCAGCGGCCGCGCTCCCAGGTCCGCCGCCGCCTCGAGCAGCGCTATGTCGTGCTTCTCGAGATTGGCGTACAGGGGCAGGATCATGAAGGGCAGATAGGAGTAGACGATGCCGATGTAGACGGCGAAGTCGGTCTGCAGGAGCGCCAGCGGGTGATGAATCACGCCGAGGGACAGCAGCGCGTTGTTGATCACACCGTTGTTCTTCAGCAGTCCGATCCAGGCGTAGACGCGCAACAGGAACGAGGTCCAGAACGGCAGCACGATCAGCATCAGCAGCAGCGGGCGGGTCGCAGCGCTCGCGCGCGCGATGGCGTAAGCCATCGGGTAGCCCAGAGCCAGACAGCACAGAGTCGAGACCACCTCCACCTTGAGCGAGTACAGGTAGGAGCTCACGTACATCGGATCGGTGAACAGAAACGAGTATGCGGACCAGTGCAGCTCGATGTGCGGCGCGCCGTGGTGCCAGCTGACGAGCGGCGTATACGGAGGGATCGCGAGGCGCACCTCGGAGAAGGAGATGCGGAAGACGATGATGAAGGGGATCAGGAACAGCAGCAGCAGCCACAGCGTCGGCACTCCCGCGATCAGCCGCCGCCCCATTGCTTGCGACAGGCGCATCGCCATCCCTACTCGGTGAGCACCACCGGGCTCGAGCCGTGCCAGGAAAGCCACACGCGCTCTTCGCGCGCGATGGGGCGCTCGGCGCCGCGCAGCACGTTCGGCAGCGTCACCCGCAGCATGCTGCCCGAGTCGAGGCGTACCAGGTAGATAGACATGTCGCCCATGTAGGCGATCTCCCGGACCGTACCCGCCACGAGGTTCTCGGCGGG
>DASXKA010000248.1:0-20516 GCA_036497085.1 Steroidobacteraceae bacterium | reverse complement strand
GCGCAGGGACGGCCTACGACGCCGGGGACGCAGGCGCCCCCGAGCGGATTCGCGCCGATACCGGCGGCGGCCCCGCCGCGGTGGTGGACTTCGTCGGCTCCGAGCAGAGCTTCGCACTCGCGAATCGCGTCGTGCGCCGGGGCGGACGCATCGTCATCGTCGGCCTCTTCGGCGGTGCGCTGCGGCTGCCGCTGCCGTTGATCCCGCTGCGCGCGCTGTCGATCGTCGGCTCCAACACCGGGACTCTCGCCGAGGCTCTCGAGATGATGTCGCTGGTGCGCGCGGGGAGAGTTCAGGCGATCCCGCTCACCCGACGCCCGCTGTCGGAGGCCGAGAGCGCGCTCGGCGCGCTCCAGCTCGGGGCGGTGACCGGGCGCCTCGTGCTGGTGCCGTGAGGGTTATTCTCAACGCCATCCTGGCGGCGGGCGCCATCTACGCGCTCATCTGCGTCCTGCTCTATGTGGCACAGGACCGCCTGCTGTATCTGCCGACCCCGGAGGTGGCGTACCCCGGTGCGCGTGCACTGTCCATCGAGCGCGGCGGGGTAAACCTCAAGGTGTGGGAGCTGCACGGCGCGGCCCGACCGGCGCTCATCTACTTCGGAGGCAACGCCGAGGACGTCGGCGCCAATATCGCGGACTTCGACGCGGCGTTTGCCGCACGCGCCGTCTACCTGGTGAACTACCGCGGCTACGGGGGCAGCGCCGGCCGACCCTCGGAAACTGCACTGACCGCCGACGCCGAGGCAATCTACGACTCCCTGCGCGCGCGTCACGATCCCATCGCCGTCATCGGCCGCAGCCTTGGCAGCGGCGTCGCGGTCGCACTCGCCGCGCGCCGCCCGCTCGAGCGGCTGATCCTCGTCACTCCGTTCGACAGCATTACCGGCGTCGCCGCCGATCATTTCCCGTGGCTTCCGGTGCGCGCGCTCCTCCGCGACCGCTACGACTCATTGCGACGCATCGGCGAGGTGCATTCGCCCACACTCGTGGTCGTCGCCGAGCACGACGAAGTGGTGTACCGGGCGCGCTCGGACGCACTGATCGCCGCGATCGCGCCCTCCCTGCGGCACACCGTCATGGTGGCCGGGGCGACCCACAACGACGTGAGCCTGCATCCCGTCTACCTCCACAGTCTCAGCGCGTTTCTCTACCGGGCGCCATAGCGGCGCAGCATGGCGATGATCGCGCGCTCATCGGCCGCAACTGCGGCCTGCAGTGGCGTGGTGCCCCGCGTGTCGGCGGCGCTCGGGTCGGCCCCGTGGGCGAGCAGCACAGCGACCGCGTCCGCCTGTCCACCGAGCGTTGCCAGCATGAGTGCCGTACGCCCCTGCGTGTCGCGCGCATCGATGTCGCCGCCGCTCGCGAGCTGTGCCCTGAGAGCTGTCAGGTCACCCGCGGCGGCGGCCTGGCGCAGTACGTCCGGAGCGGCTCGAGCCGGCGGCGAAACCGGCACTGCGGGTGCGGCGACGGCACTCCGCGAGGTGGACGCGGTGGCCGCCCGCTCGTCGAACGACAGCACGCGCGCGGCGTTTGCATCGGCACGCTGCTCGAGCTGCTGCGTCGTCGCTGCGTCACTCGCGGCCCGCGCGGCCGCCGCTGCGGCGGGGGCTGCCTCCGCGGGTGCAGATTCCCTGAGCAACGCACGCGGGGTACTCGACGCGACGCGCGGGCGCTCACGCGTCACGGCGCGCGCCGGACTCGCGGACTCCACGGTGCCGGGAGCAGGCGCGCGTCCCGCGGGCGCGAGCCGGGCGGCGGGTGCGTTCACCGGCGCGACGGCCGCTTGCGCAGACACCGCGGCGGGAGCGTGCTGACTTCCGCGTGGTGCGATCGGCGCGAGGAACTGCGGGGCGATCACTACCCCAACCAGAACCCCGGCCGCGAGGGTCCCGACGAGCGCCGGCCGCCATTTGGGTGCGAGCAGCGCCATCAACCAGCGGCGGCGTGCGTTGCGGCGGGTGCGCCCGGCGGCGAGGCGCGCCGCGTGCTCGAGCACGGCGCGCCGGGTCGCCTCGCTCGGACGGCTCGGATCGAGCCCGGAGGCGCGCCGATACCGCTCGTCAGCGTCGTCGGAGCCATCGAACGGAGGCGGCAAGCTGCTCATGCGTACTCGCTCAGCAGCTCGCGCAGCCGCGTCCGGGCGTAGCGCAGGCGGCTCTTGACGGTTTCGAAGCTGGCGCGGGTGATCGTGGCCACTTCCCCGACGCTCAGGTCCCCCTCGAGCTGCAGGAGCAAGGCGTCGCGCTGCTCCGGCGGCAGCTGCGCGAGTGCCAGGCGCAGCGCTGCCGCCCGATCGCGTGCCTCCGCCGCCGCCAGAGGACCAGCCCCCGGATCCGCGGTCAGCCGCTCGAGCACCGTTTCGGACTCGTGAGCGACCGCATCCAGGCTGAGGTGCGCACGGCGCGCGCGCACCGCGTCGACCATGCGGTTGCGCGCGATGGTGAACAGCCAGGTCGTGAAACGCGCGGTCGGCCGATAGCGCTCTGCGTCGCGTGCCACGGCAAACCACACTTCCTGCATCAGCTCCTCCGCCGTCGCCCGGCTGCCCATGTTGCGCTCGAGATAGCGCCAGATGCGCAGCTCGTGCCGCCGATAGAGTGCCGTGAACGCCCCTGCGTCGCCGCGCGCATAGCGGGCGATCAGCGTCTCGTCACTCAGGCCTGCGTCGTTCATTCACCGCGTGCTCGATGCGCGAGGACTCAGCCAGAAGGGTCCGGTACGAAGTGCCTCTGCTCCGAGTTCGGAAACGCGTCCGGCGCGTGCGGCGCAGGTCGCGGCCTGCGGATGATGCCCATGGCGACCAGGTTCTCGAAACTGTCGTAGCGAATGCGGATGACCTCATTCGGTTGCGATTGCATCCGGTGAAATTCCGTGTCCACGGCGTAAGAGTACTCGCGCTCCCCGTGTCCGGTCCCGAGCCGCGCCTCGGGCGCCGGTGCCGCGACCGGCGCTCGCTGGAGCGCAGACGCCCCCGCCATGGCGGTCGCGTCCTCGGCGAGCGAGCGGCTGGCGCTACCGGCGAACGGAGGCGCCGCGCCGGACTCGGACGCGGGTGCCGGCGCGACCCGCGGGGGCGCGTACACCGCCTGCGGCTGCTCGCGAAACAGCGCGACGCCGATGACGCCAAGGTTGCCCGGACGGCCGGTGCGCGCCGCGTACGAGTCTCTCGAATCGGTGAACGTGAAGGCCGCGACTTCGGCGTTGCTCTTGCGCCACCCGGTGATCTGATAGCGCTCGCCCGGATCGAAGACGTAGCCCGCCTGGTCGAAACCCGCCGTGTCTCCCGAGAGCACGTTGATGCCGTCCACAGAGGTCACCGCGAGCAGCCGCGCGCCTGCGCAATTGCGGATTTCGATCGCATAGCGCGCCCCCGGACCGCCCGCCACCCAGTATTCGCCGCGTGCGTAATATGTCCTCAGCGTGACACCGTTGTCGCGATCGACGACGCTCACCCGTGCGAGCGAGCCCAGGGCGCTCGCCTCGGCGCCTGCCTGGGCGCTCGCGGCCAGCGCCAGAACCGACGCCATCAGATTAAGGTACCTCACGAATCGCCTCCGGTATTGAGAAAGCCCGATACCTTCAGCGTGGCAGCCCCCGCAATGGGGTTAACGGCCGTCGCGGACGGACGCTTCGGCCGCCGACTCCTTATTCTGCGGGCGGCTCACCGACATCCACACGGCGAGGTCCCAGGCGTTGCGGATAGCGATGAAGAGGAGAGCGAGCGCGAGGACCGCAACCCCGTAGAGGGCCTGCCGGGTCAGCCGGTCCCGGATCAGCGCTGCCATGCCGACGAGGGCCGCGTACACCAGCGTCGGCACGATCACGTTCCAGATCCAGTCCTCGCGCACCGGGACGTAGCGGGTAGCGCCGATGCCGATCCGGTACATGGTGACGCCGATCACGCAGCCGTAGATGACGCCCGCCAGCCCCCCGATCGCCAGCCCGACGCTCAGAGTTCCCCCGTTCTGATGCGGCATGCTCATGAACGCCGCGAGTGCCAGCACGCCGCAAAAGTGCACGATGGTCGGCGTCACGAAGACGCCGAGACCCCTCGGCTGCACCCCCTGGCCCGACTCGCGAATCAGGGCGATGACCACGAACGTAAGCCCCGTCAGCCCGCCGGCCGAAGAGCCGATGATGACGTAGAAATTGTCCCAGCCAGCGAGCGGCGTGGCGTCCATTACTTCGCGGCATCCTAGTCGCCGCTACCCCGCAGCAGCAAGCCCGTGCGCGCACGCGCGTCCCTGGAACACACCATTCCCGCGGATGTCTACAATGACGCGCCACCCCTCATGAGCAGGACGCAATGAGCGCAGCCGGGCCTGCACGACTCCTTGCTCTCGCGGTCGTCATCGCGGGGGCCACCAGCGGCTGTGCGACGCTCGCTACCTGGCGCAAGTGCGGCGCGGGATGCCCCGGCGATGCGGGGATCTCGGATGCCGTGCGCGCCCGCCTCTATCAGCACACCGAGTTGCTGGCGCCGAACCGGGTCTACGTATCGACCCTCGACGGCGTCGTGTACTTGAGCGGCGAGGTGGTCACCGACACGCAGCGCCTCGATGCCGAGGACATCGCGCGCGCGACCCCGGGTGTCACGCGCGTGGTCGACGTCATCAGCCTCGAGTTCCAGGGCCGGTAGACACCAGGACCGTCACAGCTCCCCGAGATCGATCAGAGCGGACGCCGCCACGCGCCCGTCCACGACCGAGACCCCCTCGGCGCGCAGACGACGCGCCTGCTCGCGGTGCGCGCGCGAGCTGCGGGGAAAGACGATGCGACCACCCGCGCCGACCACGCGGTGCCAGGGCAGATTGAGCCCCTCGTCCGCCGTCCGCAACGCGAATCCCGCCTGGCGCGCGCGTCCCGGCAGGCCGGCGGCCCGCGCCACGCCGCCGTAGGTCGACACCCGTCCGCGCGGGATGGTGCAGACTGCATGCCGGATCGCCTCGAGAGCGGCACCCTCGCCCGCGGAACCCGGCCGGCGTTGGGCCGGGCCGCCCCGGTTCAGGGGCTGCAGCAATGCGCCGAGTGTTTTCCCCTGACGCCTCACCCGGGGCATACTACAAGAAAAGACCACCATGGCAGCCGCTCCCGCCGCCGACGATCTGCTCCTCGAGACCCGCGGACTCACCAAGGAGTTCAGCGGTTTCGTCGCGGTGAGCAACGTCGATCTCGGGGTGCGCCGCGGCCAGATCCACGCACTCATAGGCCCGAACGGCGCCGGCAAGACCACCTTCTTCAATCTGCTCACCAAATTCATGATCCCCACCCGGGGTCAGATCATTTACCGCGGCGAGGACATCACGCTCGAGGAGCCGGGCCAGGTGGCGCGCCGCGGCATCGTGCGCTCGTTCCAGCTGTCGGCGGTATTCCCGCACCTGACGGCGCTCGAGAACGTGCGCATCGCGCTGCAGCGCTCGCTCGACACCAGCTTCCATTTCTGGAGGCACGAGGCGACGCTCACGGTACTCGACGCGCGTGCCCGCGAGCTGCTCGCGCTGGTCGACCTCGCCGCCTTCGCGGGCGTGCTCGCCGTGGAGCTCCCCTATGGGCGCAAGCGCGCCCTCGAGATCGCGACCACGCTGGCCATGGACCCGGAGCTCATGCTGCTCGATGAGCCGACGCAGGGGATGGGGCACGAGGACGTCGACCGCGTCACCGCCCTCATCCGCCAGGCCGCGGCCAACCGCACCGTGCTCATGGTCGAGCACAATATGCGGGTGGTGGCGCGGATCGCCGATACCATCACGGTGCTGCAGCGCGGCCAGATCATTGCGAGCGGCAGCTACGCCGAGGTGTCGCGCAACCCGCAGGTACTCGAGGCCTACATGGGCTCCGCCGACGCCGAGCTGCGGAATACCCACTGATGTCTGGCGACGTCCTGCGTGTTGCGGGGCTGCACGCCTACTACGGTGAGTCGCATGTGCTGCACGGCGTCGACTGTCGCGTCGGGCGCGGCGAGGTCGTGACACTCCTCGGGCGCAACGGTGCCGGCCGCACCACCACCCTGCGGGCGCTGTTGGGGCTGGTGGGCTCGCGCTCCGGCTCGGTGATGATCAACGGCCAGGAGACCATCGCCCTGCCGCCCCACCGCATCGCCCGCCTGGGACTCGGCTACTGCCCGGAGGAGCGCGGCATCTATGCCAGCCTCTCGACCGAGGAGAACCTCGAGCTGCCGCCGGCGGTGGCGCCCGGGGGAATGTCAGTGGAGGAAATCTACGCTATGTTTCCCAACCTGAAGGAGCGACGCGCGAGCCGCGGGTCGCATCTTTCCGGGGGCGAGCAGCAGATGCTGGCGCTGGCGCGGATCCTGCGTACCGGCGCGCGGCTGCTGCTGCTCGATGAGATCTCCGAGGGCCTCGCGCCGGTCATCGTGCAGGCACTCGGCCGCACGATCCAGAAGCTGCGCGAGCAGGGCTACACCATCATCATGTCCGAGCAGAATTTCCGCTTCGCCGCGCCGCTCGCCGACCGCTTCTACATCATGGAGCGCGGACGGATGGTGGCGGACTTCGCATCCAGCGAGCTTCAGGACAGAATGCCAATGCTGCACCAGTACCTGGGCATCTGACGCCACGGCAACTCGAGGAGCACGACTCATGAAACTGCGGATGTTGACCCTTGCGATTCTTGCGGCGCTCGCCGCTGCGGCCAGCGGCCCGACGCTGGCGGCCGACGAGGTGGTGATCGGCGACATCGACGACATGTCCGGCGTGTACGCCGACGTGATGGGAGCCGCCGGTGTCGAAGTCGTGAAGTGGGCGGTCGCCGACTTCGGCGGCACGGTGCTCGGCCGCAAGATCAGCGTGCTGTCCGCCGACCATCAGAACAAGCCCGACATCGGTGCGGCCAAGTTCCGCGAATGGGCCGACCAGAACGGCCTCAACTTCCTGCTCGGCGGCTCCAACACCGGCGTCAACATCGCCATGGCCAAGGTGGCGGCCGTCAAGCACGTGCCGATCTTCAATATCGGCCCGGGCGGCGCCTCGCTCACCAACGAGGACTGCACCGCTTACTCGGTGCACTACACCTATGACACCGTGGCGCTCGCCAACGGCACGGCCACCGCCATCGTCAACGCCGGCGGCAAGACCTGGTTCTACCTCACCGCCGACTACGCCTTCGGCACGCAGCTGCAGGCCGCCGCCTCCAAGGTCGTGGAGGGACACGGCGGCAAGAACCTCGGCGCGGTGCGCGTGCCGCTCGGGGCGGCGGACTTCTCCTCGTTCCTGCTGCAGGCACAGGCCTCGGGCGCGCAGGTACTGGGACTCTCCAACGCCGGCACCGACTTCAGCAATTCGCTCAAGGCCGCCAACGAGTTCGGCATCACCAAGACCATGAAGCCTGCGGCGCTGCTCGCCTTCATTACCGACATCCACAGCCTCGGCCTGCCGACCGCGCAGGGACTGTATCTGACCACGGCCTGGTACTGGGATCTCAACCCCGAGACGCGCACCTTCGGCAAGCGCTTCTACGCCAAGTTCAACCGCGAGCCGACCATGGACCAGGCGGGCGCCTACTCGGCGACCCTGACCTATCTCAGGGCCGTCAAAGCCGTCGGCACCACGGATCCCGACAAGGTCATGGCGGAGCTGAAGCGCGCGAAGATCAACGACCTGTTCACGACCGGCGGCTACATCCGCGCCGACGGCGCCATGATCCACGACATGTACGTCATGCAGGTGAAGACTCCGCAGGAGTCGAAGTACCCGTGGGACTACTACAAGGTGGTGAAGAAGATGAGCGGCGAGGAGGCCTTCGGCCCAATCACGGGACTGTGTCCGCTCGCGCCCGCGCCCAAGTAGGCTTAGCAAGCGGCCTGACGTACTCCGTCCACAGCGCCAGACCGCCGTGACGACCGTCCTCGGCATCCCGGTGGCCGTGATCCTCGGCCAGCTGATGCTCGGGCTGGTCAACGGCTCGTTCTACGCGCTGCTGAGCCTCGGGCTCGCGGTGATCTTCGGGCTGATGCGCGTGGTCAATTTCGCGCACGGCGCGTTCTACACGCTCGGCGCGTTTGCGGCGCTCCTGGGGCTGCAGTGGCTCGGCATCAACTACTGGGTGTCGCTGCTGCTCGCCCCGCTGGCGGTCGGCCTGGTCGGTATCGTCGTCGAGCGGCTGCTGCTGCGCCACGTGTATGGGCTCGACCCTCTCTACGGGCTGCTGTTGACCTTCGGGCTCGCCCTGATCTGCCAGGGCTCGCTGCACCAGGTCTTCGGAGCTACCGGCCAGTCGTATCCCGTGCCGCCCGCGCTCGCCGGCGCCGTGAATCTCGGCTTCATGTTCCTGCCGCTGTATCGCGCCTGGGTGATCTTCGTGTCGCTACTGGTCTGCTTCAGCACCTGGTTCGTCATCGAGCGCACCCGGCTCGGCGCGACGCTGCGCGCCGCCACCGAGAACGCACCCCTGGTGCAGGCCTTCGGCGTCAACGTGCCGCTGCTGGTCGCGGCGACCTACGGCAGCGGCGTGGCGCTCGCGGCGCTTGCCGGCGTGCTCGCCTCCCCCATCGTGCTGGTGAATTCGCACATGGGAAGCTCGCTCGTCATCGTGGTGTTCGCGGTAGTGGTGATCGGCGGGATGGGATCGATTCTCGGCTCGATCGTCAGCGGCCTGCTGCTCGGGGTGGTCGAGGGCTTCACCAAGGTCATCTATCCGGAAGCCTCCAACGTCGTGATCTTCGTCGTCATGGCGCTGGTGCTGATCCTCAGGCCGACGGGCCTGTTCGGCAAGGACTGAGCGCGTGCGCGCCAACGCGATCCTCTATGCGCTGCTCGGGCTGTTCGCCCTGTGCGTGCCGCTGCTCGGGATCTACCCGGTGTTCATGATGCAGCTGCTGTGCGTGGCGATGTTCGCCTGTGCCTACAACCTGCTGCTCGGCTTCGGCCGCATGCTGTCCTTCGGCCACGCGGCCTTCTTCGGCTCCGCGGCCTACGCGACCGGTTGGCTGGTCACTGCACACGCCTGGGGCCCGGGAGCCGCGATTCTCGCGGGCGTGGTGGTCGCCGCACTGCTCGGGCTCGTGGTCGGCTCGCTCGCCATCCGCCGCCAGGGCATCTACTTCGCGATGATCACGCTCGCGCTCGCCCAGCTCGTGTACTTCGTGTGCCTCGAGGCGCCGTTCACCGGCGGCGAAAACGGGCTGCAGGGCGTGCCGCGCGGCAAGCTGCTCGGTTTCCTGCCGCTGAAGTCTGACCTGGTGCTCTATTACGTGGTGCTCGCGGTTTTCATCGCCGTGTTTCTCTTCATTCGCCGCGTGGTCCACTCGCCCTTCGGCCAGGTGCTCAAGGCGATCCGCGACAACGAGGCGCGCGCTACCTCGCTCGGCTACGAGATCAACCGCTACAAGCTCCTCGCCTTCGTGCTGTCGGCGACCCTTGCCGGTCTCGCCGGCTCGCTCAAGGCGCTGGTATTCGGCTTCGTGACTCTCAGCGACGTCGATCAGTCGACCTCGGGAGATGTGATCCTGATGACGCTGCTCGGCGGCACCGGGACATTCTTCGGCCCGGTGCTCGGCGCCGCGGTCGTCGTGACCCTGCAGCAGTACCTGTCCGACCTGGTCGGCGGCTGGGTCACCGCCATCATCGGCGCGATCTTCGTCGCGTGCGTGCTGTCCTTCCGCAGCGGCGTGGTCGGCGAGCTGCTGGCGTGGCGGGCGCGGCGCGTCAAGCCCGCGCCTCCCTGAGCCAACCGGCCTCTGGCCGGCCTCTGGCTCTACGACTACCCGCGCTCGCAGAGCGTGACCGCGGTGGCGATCGGCACTTCCTCGAGCGCCACGGCGCGCGCCTCCGGGAACGAGGCCTTCAGCAGCCTCGTCAGCACGGCTCCCGGCGGGGTCTCGACGAACACGCGGTAACCGAGCTCGAAGAGCAGCGTCACCGAATCGTGCCAGCGCACGGTGTGCGAGACGTTCTCGATCAGGTCCTCGGCCACGTCGCGCGCCTCCGGCGCGACGCGTGCGCGGGTATTGCTCACGTAGGCCGCGCGCGGCGCCCGCACCGCGACGCCCGCCATCGCCGCGCGCAGCTGCCCCGACACGGTCTGCATCAGCGCGCAGTGGGACGGGATCGCGAGGCGCAGCCGGCGCGCGGCGGCGCCGGCGGCGTGTGCCTCGTCCGCGGCCAGCTCGAGCGCGGCATCCGACCCCGAGACGACGACCTCGCTCGGGCCGTTGACGCTCGCCAGATAGAGCGGCGCCCGCGCGCTCACCCGCGCAATGAGCGCGCGCGCGTCGCGCTCCGCGAGCCCGAGAATCGCGCTCATCCCGTGGCCGCTCGGCACTACCTGGGCCATCGCCTCGCCGCGCAGTTTCACCAGCGCGAGCGCCGCGGAGAAACTCAGCGTCCCACTCACGACCGCGGCCGCAAACGCCCCGACCGAAAGACCCGCGACGGCATCGGCCTCGATCCCCTCGGCTGCGAGAGCACGCGCCATGGCTACCCCCGCGATCACGGTGGCGAGCTGCACCGCAGCCGTCGATTCGAGCGCCGCCGCGCTGTCGAGCCGCTCGGCCTCGGCCCCGAGAGCCAACGCGGCTTCCGCGAGCGTCGCCTGCACGGCGGGATGAGCCGGCAGGCGACCGAGAAACCCCGGCGTGTGCGTCCCCTGGCCGGGAAAGAGCAGCGCGAGCCGCATCAGGCCGCCGCCGTGGCGCCGCCCCAGGGGTCGTGCACGAGGCGCGGACCATCGGTCGTGCGCAGCAGGTAGGGTGCGCGCCCGGCTACATACTCCTCGAGCGCCACCGCGCCCTGCGGCCCCTCGAGCAGCACGTCGACGCGGACCGCCAACAGCGCGAGCGCCGCGTGCAGCTGCGCCGCCGCGGCGGACGGCAGCGGTGCGCGGGTCTCGACCATCACATCGAGGTCGCTGTCCACGGTCGCGGTCGCGATCCCGCTCGCGAGCTCGAAGCCGACGCTTCCGCAGGGTCCCCAATTGAACAGATGACGGCGCATCAGCGCCCCGACCGCGTCGAGGACCGCGAGCGCCGGCACGCGCGTGCCGCTGGGCCAGCCGGCGCGCGCCGCGAGCTGCGGCGGCGTCAGGCACTCGAGCACCGCCCGAGGATGCAGCCAGGCCGCAAGCCGCTCGGCGCGCGTGGCCCCCCGGACACCGATCGGGATCAGGCCGTCGCGACTTGCTGCCCGCCGTACGACGACCCAGGGCGCATGTGCGAGCGCCGCCCCGGCCCAGCCCGGCAATGTCCCGCCGAGAGCCCGCGGGTGCGCGATCCGCAGCAGCGCATGCGTCGAGAGCTCAGGGCGCATCCCACTGCTCGGCGAGGCGGCGGCGTACCGCGGTCGAGGCGGCGCGGCCTGCGAGCGCCGCGGTGGAGGTCAGCCGTGTCGAGAGATCGCGCGCGCCGGCGCGCGCATCGGCGACGGCGGCGATGAGCTCGGCGCGCACGCGCTCGAGGTCGTGAGGTTCCGGCGCTGCGGCGTTGACGCCGCCGATCAGGCGGTGCAGGAGTCCGAGTTTTGCGTACGAGCGCACGTCGTAGGCCATGGGCGCCACGCGCTCGCCGAGCTGCTCGAGCTCCTCCACGGTGCGGCGCGTGACTCGCGCCGCGGCCTGCTTGCTCATGGCGTGCACCACTACCTCGGGCGAGTCGAGCGCCAGAATGCGGTTCGCCTGGTAGCCGTGCGTCAGGAAACCGCCCGAGATAGCCTTCCCGACCAGCAGCGCGACGAGCGGGTGGCCGGCGAGCCGTGCGCTCGCGTAAGCATCGACGGCCGCAGCACCCGCGAGGTGGATGCCGAGGAGCTCCTCGCGGCGGCCATAGGCCTGACTCGTGACATCGACGAGCGCGATAATCGCGCGCGGCCTGCGCCGCGCATCCTCCGCGATGGTACGGCGCACTTCGCGCGCCAGCGCCAGAGCCTCGTCGAGCCCGAGCTCGCCCGCGCGTGCGCGCGGAAAGCGATTGTCGGGGTCCGGGACGACTGCGATGAACCGCGCCACCTCGGGGCCGAGCGGCACGTCGGCGACGCGCACCGTACGCGGCGGCAGATCGAGGATGCCCGCCGAGCCGGTAAGCGCCTCGAGCCAGCGCAGGCCGATCATCGAGAGCGCGTGGTCCGCGCTCACGGCTCGGCCCCGCTGCCCCACAGCGTGCGCAATGCGGCGGGCTCGGGTGGCCGCTCGCCGTCGATGCCGGCGAGGCGCGCGATCAGCGCGCCGACCTGTTCGCTGCGTGGCGGTGGGCCGGCCTCCGCGAACGCGCGGCGCACTTCTGCTGCGATCACCTCGGCGTCGTCTTCGACGAGCGCGTCCGCCAAGCCGGTCGCGTGGCGCTGCTCGCCCCCCATCACAGACCAGACGAGCGCGCGGTCGGCGGCATCGAGCTCGGCGAGCCCCGCCTCCTGCTCGATCACTTCCGGCCCGTTCATGCCAAGACGCGCCTGGCGCGTCACGATCAGCCGGCTGCAGAGCGCCGCCGCGAGCGACATGCCGCCGAAGCAGCCGACCATGCCGGCCACCACCGCGACCACCGGAACGTGGCGGCGCAGTGCGACGATGGCTGCGTGCACCTCGGCGATAGCCGCCAGCCCGAGGTTCGCCTCCTGAAGCCGCACCCCGCCCGTCTCGAGCAGCAGCACCGGACGTATCAGCCGGCCCAGCTGACAGTCGCGCAACCCAAGCTCGAGCGCTCCGGCGAGCTTTGCTCCCGAGACCTCGCCGACGCTTCCGCCCTGGTAGGCACCTTCGATCGACGCCACAACCGCGGATTCGCCGTCGATCGAGCCGCGCGCGATCACGACCCCGTCGTCCGCCTGCGCGACGACGCCCTGCAGCGGCAGCCACGGCGACTTGAGGCGATCGAAGGGGCCGGCGAGCTCGCGGAATGTGCCCGTATCGAGGACCGCGCGCGCCCGCTCGCGCGCGTTGAGCTCGATGAAGCTCGGGCGTGCAAGAAAGCCCTCACGCACGGTGGTGCTGCTCAATTACGCAGCGCCTCCGCCGCCTGCTCGAGCCGCAGCAGCACCACGCCCGGCGTCGCGCCAAAGTCGTTGATCTCGATCGCGGCGGCGCCGTCGAAACGGCTGAAGAACCGGTCGAGGACGTGCTGCCACACCGTGCCGAAGCCATCGACGCTGGTCGTGACGGCGACGTGCGCGTCGCTATCGGCCGAGGGCTCGAGCAGGACCTCCAGATCCCCCGAGCCGACGACCCCGACGTGCACGCGCTGCACCACCGCCTCGCGGGCCGGGTAAGTGAAAGTCAGGCGTTCCATGATTCCGGGTTCTCCACCGCGTTATCGAGAAAGAGGCACGCCGCGAGCAGGTCGGCGCATCCGCCCGGCGAGGCGTTGCGCCGCACCAGCTCGGCATCGAGTGCCAGCAGTGCCGCACCGCCCTCGGCCGTGGCGCTGCCTCCGAGGGCAAGCACGCGGCGGGCACCGCTGCGCGCCGCCTCCACCGCGGCCCAGCCGCCGCGGTGCAGGAGGCAGGTGTCATCGAGGCTCGCCATGATGGCGAGCAGCGTATCGAGTCGCGCGCAGGACTCGGGTGCGCCGCGGTGGCGCGCCGCGGCGAGCGCCGGCAATCCCACTTCGATGACGTGCGGAAAGCCCGCCGTGGCCTCGCCACGCGCGCCCGCAACGCCAAACCTGCGGCACACGCGCGCGCCGTTGCTCGACAGCCGCGGGGCGTGGCGGTCCGGCAGGCGCGCGAGTCCCGCTGCTGTCGCCACCGCCTCGCTCGGCGCGGCCTCGCTCCCGGCGAGCGCCTGCGCGGCGACCAGGAGGCCGAGCACCCAGATCGCGCCGCGGTGCGTGTTGCTGCCGCCGGTCGCCTCGAGCATCGCAAGCTCACCGCCACGGCCGAGCGCTCCCAGGCGCTCGCGCAGGCGCACGCCCGCCGTGCTGGCGCCGGCATCGAGTGCCATGCGGTGGAAGGTGCCACGCAGGGCGCGCGCCGAGCGCAACAGCTTCGTGAGATCGAGGTCGCGATGCGCGCCCGGGCCGCGCTGATCGACGAGTGCCGGCTTCGGCGTGAGCAGCGCCTCGAGGATCAGGGCGCGCACGGCGCGCTCGGCCAGCTCCGCGGCGCGGCGCTCGGCGCTGCGGCGCAGCCGCCGGGCCGGGAATGGCGCTTGCAGATGCGGTGCCATGCCCTACCAGCTGCGGAATCGGGCCGGCGGCCTGTACAGGCCCTCCGACCAGGCGACCAGATCCTCGATACTGCGCGCGGCGAGGAGCGAGCGGCGCGCCGCGGCCCGTTGCACGCCGAGGTCCTCGGGATAGGCGACCAGTCCGCGGGAGCGCAGGCTGGCCGTGCGGCTCGGGTCGGCGCGGCGGCCGATGGCGGTGGCACCGGCGATGGCCGCGAGTGCCGCGCGCCGCTCCTCCTGGCCCTGCGCCTTGTAGAGATAGGCGATGCCCTCCTCGCTCACCACGTGACTCACATCGTCCCCATAGATCATGACGGGAGCGAGTGGCATCCCGCTGTCGCGCCCGACCTGCACCGCCTCGAGCGACTCGACCAGCGCCGGCACGCCGCCGCGATTGAAGGTCTCGACGAGCTGCACCACCAGCTTGCGGCCGCGCACGATGGGTCCCTCGGCGGTGATGAGGCTGAGCCAGGCGGGACTCGGGTGGCGGCGGCCGCGCGGATCGTGCCCCATGTTGGGAGCTCCGCCGTAGCCGGTGAGACGCCCGAGGGTCACGGTGGAGGAGTTGGCGTCGGCGTCCATCTGCAGGGTCGAGCCGATGAAGAGGTCCACGCCGTACTGGCCGGCGAGCTGGCACAGCAGGCGGTTCGAGCGCAGGCTCCCGTCGCCGCCGACGAAGAACACGTCGGGGCGCGCGCGCACATAGTCCTCCATCCCCACCTCGCCGCCGAAGCAGTGCACGCTCTCGACCCAGCCGCTCTCGATCGCCGGGATGAGGGTCGGATGCGGGTTGACGATCCAGTTGCGGCAAATCTTGCCCTTGAGGCCGAGGTCCGCGGCGTAGGTCGGCAGCAGCAGCTCGATGGCCGCCGTGTCGAAGCCGATGCCGTGATTGAGCGCGGTCACGCCGTGGTGCGCGTAGATGCCGCGGATAACCATCATCCCCATCAGGATCTGCAGCTCGTTGATCTGGCGCGGGTCGCGCGTGAACAGCGGCTCGATCGCGAACGGGCGGTCGGCGGGCACGATCAGGTCGACCCACGACCCCGGCACGTCCACGCGCGGCAGCCGATCGACGACCTCGTTCACCTGCACCAGCACGATCCCGTGCCGGAAGGCCGCCGCCTCGATCAGGGTCGGCGTCTCCTCGGTGTTGGGACCGGTGTAGAGATTGCCGGCGAGATCGGCCTTCTCCGCGCATACCAGCACCACGTGCGGCGTCAGGTCGACGAACATGCGCGCATACAGCTCGATGTAGGTATGGATCGCGCCGATCTCGAGCTTGCCGTCCTCGAGCAACTGCGCCACCCGCAGGCTCTGCGGGCCGGCATATGAGAACTCGACCCGGCGCGCGATGCCACGCTCGAACAGCGTCAGGTGCTCGGGACGCGTGATCGAGGAGATCAGCATGTGCAGGCCGTGAACTCTCCCGCGATCGACCTCGACCAGCGAGCGCGACAGGAAGTCCGCCTGCTTCTGGTTGTTGCCCTCGAGCGCGACGCGGTCCCCGGGGCGCAGCAGCCCCTCGAGCACCGCCACGATGTCGGCGCGCCGCACCAGCTTGCGGTCGACGTAGTCCGCCACCGCCGCGAGCCGCGTCGCCTTGTCCTCGCGGCGCGTGGTCCACGACTTGAGACCTGCTCCCGGCTCGAGCGCTGTCGCCATGCCGCTTACACTATTTCATCGCCAGATTGCGTGCGAGGAATGTATAGATGTCCGTGTGCAGGGTGATCGCGCGGTGGACGGTCTGGCTGCCGCCGTGACCGGAGTTGAGCTCGACGTCGAGCAGCACCGGCGCTGCGCCCGCCTGCGCCGCCTGCAGCGCCGCCGCGAACTTGAATGAGTGGGCCGGCATCACACGCGTGTCGTGGTCGCCGGTGATGACGAGTGTCGCCGGATAATGCACGCCGGCGCGCACGTTGTGCAGCGGCGAGTAGGCGAACAGTGCCTTGAATTCCTCCGGGTCGTCGGGCGATCCAAAGTCCCCTTCCCAGCCGGCGCCCTGCCCGAACCTGGGAAAGCGCAGCATGTCCATGACGCCCACGTCCGCGATCACGGCGCCGTAGAGGTCCGGCCGCTGCGTCATGCAGGCGCCGACCAGCAGCCCGCCGTTGGAGGCGCCGTAGATCGCCAGCCGCGGCACTGAGGTGTAATGGTGGGCGATCAGCCATTCGCCCGCGGCGATGAAGTCATCGAACGCCACCTGGCGGTGGGTGCGGATGGCCTGACGATGCCAGGCCTCGCCGTACTCGCCGCCGCCGCGGATGTTGGCAACCGCGTACACCCCACCCCGCTCGAGCCAGGCGATGAGGGCGGCGTCGAACCTCGGCAGGTTCGGGATGCCGAAGCCGCCATAGCCGTAGAGGAGCAGCGGATTGTCGCCGTCGAGCTTCAGCCCCTTGCGGTAGGCGAGCAGCATCGGGATGTGGGTGCCGTCCCTGGCGGGATAGAACACCTGCTCTTCCTCGAACGCTCGCGGGTCGAAGGCGACGTGCGGCTGCCGCCAGCGCGTGCTGCGCCCCTGCTCGAGGTCATAGCGGTAGACGGTCGGCGGCGTGACGAGGTCGCGGAACGAGTAGAAGGTCTCGCGATCGTCGGCGCGGCCACCGAAGCCCGCGGCCGTGCCGGGGCCAGGCAGGGTGATCTCGTCGCGCGCCGTGCCATCGAGCCCGTAGCGCATCACCCGGCTGTGAGCATCGTGCACGCTGCGGACGATGAGCTGGTGATCGACGAGGGTCACGCTCGGTGTCGTGAGGTCGATGGCGTCGGCTCCCTCGGGTATCGCCGTGCGCCAGTTGGTGCGGGCGGGAGCCGCGGGGTCGATCGAGATGACGCGTCCGTTGGGAGCCGCGAGCGTGGTGAGGAAATACAGCCGCCCGGCGTCCGACCCGATGTAGTTGTACGCGGCCTCGAACCCCTCGACCACCGCTCGCCCCGCCGGCGCCTGCGCGAGGAGATCGATGAGATAGACGTTCTCGAGCCCCTTGTCGCCGACCTCGCCCTCCCCCGACGTGACGACCAGCCAGTGCCCGTCGTCCGTGAGATGCGGCTGGTACTGCCAGTCGGGATGGCCCGGGTCGTAGAGCAGCCGCCGATCGTCGGCGGCGGGAGTGCCGAGCGCGTGATAGTAGACGGCATCGTCGAGATCCCGCGTGCTGAGCTCGGCGCCCGGCTGCGGCGCGGGGAAGGCGCTGTAATAAAGACCCTTGCCGTCGATCGCGAACGCGGGCGCGTAGTACTTGGTGAAGCGCAGCACGTCGGGAAAGTCGTGTCCGGTGGCGAGGTCCCGTATGTGCCACTCGGTCCAGTCCGAGCCACCCGTGGAGACACCGTAGGCGAGCAGCCGCCCGTCCCGGCTGGCCACGTATCCCGTCACGATGCCCTCGGGCGAGAGCGCGTTGGGGTCGATACCGATCGAGCCGCGCGCCACCGTGTCGGGCGTCACGTAGAGCACGGCCTGATCCTGACGCCCCGCATTCCGCGTGTAGAAGTAGCGGCCGCCTTCGCCGAAGGGAACGCCGAACGACTCGAAGTCGTAGAGCGCGGCGATCCGGCCGGCCAGCTCGGCGTGCAGCCGGGTCGCCGACAGATAGCCCTGAGTCAGCTTCGCCTGGGACTCGACCCAGGCCCGGGTCGCCGGGGAGTCGAGATCCTCGAGCCAGCGGTAGGGGTCGGCGACGGCCGTGCCGTGATAGTCATCGACTACGTCACCGCGAGGGGCCTGCGGGTACACCAGGGCGGCGCCTGCGAGTGCGGCGCAGCCCATCCCTGCCAGGAGGCAGCCGCCGAGAAATGCGGCCCGATGTGGATGTTGGCGCATGTGCGGCGAGCCTTCCGAAGCGAGGGGTGCGCATTGTGCCCTGCCCGCCACGGTGGCACCACGGTAAGATCGCCCTATGCCACAGCACATCGGCATCGTGGCCTGCTCGGCGGAGGGCGCGGCGCTCTGCTACCGCACGGTCTGTCTCGAGGGCGCGCAGTTCCTCGGCGCCTTCGATCACCCCGAGGTGTCGCTCCACAATCATTCCCTGGCGCGCTACATGCGCTCCATCGACGCCGGCGACTGGCCGGGCGTCGCGGAGCTCATCCTGTCTTCGGCCAACAAGCTCGCGCGGCTGGGCGCCGATTTCCTCATCTGCCCGGACAACACCCTGCACCAGGCGTTTCCCTGGGTGATGCGGCGCTCGCCGCTCCCGTGGCTGCACATCGCAGAGGTGGTGGCGGCGCAGGCGGTGGAGCGCGGGTTCGGCACGCTCGGCATCACCGGCACGCGTTACCTGGTCGACAGCGAGGTCTATCCCGAGAAGCTCGCGGCGCGCGGCCTCAAATACCAGCGCCCCGCGAGCGCCGAGCGCGCCGAGATCAACCGGATCATTTTCGAGGAGCTGGTGTGTGGAGTCTTCCAGCCCGCGGCGGTCGCCTACTTCCAGGGGGTCGTCACGCGCATGAAGGATGCAGGGTGCGACGCCGTGGTGCTCGGCTGCACCGAGATCCCGCTGATCATCGACGACGGCAACTCGCCGCTCCCGACGCTCGATTCCACGCGGCTGCTGGCGCGGGCGGCGCTGCGCCGCGCCACGCAGCGCGCCTCGTCCTGAGGCCACCGGCCTGAAGTCTTGCAGCCGGCGGCGGTGCCGGCCACCGCCGGCGCCGTGCCCGAGCTACTTCTTCTTTTCGCTCTCGAACTTGAAGGACACGTTCACCCTGGCGCGGTAGGCGGCGACCTTGCCGTTGGCCACCTGCATGTCGAGCTGCTTGACCTCGACGATGCGCAGGTCCCTGAGGCTCCTGGCGGCCTGATTCACCGCGGCCGCAGCCGCTTTCTCCCACGACTCGGTGCTGGTACCGACCAGCTCGACGATTTTGTAGACACTCTCGGCCATGGCTTGCTCACCTTTCATCCCCGTCGCGGGGACAGTCTTGTTTTCACGGCAGTGTGCGCTTTCCGCCCGCCGGGCGCCAAGCGTCGGCCTCTTGACGGGCAGCGGCGGCCACGGGTAGACCGTCCGGGGGCGCCCGACGCGATCCGAGGAGCGAAAATGAAGACTGCAGGTCTCACCACACGTTGCGCGTTCGCCCTGGCGATGGTGGCGGCCGCCGCGACGGTGTGCGCGGCCGGCGCTGCGGCGCCCGCCGACCCGTACCAGCCGCTCGCCTTTCTGATCGGACACTGCTGGAAGGGCACCTTCGGCGGCGATGCCCGCACGACCGATGAGCACTGCTTCAGCAGGATCTATGGGAGCAAGTTCGTGCGCGACGAGCACGTCGTGCACCGCGAGGGCCGGCCGGACGCGTTCGGCGAGTCGATCTATATGTGGGATCCGGTTGCCGGGCGGCTCGAGTATCTCTACATCGAGAGCGCCGGGGGGTTCATCCGCGGGACGGTGACGCCGGAGGAAGGCGCGCTGGTGTTTCCCGCGGCCGGTTTCGTCGAACCAGACAGCTCGATGAACGTACGCAGCCGCTGGCAGCGCGCCGGTGAGGACGCCTACGACGTCGTCACCGAGTTTCAGGTGCAGGACCGCTGGGTGCCCGGCTTCAGCCTGCACATGCAGCGGGTACAGAGCGCTCCGACCTGAGGCGCGGCCACACCGGTCGGCGCACCAGCGTGCTCTTGCCGAACAGCGACTCGATCAGGTCTACCGCGAGCGCCGCGGTCTTGTTCTGCTCATCGAACGCGGGATTAAGCTCCACCACGTCGAGGGAGGCGAGGCGGCGCGTGTCCGCGATCATCTCCATGCACAGCTGCGCCTCGCGGTAGGTCGGGCCGCCCGGGACCCGCGTGCCGACGCCCGGTGCGATCCCGGGATCGAGGAAATCGACGTCGAAGCTCACGTGCAGGTGCGTGTCGTGGTCCACTCCGGCGAGCGCCTGCTCCATGGTCGCGCGCATCCCCATCTCGTCCACGTGGCGCATGTCGAATACGTCGAGCCCCTGCTCGTGTACGAAGCGCCTCTCGCCGTCATCGACGCTGCGGACGCCGATCTGGCGCACCCAGGCGGGGTCGATGGCCGGAGTGTGACCGCCGACCCGGGTCAGCTCACGCGGTCCGAACCCGCACAGCACGGCGACCGGCATCCCGTGAACGTTGCCGCTCGGGGAGAGCTCGCTGGTGTTGAAGTCGGCGTGCGCATCGAGCCACAGCACGCGCAGCTTCCTGCCCTGCTCGCGGCAGTGGCGCGCGACCGCGCTGATCGAGCCGATGCCGAGGGAGTGATCGCCTCCGAGGAGGATGGGCAGTCGTCCCGCGCGCAACTGCCCGTAAACGGCCTCGTGCACCAGCTCATTCCAGTGCACCACCTGCGGCAGGTGCCGGTAGCCCTGCTGCGGGGGCTGCCAGGGATTCCCCGGGCCGCTGAGATTGCCGAGGTCGAGCACCTCGAGCTCGCGCTGCTCGAGCGCCGCGGC
>DASXKA010000247.1:0-10319 GCA_036497085.1 Steroidobacteraceae bacterium | reverse complement strand
TGGTACGGCGAGCCGAGCTACGAGTTCGGCGCGGCGCACGGCGAGCCCGTCATCGACGGGGTGTTCGGCTGGCGCGCCAGCGCCTGGTATCGCTACGACGGTGGTTGGGTGGACCGGGTGGATCCGACGACCGGCGCGAAGCTCGCCAGGAACGTGGACCGGGCGAGCAGTCTGATGCTGCGCGTGGCGGGACTGTGGCAGCCGGCGAGCGGCTTCACGGTGACGCCGAGCCTCATCTATCAAAACCACGACAAGAACGACGCGAGCACCTACTGGCCGGCGTACTCGAACCCCGGCGCCGGGAAGTTCAACACCGCGACCCCGGAGCGCATCCCGAATCCCGACGAGTACGAGCTCGCGGCCGTCAAGCTGCAGTGGGATCTCGGCAAGAGCGCGATCATTTCCAACAGCTCCTATTATCACCGCCGCGAGACCACGGGCTACCAGGGGACGGTCTACGACCTCGCCTACTTTCAGAGCCTCGGATGGCCCAACAACCCAAATACCGGCGGACTGTCCTGCGGACCGACGTCCGTGGCAACCACACCGCCTTGCGACTGGTATCCGCTGCTCGATGCCAACGGCCTCCATCTGCCCGCGGGCTTCGGCAACTATTCGACGCCGAACGTCATCCACAACGGCCAGGACAGCTATGTGCAGGAGCTGCGCTGGCAGTCGACCGACCCGAACGCTCGGCTCCACTGGACTGCGGGGATCTTCTGGCAGCTCGCCAAGGAAGGCAGCGTCGAGGAGCTCATCGATCCGCAGATCGACAATTTCTTCAACTATCTCTACGGGGTGCCGGCGACACAGCTCTTTACCTTCACGGACGTGAACGGCAACGTCGTCGTCCCTTATGCCTGCAACGGCAACGGCGCGTACACGGCGATCCCCAACTGCGACATCTACTACAACAGCAACACCACCTACGACCGGCAGATCGCCCTCTACGGCGAGCTCAGTTACGCGCTCACCGACCGCCTGCGTCTGACCCTCGGTGAGCGGGTGTCACGCACCACGTTCGAGATCCGCAACTACGCCGATGGCCTGGAGAACTACGGGCCGACGCCGGTGAACGGCGTGCAGATTCCGGGCGTGGGGCGCAGCGCCTCGACCAGCTCGAACCCCAACACGCCGAAGGCCAGCCTGGCATTCCAGGCTGATCCCGGCAACCTGTACTACGTGAGCTACGCCAAGGGCTACCGGGTCGGCGGTGGCAACTCGGAGCTGCCGAGCTACTGCAACGCCGATCTCACCACCCAGGGCTTCCCCAACGGCGCGCCGCTCACCTACTCACCCGACACCACGCAGAACTATGAGATCGGCTCGAAGAACGCCTTCGGTAACTTCCTGCGTATCGCCACGAGCGTCTACTACATCAAGTGGAACAACATCCAGCAGAGCGTCTACGTGGCCGGTGCCTGCGGCCTGCAGTTCACCGACAACCTCGGCACTGCGGTAGCCAAGGGCTTCGACCTGCAGGCGGAGCTGGCGGCGGGCCCGCTGTTCGTCGACCTCGCGGTCGGCTATACCTCGGCGCGCTACACCGCGAACTCGGCGCCACCGGCTGCCGGTGCCCCACCGCTCGCGCTCAACGGTGACGCCATCTCGGGCCAGGGAGCCATCGACTACGCCCCGGGCACGAATCCGCCGTGGACCGTCTCGGTCGGGCCGGAGTACCGCTTCCAGATCGCGCAGCACGCCGCGTTCGTACGTCTCGACTACACCTACGAGAGCCGCAACCCCTGGCTGGCGGCGGATCAGGACCCGGGCTCGTCGCAATTCATTCCGGGCGTCTACACGCTGCCGGCAACCAGTTTCCTGTCGCTGCGCGCCGGGATCAACATCGGCGACTGGCAGATCTCGCCCTTCATCGACAACCTGCTCAACTCCCACACGGTGACCACTTACGCGCTCGGGCAAATCGATCCCTACAACCCGGCGGGCTCGCCCTCGCAGCAGCAGAACGCCTACACCTTCCGGCCGCTCACGGTGGGTGTCACGCTGACCTGGCGGCAGGGAGGCAGCGCACACTAGCTCGCACCGACACTCGCCAGGTGGTACCGTGACGGCCGCATGTCACTTGGGCCTAAGGGCGCGGTGAGCGCCGACGGCGCAGACGCGCGTACCGAGAAACTCAACACCAGGGCCGCGGGCGTCGTCGCCCTTGCGGTGCTCTGCAGCCGGGTACTCGGCCTCGCGCGCGAGCAGATCTTTGCGGCGCTGTTCGGCGGCGGCCGCATCATGGACGCGTTCACCATCGCGTTCCGCATCCCGAACCTGCTGCGCGACCTGTTCGCCGAGGGCGCGCTGTCGACGGCCTTCGTCACCACCTTCAGCAAGACCGTCGCGACCGAAGGGGAGTCGGCCGCGTGGCGGCTCGCCAACAAGGTAGCGACGCTCGCCACGGTGTTCCTGAGCGCGATCACCGTGCTCGGCATCGTGTTCGCGCCGTGGCTGGTGGCGGTGCTGGCGCCGGGCTTCGAGGGCGAGAAGGCGGCGCTCACCGTAACCCTGACGCGGGTCATGTACCCCTTCATCCTGCTGGTGTCGCTCGCGGCGCTCGTGATGGGCATGCTGAACGCGCGCAACGTGTTCGGGGTGCCGGCGATGGCCTCGAGCTTCTTCAACCTCGGGTCGATCATCGCCGGCGTGCTGCTCGGCTACTGGCTGGATCCCCACTTCGGCACGCGCGCCATCCTCGGGCTCGCGGTCGGCACGCTCATCGGCGGTGCGCTGCAGCTCACCGTGCAGCTGCCGGCGCTGGCGCGCCTCGGCTACCGCTACCGGCCCGACTTCCACTGGCGGGATCCCGGCGTCGGCTCGATCCTGCGCCTGATGGGCCCGTCGGTGATCGCTGCCAGCACCACCCAGGTCAACGTCCTCATCAACTCGGTATTCGCCTCTCAGCTCGGCGACGGCCCCACCTTCTGGCTGACGGTAGCCTTTCGGCTGATGCAGCTGCCGCTCGGGATCTTCGGCGTGGCGCTCGGCACGGTGGCGCTGCCGCTGCTCGCGCGCATGGCTGCCACGGGCCAGCATGGCGCCTTCCGCAGCGAGCTCGCCCGCGGCATGCGGCTCGCCTTCCTCATGACAATCCCCGCCAGCATCGGGCTGATCGTGCTCGCCGAGCCCATCATCTCCGTTCTCTATCAGCACGGCCGCTTCGGCGCGCACGAGACCGCCGAGTCCGCCGGTGCACTGCGCTTCTATGCCCTGGGCCTGTGCGGGTACGCTGCGCTCAAGGTGCTGGTGAACGCCTTCTATGCCATCGAGCGGCGCAAGACGCCGATGGTCGTGAGTTTCGTGGCGGTCGGAGTAAACCTGGCTCTCAACTGGATTTTTACGATACGGCTCGGCTGGGGGCACCGCGGCCTTGCTCTCTCCACCGCCTGCGTCGCCACCAGCAACTTCATCATTCTCTATCTCCTCATGCGCGCGCACTTGGGCCGCCTCGAGTCGCGCGCCATGGCCGTGCTGCTCGCGCGAGTGGCGCTCGCCTCGCTCGTGCTGCTCGCGGTTGCGTGGGGCGGAGGGCAGCTGCTGCTCGCCGACTGGGCGGTGCAACCTTTCTGGCCGAAGCTTGCGAGCCTCACGCTTGTCATCGCCTGCGCCGCTGTCGCGTTCTTTCTCTGTGCCTCCGCGCTCGGGATCAGCGAGGTGCAGGAGCTCCGGCAGGCCGTGCGGCGCCGGCTGCGCCGCAACCGCTGATCGCCCGCAACGAATTCGCGCGGCCCGTGTCCAGGGCTGCGTGGTGCGCGGCCGTGCGCTGCGAGGCACGCATTCAGGAAATATTCAGCGAAAGGACCGGATCATGACCCGCATGTACAAGCGCACACGGACTCCCTCGGCCCTGGTGTTACTCGGCTGTCTGGCCGCCGCCGGGCCGGCGTTCGCCCAGGGGTACTACCAGTACCAGCCCGTGGATCGGCCGGTGCAATGGTACATAAATGGTGGCGCCAGCATTACCGAGGGTGACACTGCGGGCAATTTCAACAACGGCTGGACCATCGGCGCCGGGGTGAACGTCAAACCCGCGCCCGGACCGTTCATGCTGCGCTTCGGCGTCGACTACAGCTACTTCGACGCGAGCGACCAGTTGATCGGCGCGAACCCGGCCGCGGACTACGGCTACATGCAGACCGTCACCGGCTTTGCGGACGGGGTGCTCGAGCTGCCGATCAATCCCTGGACGCGCGTCTATGCCATGGGGGGTCCGGGGTTCGGCTATCGCGGCATCTACCTCACCAGCGGTGGGGTCTACTGCACGCCGTTTTTCTGCGGTGGCGGCTATGGATCGGGCACGCTGGTGGGGCGCGATACCAGCACCAACTTCGCATGGAACGCGGGCGTCGGCGTCGACTTCGCGCTGCCGGGGGGCCAGTCCTGGTTCGTCGAGGCGCGCTACGAGCGCTTCGATACGTCCTTCGCGCCGACCGAGTTCATCCCGATTCGCGTCGGTTTCCGGTTTTAGCTTTCCGCGCCTGCGAATTCCAGACACGCCGCCAGTACGCGCTGCAGCACGGCGCGCAGCGGCGCGGCCGCCGTGTCGTCGTACGCGCACGGCCAGTCGAGGTCGGTGACGCTGCCTCCCGGCTCGCGCAGGTAGCCGCGGCAGGCGAGTTCCATCTGCAGCGCGTGCGCGCCGTCCGCCGGGCGTCCGTAGTGGCGCGTCGTGTAGCCGCCCTTGAAGCGCCCGTTGGTCACGCGCGAGAAGTCCGATCGATCGCACGCCGCCTCGACGCGGGCCGTCAGCTGCGGCGCGCAGCTCGCTCCCGAATGGGTGCCGAGATTGAGGTTGGGAAGTACACCGGCGAAGAGTCGCGGGATCTGCGAGCGGATCGCGTGGCAGTCGTATAGCACTACGCGCGGGTGCCGCTGGCGCAGCCGCGCCATCTCGCCGGCGATCGCGCGGTGATAGGGCTCGAACCAGGCGCTGCGCCGTGCCGCGATCTCCTCCGGACCCGGACCATCGAGGCCCCGATACAGCGGCTCGCCGTCGAAGGTGGTGGTCGGGCACAGCTCGGTCGTGGCCTGGCCCGGGTAGAGAGAGACGCCGGCAGGGTCGCGGTTGGGATCGATCACGGTGCGCGAGATGCGCGTGCGGATCACCGTTGCGCCGAGCCCGGGTGCGAAGTCATACAGCCGCTCGATCCACCAGTCGGTGTCCTTGCGCGCGAGCCACAACGACGCGAGGCGCCGCTCGAGGTCGGCGGGGATCTCGGTGCCGGTGTGCGGCATGGAAAGCACCAGCGGCGCCGCGCCGCGCGTGACCTGAAGCCATGGTGTCGTGTCCGCAGGGCTCATCAATATAATGTACGCCATGGCGAGCCTGTGGTTTGAGTCGGCGCTGTTGCCACAGGGGTGGGCCCGGGACGTACGCCTGACGGCCTCGGCTGGACGCATCGAGCGCGTGCTTCCCGGGGTCGCACCCGCGGACGGGGACGAGCGGCATGGCGTCGGCTTTCCGGGCCTGCCGAACCTGCACAGCCACGCGTTCCAGCGAGGGCTTGCCGGACTGACCGAGCGCCGCGGCAGCGAGGGGGACAGCTTCTGGACCTGGCGGGAGCTGATGTACCGCTTTCTCGACCGCATCGGGCCCGAGGAGCTCGAGGCGCTGGCCGCGCTCGCCTTCGCCGAGATGCTGGAAGGCGGCTTTACGCGGGTGGGTGAATTCCATTACCTGCACCACGATCGCGATGGCCGCCCGTTTACCGATCCGGGCGAGCTCGCCGGGCGGCTGGCCGCCGCCGCCGCCCGGGCCGGTATCGGCCTCACGCTGCTGCCCACGCTGTACGCGCACGGTGGTTTTGGCGGCGCGCCGCCCACCGAGCGTCAGCGGCGCTTCATCAACGACCCGGGGCGGTTCGCGCGCATCGTCGAGTCGAGCCGCAGCGCGCTAAGCACGCTCCCCGGGGCGAGCGTCGGGGTGGCTGCGCACAGTCTGCGAGCAGTTACGCCGCCCGAGCTCGCCGAGGCGGTCACGCTCGCCCGGGGCGGCGTCATCCACATCCACATTGCGGAGCAGCTGCGAGAAGTCGATGACTGTCTGGCGTGGAGCGGCCGGCGGCCGGTGCAGTGGCTGCTCGAGAACGCGCCCGTGGACGAGAGCTGGTGCCTGGTGCACGCGACGCACGCCACGGACGCGGAGCTGCAGGACGTCGCTGCGTGCGGCGCGGTCGTCGGCCTCTGCCCGGTGACGGAGGCAAGCCTCGGCGACGGCATCTTTCCCGCCGCGGCATTTCTCGCGGCCGCCGGTCGCGGCGGCATCGGCAGCGACTCCAACGTCCGCATCGATGCGGCAGAGGAGCTGCGGACGCTCGAGTATTCTCAGCGCCTCGCGCACCGCGCCCGCAACGTGCTGGCGTCCGGCGCGGGCGCATCGACCGGACGGAGCCTGTTCGACGTGGCGCTCGCCGGCGGCTCACAGGCGCTGCAGCCGTCAGGCTCGGGACCTACCGGTCTCACTGCCGGGGCGTCCCTCGACGTGGTGACGCTCGCGGCCGGGCACCCCGCGCTCGTCGGGCGTCAGGGGGACGAGATCCTCGACAGCTGGATCTTCGCCGGCGACCGCGGCCTCATCGACTGCGTCTGGTGCGCCGGGGTCAAGGTCGTGAGCGGAGGACGCCATCGTGATCGTGAGGCGATCGTCGTGCGCTATAACCGCACGCTCCGCACGCTGCTTGCCTGAACAGCGAAAGGGGCCCGACATGTATTTCTGCCGTTGTGCCGTCCTCCTGATTGGCTGTGCGCTCGCGCTGCCTGCCACGCTCGCGGCAGCCGGCCCCGTCGACCCCGCTCTTTTCGGGGCGCTCAAGTGGCGCAGCATCGGGCCCTATCGCGGCGGTCGGGCGCTCGCCGTCGCCGGCATTCCCGGCAATCCCGACACCTTTTATTTCGGCGCCGTCGCGGGCGGGGTCTGGAAGACGAGCGACGCCGGTGCCACCTGGGAGCCGCTCACCGACGGCACGCCGATCTCATCGGTTGGCGCTCTCGCGATCGCGCCGTCGGATCACGGCGTAATCTACGTCGGCACCGGCGAGGCGGCACCGCGCGGCGACATGACTTACGGCGACGGCGTCTACAAGTCGGTGGACGGCGGCAAGACCTGGAGCCACATCGGGCTCGCCGACACCCGCCAGATCGGTGCCCTGGTCGTCGACCCGCGCAGCGCCGACACGGTGCTGGTCGCCGCCTTCGGCCACGCCTTTGGCCCGAACAGTGAGCGTGGCATTTACCGCACCACCGACGGCGGCAAATCCTGGACGAGAGTGCTGTATCGCGACGAGCAGACCGGCGCGATCGACGTCGCGCTGGATCCGAACGACCCGACCATCGTCTACGCCGCGTTGTGGCAGGCGCACCGCCAGCCCTGGTTCTTTTCGAGCGGCGGACCCGGTAGCGGGCTGTATCGCTCGAGCGACGGTGGCGTCACCTGGACGCAGCTCAAGGGCAACGGCCTGCCCGCCGGGATTCTCGGTCGCATCCACGTCTCAGTCTCGGCCGCCGACTCGAAGCGCATCTACGCGATGATCGAGGCGCACGCGGGGGGCCTGTACCGCTCTGACGATGGCGGCGTGAACTGGGCGCGCGTCAGCGACGACGGCCGGCTCACGCAGCGGGCGTGGTATTTCTCTACGGTCCTCGCGGACCCGAAGCACGCCGACACCGTGTATGCCGAGAACACCGGCTTGTTCCGCTCAACCGACGGCGGCAAGACCTTCGAGCTGCTGCCGGCGCGGCACGGCGATCATCACGGCTTGTGGATCGACCCGAGCCACCCGGACCGCCTCATCGAGTCGAGCGACGGCGGCGCCTCGATCTCTTTTGATCACGGTAAGACCTGGACGACGCAGGCCAATCAGCCGACCGCGCAGTTCTATCACGTCGCGGTCGACAGCCGCTTCCCCTATTACCTCTACGGCGCGCAGCAGGACAGCGGCAGCGTCGCGGTCGCCAGCATGGACGACGCCGGCGCCATCGTGGAGCGCGATTCGTACGACGTGGCGGGCGGCGAGTGCGGCTTCGTGATCCCCGATCCGCGCGATGCCGACATTACCTACGGCAGCAGCGAGAATTACATCGGCCGCCTCGACCGGCACACCATGCAGCAGCAGCTCATCCCGGTATGGCCGGTGGACGCGTCGGGGCATGCGGCCAAGGATCTCGAGCACCGTTTCAACTGGACTTCGCCGCTCAGCATGTCGCCGTTCGATCCGGACACGCTCTACTACGGCATGGAGCGGCTGTACAAGACGAGCAATCGCGGCGGCAGCTGGAGCGCGATCAGTCCCGATCTGACGCGCAATGACAAGTCGAAGCAGCAAGCCTCGGGTGGTCCGATCACCAAGGACATCACCAGCGTCGAGTACTACGACACGATCTTTGCCATCGCCGAGTCGCCGCTCTCCAGGGGAATGATCTGGGTCGGAACCGACGACGGCCTGATCCAGCTCACTCGCGACGGCGGGGGCAGCTGGACTAATGTCACTCCGGCTGGCATGCCGGCCTGGAGCACGATCAGCACGATCGAGCCCTCGCGCTACGACGTGGACACCGCCTACGTGGCCGTGGATCGCCATAAGCTCGACGACATCGGGCCCTACGTATTCGTCACTCACGATGCCGGGCGCAGCTGGGACCGGCTCGACACAGGGCTTGCGGAAGGGTCGTTCGTGCACGCGGTGCGCGAGGACTCGGTCAGGCGCGATCTGCTCTACGCCGCCACGGAAACCGGCGTGTCCGTCTCGTTCGATGCCGGGCAGCACTGGCAGAGCCTGCGGCTCAATCTGCCGCGCTCGCCGGTTCACGACCTCGTGCTGAGGGGCAACGATCTGGCGGCCGCGACCCACGGTCGCTCCTTCTGGATCCTGGACGACGTGACGCCGCTGCGTCAGGTCGCCGCCGCCGGCGCCGCCTCGGGGGCCTTCCTCTATTCGCCACAGACCGGCTACCGTCTCTACTTTCCCGATCAGGTCGACAAGCGTCCGCCGTCAGGCCAGAACCCGCCGGCCGGGGCTCTTATCGACTACTACCTCCCCGCGGAGCCAACGGGTCCGGTGACTCTCGAGATCTTCGACGCGGCGGGGCGCGTGGTGCGCCACCTGTCGAGCGCCAAGGCAAAGGGGCCAGAGCAGCCGCCCGAATGGCCCGACCTGATTCAGCCGGTCGACACGCTGCCGGCGCTCAAGGGGATGAACCGCTTCGTGTGGGATCTGCGCTATGACGACCCGGTGCAGATTCCGGGCGCCTTTTATGCGGGCGTCCCGCCGCGTGGTCCGATCGTCCTGCCGGGAGCGTACACGCTGCGCCTCGGCTACGGCGGCCAGACACAGACCGCCGCGCTCACCATCGCCCCCGATCCGCGTGACCGGGAATCGGCGCTCGCGGGCCTCAGGCAGAAATTCGATCTCGCCATGGAGGTTTACCGCGATCAGGACGCGCTGCATCGCGCCGTCAATGAGATACGCGCCGTGAAGGCCGGCGTCACCGCGTTAGCCAGGGCCACGGACAAACGCCGCGGCGCCGCCCTCGAGACCGAGGGTGCGGCGCTCTCCGCCGCGGCTTCGAAGATTGAGGGCCTGCTGATGCAGGTCAACATCAAGGGCTCGGAAGCCAACCTCAACTATCCGGGCATGCTGAACGAGCAGATCTATTCCTTCAGCCAGCTGCTCGATGACGCCGATACGGCTCCGAACCTGCAGGAAACCGATACCTACGCCGGCATGCATGCCCGGCTCGCCGCACAGCTCGCGGACTGGAGTGCTCTCGAGAAAACGCAGGTGGCGGCTTTCTGCGCGCATGCGCATGCGGCGGGAATCAGTGGGCCTTCCGCGCCATGTCACTAAAAATGCTAAAATTCTCTGCTTTGTTGCCCGCGCACAGGCGCGGCGGGCGAGGACGCTTATGGCACTGAAGATCATGATTCTCGGCGTGAACGGCTTCATCGGCAGCGCCCTCACCGACGCGATCCTGCGGACGCGCGACTGGGACGTCTACGGCATGGACCTCGCCGATAACAAGCTCGGGGATCTGCCGAAGAACGACCGTTTTCATTTCCTGGAAGGCGATATCACCATCAACCGGGAGTGGGTGGAGTATCACGTCAAGAAGTGCGACGTGATCGTGCCGCTGGTAGCGATCGCGAATCCCGCGCAGTACGTGACCCATCCGCTCAAGGTGTTCGAGCTCGACTTCGAGGCCAACCTCGCCGTGGTGCGCCAGTGCGTCAAGTACGGCAAGCGCCTGGTGTTTCCCTCGACCTCCGAGGTCTACGGCATGTCGCCGGACTCGGTGCTCGATGAGGAGACGAGTCCGCT
>DASXKA010000246.1:0-18178 GCA_036497085.1 Steroidobacteraceae bacterium | reverse complement strand
GTGCTGACCGATGTCGCCGAGCCCGGCCGCGCCGAGCAGCGCGTCGCACAGCGCGTGCAGCACCACGTCCCCGTCCGAATGCGCCACCACGCCGCGGCTGTGCGCGATCCGCACGCCCCCGAGCATGAGATGATCGCCCGGGCCAAAAGCATGCACGTCGAGTCCCGATCCGATCCTCACGCCGGCCTCCACGCGCGCAGCACGGCCTCGGCGAGCGCCAGATCCTCGCCCGAAGTGAGCTTCAGGTTGGTCGCAAGCCCCTCGACGAGCAGTGGGCTCTCGCCGCGCCACTCGAGCGCCTGCGCCTCGTCGGTGGGGTGGCGGCCCGCGGCGTGCGCCGCATCGAGGGCCGCGCACAGGGGACCGAAACGGAACATCTGCGGGGTGAGCGCGCGCCACAGATCCGTCCGGTCGACGGTGCGCGCCACCGCGGAGCCCTGGCCCGCCGCGCCTGCGCGCGCCTCCTTCAGGGTATCGGTGGCGCGCACCGCCAGCAGTCCGCCCGAACCGGTCTCACCTACACCCTCGATCAGCCTGTCGAGGTCCCCGGGCGCGAGGCACGGGCGCGCGGCGTCGTGCACCAGCACCCAGTCGTCGGCACCGGCCCGGCCCTCGAGCGTGGCGAGGCCGCGGCGCACCGAGACGCTGCGCTCACTGCCCCCAGAGGTCGCCGCGAGCCGCTCGTTCCCGGCACGCGCGGCCACACGCTGCCAGGCGGAGTCCGACTCCGCGATCACCACCACGGCGTGCGTGCAGCGGCGATCCGCCAGAAATGGCGCGAGCGCCCACTCGATGACGGTGCGCCCGAGGAGGGGTGCGTACTGCTTCGGTGCATCGCCCTTAAAGCGCCGGCCTGAGCCCGCTGCGGGCATGACGAGCCAATATCTCATGGGCTGAAAGTCGCCTGCGGCGCTTTCAGCGGAGGGCGCCTCAACTTCGTTTGACGCCGGGGCGAAAGGCGTGACTTTCGCCCCTCCGGGGCAAGTCGCGAACGCGGCGCTTTCAGCGGAGGGCGCCTCAACTTCGTTTGACGCCGGGGCGAAAGGCGCGACTTTCGCCCCACATTGGCAAGTCGCAAGCTAAGTGCCATGGTTGCGCTGGCGCGGCAGCGCTCCGGCTCAGCGAGCCGCGGTCCGCGTCGGCGGAGGCGCCTCTGGGGGGCGGGCGGGCACTACCTGATAGAAGGTCTCGTTGCGGGCAATCATGCCGAGATCGCTGCGGGCGCGCTCCTCGAGCGCATCCATGCCGGTCTTGAGATCGCGCACCTCGGCCGCGAGCTGGCGGTTACGCTCGGTGAGCTGGGCGTCCTCGGCCTGCTGCGTGGCCACCGCCTGCCTGAGGCGCTCCACCTGACGTACGCCGTTGTCGGAGACCCAGATCCGGTACTGCAGCAGGATGAGGACGACAGCCAGCGCGGCGGCGAGCCACTTCATGGGAGCGACAGCGTAGCAGACCGCGCCGCCCTCGTCGCGAAGGCCGTCACGGCCGCGCGGGAAAGGCGTCCCGGCCCGCGAAACGCACCTGGCCGAGCTCCGCCTCGATGCGCAGCAGCTGGTTGTACTTGGCGATGCGGTCGGAGCGCGACAACGATCCGGTCTTGATCTGGGTGGCGGGAGTCGCCACCGCGATATCGGCGATGGTGCTGTCCTCGGTCTCACCGGAGCGGTGCGAGATCACCGACGCGTAGCGTGCCTTATCGGCCATGTCGATACAGGCGAGTGTCTCGGTGAGCGTGCCGATCTGATTGGGCTTGATGAGGATCGCGTTGGCGATGCGCTTATCGATCGCCTCGCGCAGGATCTTCGTGTTGGTGACGAATACGTCGTCGCCCACCAGCTGCAGCTTGCTGCCGAGCAGGCCGGTGAGCTCCGCCCATCCCGCCCAGTCGCCTTCGCTCATGCCATCCTCGATGGTCACGATCGGGTACTTGCCGGCGAGGCTGGCGAGATAGCGGGCGAACTCGGCTGCGGTGAAGGCGCGCTTCTCCGACTCGAGCTCGTAGCGGCCGTCGCGGAAGAACTCCGAGCTCGCCACGTCGAGCCCCAGACAGATGTCGCGCCCGGCCCGGTAGCCGGCCTTCTCGATCGCCTCGAGGATCAGGCCGAGGGCCGCCTCGTTCGACTCGAGGCTCGGAGCGAAGCCGCCCTCATCGCCGACCGCAGTGGACAGGCCCCGGTCGGCCAGCAGCTTCTTCAGCGTGTGGAATACCTCGGCGCCGTAGCGCAGCGCCTCGCGGAAGCTCGGGGCGCCCACGGGCAGGATCATGAACTCCTGCACGTCGAGACTGTTGTTGGCGTGCGCACCGCCGTTGACGATGTTCATCTGCGGCACCGGCATCACCGGCTCGTGCTGCCGCGGCAGGAGGCGCGCGAGGTGCCGGTAGAGCGGCAGCCGGGCATCGGCGGCCGCCGCGCGCGCCGCGGCGAGCGAGACGCCGAGAATGGCGTTGGCGCCGAGACGCCCTTTGTTGTCGGTGCCGTCGAGCTCGATCATGCGTGCATCGAGCACGGCCTGCTCGCGCGGGTCCAGCCCGAGGACCGCGCCCTGGAGCACCGTATTCACGTGCTCGACCGCCTTGAGTACTCCCTTGCCGCCGTAGCGCTGCTTATCGCCGTCGCGCAGCTCGACCGCCTCGCGACTCCCGGTGGATGCGCCCGAGGGCACGGCCGCGCGCCCGAGCGCGCCCGAATCGAGCAGCACGTCGACTTCGACCGTCGGGTTGCCGCGAGAATCCAGGATCTCGCGGCCGCGCACTTCGCTGACACGGCTCATAACAATGACTCCTCGAGCGGCGCCGCCTTGACCGCCCGATCGAGCTCGGTGAGCGTCGTGAGCAGCGGCTCCATGCGCGCCAGCGGCCAGGCATTCGGTCCGTCGGAGAGCGCTTCCTCCGGTCGTGGGTGCGTCTCCATGAAGAGCCCCGCGACCCCGGCGGCGACCGCCGCCCGCGCCAGCACCGGTATGAACTCGCGCTGCCCGCCGGAGGAGGTGCCCTGCCCGCCCGGCAGCTGTACCGAGTGCGTCGCGTCGAACACGACCGGGCAGCCGGTCCCGCGCAGCACCGACAGCGAGCGCATGTCCGACACCAGGTTGTTGTAACCGAACGAGTAGCCGCGCTCGCACACCAGGATCGCCTGATTGCCGGTCGAGCGCGCCTTGTCGACCACGTTCTGCATCTCCCACGGCGAGAGAAACTGGCCCTTCTTGATGTTGACGGGCTTGCCCTGCGACGCGGTGTTCACGATGAAGTTGGTCTGGCGGCAGAGAAAGGCCGGCGTCTGCAGCACGTCGACCACTGCAGCCACCTCGGCGAGCGGGCTGTCCTCGTGCACGTCGGTGAGCACGGGCACGCCGATGCGGCTGCGCACGTGCTCGAGAACCTTGAGCCCGGCCTCGATCCCGAGGCCGCGGAAGGAGGTGCGCGAGGAACGGTTCGCCTTGTCGTAGGACGCCTTGAAGACGAAGGGCACGGCGAGGCGGCCGGTGATCTCCTTCAGCCTCCCGGCGATTTCCTCGGTGAGCGCCTGCCCCTCGACGACGCACGGACCGGCGATGAGGAACAGCGGCCGCTCAATTCCGACTTCGTGTCCTGCCAGTTGCATGTAGGTCGCGTCGCCTCGAGTGCTAGGTCGCCACGGCCCCGGGCTTGCGCGCAGCAGGACAGCGCGGCGCAATGTCCGATGCGAGCTTCATACTAGGCCCCGGCGGCCTGCGGGAGCTGCGCGGCGCGCTGCGCGCGCGCGGCACGGATGAAGCCCGTAAAGAGCGGGTGCCCGTCACGGGGCGTGGAAGTGAACTCGGGGTGGAACTGCGTGGCGACGAACCATGGGTGGTTGGCCAGCTCGATCACCTCGACCAGGCCGTCGCGCGAGAAGCCGGAGAAGCGCATGCCGGCCTGCCGGTAGCGCTCGAGGTAGTTGTTGTTGAACTCGTAGCGGTGCCGGTGCCGCTCCATGATGACGTCGCGCCCGTAGAGCTCGCGGGCGCGCGTGCCCGCTCCGAGCAGCACCTCCTGCGCGCCAAGGCGCATCGTGCCGCCCTTTTCGGAGCCCTCGCTGCGCGTCTGCGAGCCGTGCATCTGGTCCTGCCACTCGGAAATGAGCGCGATCACGGGATGGGGGCTGGCGCGGTTGAACTCAGTGCTGTTGGCGTCGGTGAACCCGAGCATGTGGCGGCCGAACTCCACGACCGCGACTTGCATCCCCAGGCAGATCCCCAGGTACGGCACCCGCTGGTCGCGAGCGAAGCGCACCGCCTGGATCTTGCCCTCGATGCCGCGCTCGCCGAACCCACCCGGCACCAGGATCGCATCCATGCCCTTGAGCATGTGCGTGCCGTGCTGCTCGATGTCGGTCGACTCGATGTAGTGGATGTTGACGCGCGTGCGGCTCTTCAGGCCGGCGTGCATCAGGGCCTCGTGGAGCGAAAGGTAGGAATCGCGGATCTGCACGTACTTGCCGACCATCGCGATGTCCGCCTGCCCGTCGGGGTTGGACTTGGCACTCACGACGTGACGCCACTCGGCGAGGTCGGTCGGCGGTACGGTGAGGCGCAGCTTGTCGACCACGATGTCGTCGAGCGCCTGCTCGTGCAGCAGGATCGGGATGCGGTAGATGTCGTCGGCGTCGACCGCGGAGATCACGGCGCGCTCCTCGACATTGGTAAAGAGCGCGATCTTGCGCCGTTGCTCCTCGGGCAGCGGGTGCTTGCAGCGGCACAGCAGCACGTCGGGCTGGATGCCGATGCCGCGCAGCTCCTTGACCGAGTGCTGGGTCGGCTTGGTCTTGACCTCGTGCGAGCCGCCCACCACCGGCACCAGCGTCAGATGCATGTACACGCAATTGCTACGGCCGAGCTCCACGCCGAGCTGGCGGATGGCCTCGAGGAACGGCAGCGACTCGATGTCGCCAACGGTGCCGCCGATCTCGACCATGCAGACGTCGGCGCCGTCGGCGCCGAGCTTGATGCAGCGCTTGATCTCGTCGGTGATGTGCGGGATGACCTGAACCGTTGCCCCGAGATAGTCGCCGCGGCGCTCTTTGGCGATCACGCGCTCGTAGATGCGCCCGGTGGTGAAGTTGCTGTTACGCCCCGTGGTGGTGCGCACGAAGCGCTCGTAGTGCCCGAGATCGAGGTCCGTCTCGGTGCCATCCGAGGTGACGAACACCTCGCCGTGCTGGAAGGGGCTCATGGTCCCCGGATCCACATTGATGTACGGATCGAGCTTGACCATGGCGATCTTGAGGCCGCGCGCCTCGAGGATCGCGCCGAGCGAGGCGGAGGCGATGCCCTTGCCCAGGGAGGACACGACGCCGCCGGTGACGAATACGAAACGCGTCATAACTCTCGCAGGATTTACCCGTCGCGTGAGGTCGCTGCCGCAGATTGGGCAGGTCGACGACGGGCCAGCACGTTAGCACATCTCAGGCGCTCGTGCGCCGTCTCGGTCGCGCCGCCCCCGCTGCGATGCCGGCTTTGGTCCACACGAAGCGCGCGCGGCGGCGGGCTCCCGGAGCGGCCTGCACCGACTCATCGAGCCATAGATCGGCGACCGCGAGCAGCCGGGCACCGCCGTAGACGAGCGGCAGCCGTGCCCGCTCGCCGGGAGGCAGCCCGGATTCGCGCAGCAGGCTCTTCAGCGTGCGCCGCGGCCGGCCGGGCGCGACGACGAGTCGCTCGCCGCCCCGCCGCCAGCGGATCGTGAGCCGTGCCGGAAGCGCAGCGAGACTCACCGGCCCGTAGGTGTCGGCCCGGAGCTCGATCTGCCCGAGGCCCTCGGGCAGTCGGCAGCGGGGCTCGGCGCGCCACGTCCACGCGAGCTCGCCCGGCGCGGCCGATCCGCCCACCGCTGCGGCCCCGGTCGCGTCGCCCGCGGCGTACAGCGTGAGGAGCCCGGCGTGCCGCTCGAGACGCACTCCGGGCCACTCGATCGCGGGCTGCGCATCGGCCCGGGCCGCGAGCATCGGGCCTGCGATCTCCGCGAGGCGCGTAGCCGGCGGTACCGCAAAGTCGCGCGCGGCGATCCAGAACCTCAGGGCGTTGCGCCGGCGCTCCGGCGGCAGAGCGCGGAGCGCGCTCGCCAGGAGCGAGTCGCCGTGGCGGGCGGCACTCAGGTCGGCACGCGCCAGGCTCTCGAGCAGCTGCTGCGCTTCGGCGGCATGGCGCGCCGTACGACCCACGGTCGCGGCGGCTCCCGGCCAGCGGCCGCGGACCAGCGGCAGCACGCGCCGCCGCAGAAAGTTGCGGTCGAGGCCCTCGTCCAGGTTGCTCGGGTCCTCGAGGTGAGGCAGTCCCTCGGCGTGCACGAAAGCCTCGAGCTCGGCTCGGGAACGCGTGAGGAGCGGGCGAGCCAGGAAGCCGCCTGCGAACGGCACGAGCTCGGGCATCGCCGCGAGTCCCGCGACCCCCGCGCCGCGCAGCAGCATGAGCAGCACCGTCTCGAGCTGATCGTCCTCGTGATGCGCGGTGAGCAGTACCTCGCCGGAGCGCAGCGCGCCGGTCAGCAGCCGGTAGCGCGCCGCGCGCGCGCGTGCCTCGGGCGATTCGCCGCGAGCGCGCACCACCTTCGCCTCCAGCACCTCACACGGCACGCTCAGGACCCGCGCGACCGCGACGGCCCGCGCGGCCCACGATCCCGAGTCCGCATGCAGTCCATGGTCGACGTGTACGGCACGCAGCGCGTTCGGCGGGAGCCGCAGCCGCGCGAGCGCCGCGAGCAGCGCGGTCGAATCGGCGCCGCCGCTGAAGGCGACGCACAGCTCGCGCTCAGGGAACCCGGGCAGCAGCTCTTTCAGGCGCCTGCCGAGCCAGCGCGCGCCGAAATCCTCCGGCTTTCGCCCCATCTTCTCCGCCGTCCATCACGCCGCGTTTTCGGAGTACACGCCGAAGGAGGCGATCTTGGCGGCGCGCGCCGCCCGCAGCTGATCGCGCGGCAGCGCATCGAGCTCGTCGAGGTAGCGGATCAGCGCAGCCTTCAAGCGCGCCGCGGTCGTGGCCGGGTCGCGGTGCGCGCCGCCGAGCGGCTCCTCGATCACCTCGTCGACGAGGCCGAGCTTCAGCAGCCGGTCGGCCGTGAGGTTGAGCGACTCGGCCGCCACTTCCTTCTTGTCCTGGCTCTTCCACAGGATCGAGGCGCAGCCCTCCGGAGAGATCACCGAATAGGTGCTGTACTGGAGCATCATCAGGCGGTCGGAAACGCCGATCGCCAGCGCTCCGCCCGAGCCCCCCTCGCCGGTGACCACGGTGACGATCGGCACGCGCAGCACCGACATCTCGAACAGGTTGCGCGCGATCGCCTCGCTCTGGCCGCGCTCCTCGGCGCCTACGCCGGGGTACGCGCCCTGGGTGTCGATCAGCGTCACCAGCGGCAGCCCAAAGCGCTCGGCCAGATGCATGAGGCGCAGCGCTTTGCGGTAGCCCTCGGGCTTCGGCATGCCGTAGTTGCGCCGCACGCGCTCCTTGGTGTCACGGCCCTTCTGGTGACCGATCAGCACCACCGCGCGCTCGTCGATGCGCCCCAGCCCGCCGACGATCGCCAGATCGTCGGCGTACATACGATCGCCGTGCAGCTCATGGAATTCGCTGCAGATGGCGGCCACGTAGTCGAGCGTGTAGGGCCGGTGCGGATGTCGCGCGAGCTGCGTGATCTGCCAGGGTGTCAGGTTCGCGAAGATGCTCTGCGTGAGCTGGCGGCTCTTGGCTTGCAGCCGCCCGATCTCGTCCTGGATGTTGACCTCGGATTCCGAGGTGACGTGCTTCAGCTCCTCGATCTTCGCTTCGAGCTCGGCGATCGGCTGTTCGAAGTCAAGGAAGGAAACTGCCATGAAGGTGTCAGGTGCCGGACTCTAGGCCGCTTAACGGCGGAGCGGCGAGGTTACGTAAGGAGCCGACGATTACGCAAGTAAGCCCTCAGCGGCCGTCGGCCGAGAAGGCCCCGCCCGGGGTCGCCGCCGGCGCCGCGTACAGCACCTCGAGCGCCGCGTTACCCACCAGGCCCTCGAGCTGCTCGAGGAGCTCGCGGCTGGCGCGCACACTCCACTCGGCGCTCAGATTGAGCGCGCCGCTGGCCGATGCGGTCGTGTATTCGATGGTGACCGGACAGGGGCCGGGACGCCAGGGCTCGAGGATCGCGGCGAGGCGTTCGGTGAGCCGCGGGAGATCGGCCTCCGAGCAGCGCAGCACGACGCGCCGCGCCTCCTGCTCGCGCAGCCGCTCGAGCTCGCTCACGCGCCGGGCGGAGAGCCGCCACGAGTCGCTGAACTCATCGAAGCGCAGCGTCCCCTCCACCAATACCAGCGCGTCCTTGACGACGAGGTCGCGGTGCTTCTGCCAGGTCTCCTCGAACAGCATGACTTCGAGACGCCCGGTGCGGTCATCGAGCGTCAGGATCACCCGCGGGCCACGCTTCTTCACCTCGTCGATGAGACCGGCGACCGTAACGGGCTTGCCCGTGCCGAAGCGCCCCGGCTCGATGCCCGCCGCCGGACGGTCGCCGACCAGATCGCCGATGCGATGCGAGACGAAACGGAAGAGGCTCGCCTCGAAGCGCCGCAGCGGATGGCCGGTGAGGTACAGGCCGAGCGTCTCGCGCTCGCCGCTGAGGCGCACTGCCTCGCTCCACTCCGGCAGTATCGCCGCGCTCTGCGGCAGCGGAGGCGGCTCCGCGCTGCTGAGGCCCCCGAAGAGATCGTCCTGCCCGGCGGCGTGGGCGCGCGTGTTCTGGTCGCCGAGCTGCATGGCACTCGCGAGCCGGCTCATCAGGGTCGCGCGGTTGGCGCCGAGGGCATCGAGGCTCCCGGCGCGCAACAGTGCTTCCAGCACGCGCCGGTTGACCCGGGCCAGGTCGAGCCGCCGACACAGATCCTCGAGGCTCCGGAACGGTCCGCGCGCGCTGCGCTCCTCGATCAGACCGTCGACCGCGCCGGCGCCGACGCCCCGCACGGCACCGAGTCCGTAGCGGATGCGGCGCTCGCCGTCGGCCGCGAACTCGTAACGCGAGGCGTTGACGTCGGGCGGCAGCACCTCGAGCCCCATGTCGCTGCATTCCTTGATGAGGGTCACGACCTTGTCGGTGTGGTCCATGTCGGCCGACAACACGGCGGCCATGAAGTCCGCGGGGTGATGGGCCTTGAGGTACGCCGTCTGGTACGCGAGCAGCGCGTAGGCGGCGGAGTGTGACTTGTTGAAGCCGTAGCCGGCGAACTTCTCCATCAGATCGAAGATGTGCTCGGCCAGGCGCTCGCGCACGCCGCGCGCCACCGCCCCGGCGGTGAACACCGAGCGCTGCTGTGCCATCTCCTCCGCCTTCTTCTTGCCCATCGCACGCCGCAACAGGTCGGCGCCGCCGAGCGTATAGCCGGCGAGCGTCTGCGCGATCTGCATCACCTGCTCCTGATAGAGGATGACGCCGTAGGTGGGCTTCAGGATCGACTCGAGGCTCGGATGCAGATAGTCGATCGGCCCGTCACTGCGGCCGTGCTTGCGGTTGATGAAGTCATCGACCATGCCGGACTGCAGCGGGCCGGGGCGGAACAGCGCCACCAGTGCCACGATGTCCTCGAAGCAGTCCGGCTGCAGCCGCCGGATCAGGTCCTTCATGCCGCGCGACTCGAGCTGGAACACCGCGGTCGTGCGGCAGGACTTGAGCAGCGCATAAGTCGGCGCATCGTCCATAGGCAGCGCGCCGATCTCGAGCGGCGCGCTGCCCGCCGGAGCCGCGTGGTTGATGAGCCGCACCGCACGGTCGATGATCGTGAGGGTGCGCAGCCCGAGGAAGTCGAACTTTACGAGGCCCGCCGCCTCGACGTCGTCCTTGTCGAACTGGGTGACGACACTGCCGCCGTCGGCATCGCAATAGAGCGGCGCAAAGTCGGTGAGCACCGAGGGCGCGATGACCACCCCGCCGGCGTGCATGCCTGCGTTGCGGGTGAGGCCCTCGAGCGAGCGCGCCAGGTCGATGAGGTTCCTCACCTCGTCCTCACCCTGATAGAGGCGCTTGAGCTCCGGCTCCTTCTCGAGCGCCGTGTCGAGCGTGATGCCGAGCTCGAAGGGGATGAGCTTGGCGATGCGGTCTACGTAGCCGTAGGGCATGCCGAGCACGCGCCCGACGTCGCGCACCACCGCCTTGGCCGCCATGGTGCCGTAGGTGATGATCTGTGAGACGCGCTCGCGGCCGTACTTGCCGGCGACGTACTCGATCACGCGGTCGCGGCCGTCCATGCAGAAGTCGATGTCGAAGTCCGGCATCGACACGCGCTCGGGGTTGAGGAAGCGCTCGAACAACAGGTCGTGCGCGAGCGGATCGAGATCCGTCACCCCCAGGCTGTAGGCGACCAGCGAGCCGGCGCCCGAGCCGCGGCCCGGACCGACCGGCACGCCGTTCTCGCGCGCCCAGCGGATGAAGTCGGCGACGATGAGAAAATAGCCGGCGAACCCCATCTGGCAGATGACGGCGAGCTCGCTCGCGAGCCGCTCCCGGTAGGCGGCAGCGGCGCCGGCCGGGAAGCGCCGGCCGAGCCCGCGCGCGGCTTCCGCATGCAGGAAGTCCTCGGTGCTGACGCCCGCAGGCACGGGGTACTGCGGCAGCCGCGCCTCTCCCAGGGTGAGCTCCAGGCTGCAGCGGCGCGCGATCTCGACCGAGTTCGCGAGCGCTTCGGGCAGGTCGGCGAACAGCGCGGACATCTCGGCGGGGCTGCGCAGGTACTGCTGGCGCGTATAGCGGCGCACCCGCGCGGCGTCCGCGAGCAGGGCGCCGTCGTGGATACACACGCGCGCCTCGTGGGACTCGAACTCGTCGGCGCGGATGAAGCGCACGTCGTTGGTGGCGACCACCGGCAGGCGATGCCGCGCGGCGAGCGTCACCGCGCCCGCGATGTAGGTCTCTTCGAACTGACGGCCGAGGCGTTGCAGCTCGAGGTAGTAGCGCCCCGGCAGCAAAGCGCGCCAGCGCTCGAGCGCGGCCTCGGCGTCCGCCTCGCGGCCGTTCACCAGCGCCCGCCCCACGTCCCCCTCGGTAGCGCCGGAGAGCGCGATCAGGCCGGCGAGGCTCGCGGGCGTCAGCCAGTCGCGCTCGAGCCGCGGCACGCCGCGCTCCTGGCCTTCGAGGTAGGCGCGCGAAACGAGCCGCGCGAGGTTGCGGTAGCCGTCCTGGCTCTGACAGAGGAGCGTCAGGCGGCTCGCCTCGCGCCGCTCGCCCTCCTCGCGCACCGTGAGGTCGACCCCCACGATGGGCTTGACGCCCCCCTGCAGCGCCTCGCGATAGAACTTCACCATCGCGAACAGGTTGTTCCGGTCGGTGACGGCCACGGCCGGCATGTCCGCGGCGGCCACAGCCGCGATCAGCTCCGGCACCCGCACGACGCTGTCGCTGAGCGAGTACTCGCTGTGCAGGCGCAGGTGAATGAAGCCGGGCGACATCGGTGGGGATGCTAGCAAGTCGTCCTAGCGCATGGGACTGAAGGAGCGGCGATGCAGCGGTGAAGGCGAGCGGCGGCGCAGCGCCTTCAGGTGCGCCGGTGTGCCGTAGCCCTTGTGACGGCCGAGCTCGAAGCCGGGATAGCAGGCATCCAGCGCCTGCATCATGGCGTCGCGATGCGTCTTGGCGAGGATCGAGGCAGCACTGATCGCGGCGACGGTCGCGTCGCCGTCGACGATTGCCTCGAAGGTGCACCCGAGACGCAGATCCTCCAGGCACGGGCAGCGGTTGCCATCGACCTTGACGTGGGTCGGACAGATCGGCAGCCCGAGCAGCGCCCGGCGCATCGCGAGCAGGGTCGCCTCGAGGATGTTGAGTGCGTCGATCTCCTCACGATCGGCCCAGGCGATCGACCAGGCGAGCGCGCGGCCGCGGATGAGCCCGGCGAGGCGCGTGCGCTCCTGCGGCGGCAGGATCTTCGAGTCGGCGAGCCCGCGGATGCGGCGCCGCGGATCGAGAATGACGGCCGCCGCCACGACCGGACCCGCGAGCGGCCCGCGGCCGGCCTCGTCGACTCCCGCAATCCGCCGGTGCGCGATCGGCGTGTGTGCCCTCATCGTGACGTCCGCTCAGGCGTCCGGCGGGCGCACGCGAGCACGGCGTCGGCCGCGAGCCCGGCGCCCCCGCGGCGCAGAGCGCGATGAATGCGCGCGAACTCCTCGCGCAACTCCGCGAGGTGTGCGGGGTTGTCGATCTCGGCGAGCAGCGCGGATCCCATGGCCTCGCCGGTGACCTGGCGCTGGTAGAACTCCGGCACCAGGAGGCGGCCGGCGAGCAGGTTCGGTTGCGAGAAGTACGGCACCTTGACGAGCCCGAGCGTGCGCACGATGAAGGCCGTGAGCCAGCTCACCTTATACGCCACCACCATCGGTCTGCCCGATAGTAGAGTCTCGAGTGTGGCAGTGCCGGAAGCCACCAACGCCGCATCCGCGGCCGCCAGCACCCGCTGCGCCTGCCCGTCGATGAGGCGAATTGCGGCCTTTTCCGGGGCTTGCGCCAACTGCCTCTCAAAGCACTCACGCACCGCTGCGGAGGCCATCGGAGCGATGTATTGAAACTCCGGCCGCCGCTCGTGAATCCAGGTGGCGGCGGCGGCGAGCGGCGCCGCCAGGTGCGCCACCTCGAACAGGCGGCTGCCGGGCAGCAGCGCGATCAGACGCGCAGCGGGCGCAATTCCGAGCGCCGCGCGCGCTGCGGCCGTATCCACCTCGAGCGGGATCTGATCGGCGAGCGGATGGCCGACGAACTCGGCACGCACCGCCTGCTGCGCGTAGAACTCGCTCTCGAAGGGCAGCAGGCACAGCACCAGGTCGGTGTCGCGGCCGATGGTGCGCACGCGCCCCGGTCGCCAGGCCCAGACCTGCGGGCTCACGTACTGAACGCAGCGTATTCCGGCGCGCTTCAGGCGTCCGGCGAGCGCGAGGTTGAACTCCGGGGAGTCGATGCCGACGAAGACGTCGGGACGCGCGGTGATGAAACGGGCCACGAGGTCGGCGCGCAGGCGCACGAGACGCGGCAGGTCGCGCAGCACCTCGGCGAGTCCCATGACGGCGAGGCTGTCAGCTCCCGCCCAGGCCTCACAACCGGCCGCGATCATTCTGGGGCCTGCCACGCCGAAGCACTCGAGCGCCGGAACACGCTCACTCAGCGCCGCGATGAGCGCGGCTCCCAGCTGGTCCCCGGAGTGCTCGCCCGCGACGATACCGACGCGCAACGGCGCCGCGGCGGCGTCGCGCACCGGCAAGGCGCTCATCGCACGATGCTGCGGGTGGCGGCCTGGATGAAGTCGACGAAGGCGCGGATCTCGGGGCGCTCGCGCGCCTGCGGCTCGAGGCGCGCCACGGCCTCGCTGAGCCTCAGATCCGAGCGGTAGACGACCCGGTAGGCATCGCGGATGGCGCGGATCTGATCCTCGGTGTAGCCGCGGCGCTTCAGGCCCTCGGCATTGACCGCATAGGGTGCGGCCGGATTGCCTGCCACCATAACGTAGGGCGGCACGTCCTGGCGCACGATCGCGCCACCGGCCAGAAAGGAGTGGGCGCCAACCTTCGAGAACTGGTGCACGGCAGACAGCCCCCCGAGAATGACCCAGTCGCCAATCTCGACGTGGCCGCCGAGCACCGCGCAGTTGGCGAATACGGCGTGGCTGCCCACCACGCAGTCATGGGCGACGTGCGCGCAGGCCATGAGGAGGTTGTCGTCGCCGATGCGCGTGACACCCTTGTCGTGGGTCGTGCCGCGGTTGACAGTACAGAACTCGCGGAACACGTTGCGCTCGCCGATCACGAGCCGCGTCGGCTCGCCGCGGTACTTCTTGTCCTGCGGCGCATCGCCGATGGAGGCGAACTGGAACACGTGGTTGTCGGCGCCGATGGTGGTCGGCCCGCTGATCACGGCGTGCGGACCCACCAGGGTACGCGGGCCGATCTCCACACCGGGCCCGATTACCGAGAACGGGCCCACCGTAACGTCCGCAGCGAGGCGCGCCTCGGGCGACACCACCGCGCGCGGGTCGATCATCCGCCGGACTCCGGCGCGACCATCATGTCCGCGTGCGCGACCTCCTTATCGCCGACCAGCGCGATGGTCGAGAACTTCCAGATGCCGCGCAGCGAGCGCTCGAGCTGCGCCGTCAGCACCAGCTGATCACCGGGCAGCACGGGCTTGCGAAAGCGCGCGTTGTCGATGCCGACGAAATAAAAGCGCGTGTCCTCGTCCGGAATCACGTTGGCGGTGATGAAGCACAGGATGCCGGCCGCCTGCGCCAGCGCCTCGATGATCATCACCCCCGGCATCACGGGACGGTGGGGAAAATGGCCGGGAAAAAACGGCTCGTTGTAGGTGACGTTCTTCAGCGCGCGAATGCTCTCGCCGGGTCGGCATTCGAGTACCCGGTCGACCAGCAGGAACGGGTAACGGTGCGGCAGGCGCTCGAGGATTGCCTGCATGTCGAGTTGGACGGCTTCGCTCATGAGTCCTCTTCCTGCCTGGATTTGATGCCGGCGGCGCGTTCCAGCATGCGCACGCGCTCCTCGAGCAGACCGCTGCGCTTGAAGCGCGCGACCAGGCGCCGCCAGCTGTGTGCCTCCTCGAAGGGTATGGTGCTGGAGTATACGCCGGGCTTGGGAATCGAGCGGCTCACCGCCGAAAAGCCCGTGATGACGACGTCGTCGGCGATGCTGATGTGACCGGCGAAGCCGACGTGGCCACCGATCATGCAGCGCTTGCCGATGGTGGTGCTGCCGGAGATCCCGGTGCAGGCGGCGATGGCCGTGTGCGCCCCGATGCGCACGTTGTGTCCGATCTGAATGAGGTTGTCGAGCTTGACCCCCTCCTCGATCACCGTGTCCTCGATGGCGCCACGGTCGATGGTGGTGTTGCAACCGATCTCGACGTCGGCGCCGACGGACACCGCTCCCACCTGCGGCACCTTGATCCACGCGCCGCGCTCGGGCGCGTAGCCGAAGCCGTCGCCGCCGAGCACCGCGCCCGACTGCACCACGGTGCGCGTGCCGACCACGACGCCGCGGTGCACCGTGACGCGCACCGCGAGGCGCACGTCGGGCCCAAGCCTCACGTCCTCTTCCAGCACACAATGCGGACCTACCACGCTGCGCTCCGCGACTACGGCGCGTTCGCCGATCGAGCAGAAGGCGCCGACGTGCGCCGAAGCATCGATGCGGGCGCTGGCGGCGACCAGCGCCGTCGGATGTACGCCGGCAGGCGCGGCGGGACTCGGGTGCAGCACCGCGGCGATGCGTGCGTAGGTCGCGTACGGGTTCTCGGCGAGCAGCACGTGCGTCGGGCAGCCCGCGGCCGCCTCGGCGTTGAGCACCACGGCCGCGGCGCGCGTGGTGGCGAGCTGCGGCCGGTAGCGCGGGTTGGCGAGGAAGGCGAGCGCGGTGGCGTCCGCATTCGCGAGCGTCGCCACGTGCTCGACGCGCGCCTCCGGGTCACCCCGCAGCTCGCAACCGAAGCGGACTGCGAGCTCCCCCAGCGAGACGGACATGGCGAGAGCCGGCGGTTGCCCCGGGAGCTACTTCTGCTTGGACGGCGGCGCGGTCGCCGGTGCCGGAGTCGCCGCCGGCTTGGCAGCCGGCGCCGCCGCGGCGTGCGCCTGCAGAGCGGTGAGGACCGCGGGCGTGATGTCGAAGTTCGGGGTCTGGTAGAGGACCGCCTCGTTGCTCACGACGACGTCGTAGTTCTGCGCCTTGGCGTAGGTGCGCACCTCTTCGACGAGCGTGCGCTGCAGGCGCGACATCTCCTCGTTGCGCCGCGCGGTCACGTCGTCCTGCAGCTCACCGCGGGCACGCTCGAAGTCGCGCTCGCCGTCGCGCAGCTCCTTCTCGGACCGGATGCGCTGCTCGTCGGTCATGGTCGCGCTGTCCTTCTGCAGCTTGTCCTGCTTCGCCTTGATGGTCTGCGCCTGCGCCTGCAGCGTGCGCTCGCGGGGAGCGAACTCCGCCCGCATCGCCTCCATGACGGCCTTGCCCTGCGGCGACTCCTGCGCCAGCCGCTGGAAGTCCACCACCGCTATCTTCACGTCGGCCCACGCCGGCAGCGTGACCAGCACCCCCGCCGCCGCCACGATCCACACCGCCACCCGACTGCTGATCGAACAATTCACGGAACACCCACCTCTTATGCTGGAAAATATTGTGATGCCGCGGACCATGGACGGCCGGCAAACGCCAAGTATCGCCTAAAGTGACCAGGGCCGCAGGGCTAAAACGCCTGCCCCACCGAGAACTGGAAGGTCTCGGTCTCATCGCCCCAGGTCTCCACGCCGTTGCCCCGCCGGGCGTTCAGCGGCAGACCGAGGCTGAAGCGGAATAGCCCGATGGGCGCGAGCCAGGTCACCGCGATGCCGGTCGAGCGCCTCAGGCTCGAGAAGCCCGCGAAGCGGTAGGTCGCGGGCGTGACGTTGTCCGGACCGAAGAACTGCAGGTGCGAGCCGGTCTCGTAGATGCCGCCCATGTCGTAGAACAACGCGACGCGCGCGGTCTGCGCGAACTTGGACGGCATCGGCAGAATCAGCTCGTTCTGGCTGGTGATACGCAGGTTGCCGCCGTAGGGGTTGCCGAACTGGTCACGCGGACCGAGCAGGCTCTCGCGGAAGCCGCGCACGTTGTCCGGGCCGCCGCCGAAGAACTGGCGGTAGGGCGGGATGGCAGTGGTGTGGCCGAGCGCCGCGCCGTAGTCGACGCCCTCGAGGAACGAGAGCGCGATCGAGTGCCAGACCGGCACGTACTTGAGGAACTGGTAGTTGCCGACCCAGTACCTGACGTCGCTCCCCGGCGTGGTCACCGAGAGACTGACCGCCTGGTGCATACCGCGGTCGGCGAACAGGGTGCGGTTGCGCGTGTCCCAGTCCCAACCGACGACCGCCTGCACGTTCTTGAAGTTCGTGCCGTAGAAGACGTACTCGTTGTTGCTTGCGTCATCGTGCGCGAGTCGCTGGTAGGGATGGCCGTTCTCCTGCACCCACTGCTGCGCCTGCTCGGCGCTGCTGAGCGAGTTGGTGAGCAGCTGCGAGGATTCGAACACCGCGCCGAAGCGCAGGTACATGGTCTCGGTGATCGGGTAGGCCCAGGTGGGACCCAGGGTGAGGGTCTGCGAGGAGAAGTTCGACGACGAGGAGACGAACTGCGTCACGTCGCGGTAGCTCGCCGAGATGGTGCGCTGCAGGTTGTCGATGGTGGTGTAGGGATTGGTCCACGCCACCGTGTACACCTTGCTGAAGGCGCCGCCGTTGAGCTCGACGGCGACGCGCTGACCGGTGCCGAGGAAATCGGCGTCGGCAAAGCTGGCGTTGAGCTGGAACTTGTAGGTCGCAGAGTAACCGATGCCGCCGGAGAGCTGCGAGGCCGGGCCTTCCTCTATCTTGTAGTTGACGTCCACCTGATCGGGAACGCCGGCCACCGGCGTGGTCTCGAACTCGACCGTCTTCACGTACGGCAGGCGCTGAACGCGCTGCTTGGAGCGCTCGAGTGCGACGTTCGACAGCCAGCCGCCCTCCAGCTGGCGCAGCTCGCGGCGCAGCACCTCGTCGTTGATGCGATTGACACCCGAGAAGGTGATGTTGCGCACGTATACGCGGTTGCCGGGATCCACGAAGAAGGTGAGCGACACGGTGTGGTTGCTGTTGTCGGCGGTGGGCACCGGGTCGACCTTGGCGAAGGCGTAGCCGTCGCGCCCCATACGGTTCTGCATCAGCTCCTGCGAAGAGGTGATGAGCTTGCGGTCGAAGATCTCGCCCGGATGCACCAGCACCAGCCGTTCGAGCTCCGCCTGCGGCACGACGAAGGTCCCGGCGAGCTTGATCGAGGAGATCTTGTAGACCTGGCCCTCGTCGACGTTGATGGTGATGAAGATGTCTTCCTTCTCGGGCGCGATCGCCACCTGGGTCGACTCGAGCTGGAAGTTGGCGTAGCCGCGGTCCATGTAGAAGTTGCGCACCTTCTCCAGGTCACCCTGCAGCGACTCGCGTGAATAGCGGTCGTCCTGCTTGTACCAGGAGAGCCAGTTGGGCGTCTTCAGTTCGAGGGCGCCGAGGATCTCCTTCGGCTTGAAGCGCGTGTTGCCGACGATGTTGATCTGGCGGATCTTGGCGCGGTTACCTTCCTTGATGTCGACCTTGATCTTGACGCGGTTGCCCGCCTCCTCCTCCACCTTGGTGTCGATGCGCACGCCGTACTTGCCGCG
>DASXKA010000245.1:0-8640 GCA_036497085.1 Steroidobacteraceae bacterium | reverse complement strand
CGCGCCGCAGCCGGTCCGTCTGTACGAAGTCGACCGCGGAGAGGAAGCGCGCTTGCCGGAACGTGTTCGGCCAGGCGTCCACGACCTGCATCTTCATCGCCGCGGCCTTGCCGCTCAGCGTCAGCTCCTCGAAAGCTGCGGCGGCCTCCGCGAGCAGGATCGTGTTGAGATCGTCGTACGGCCACTCGGGGATCGCGACCTCGACCGGCTCGAGGCCGAGCGCGGCAAGCTTCCCGAGCACGTGCCGGTCGACCTCAGTGGCGGGGTCCTCGCGCATCCAGCGTGCAAAGTACCCGACCTTCAGTCCCTTGACGCCGGCACCGGCGTCGAACTCGAGGGCGGCCGGCACGCTGCCGAGATCGCCCGCGTCGGGCCCCGCGATCGCCTGCAGCACCAGCATGACGTCCTCGACGCTGCGCGCCATGGGGCCGAGCTTGTCGAGCGACCAGCACAAGGTCATCGCGCCGCTGCGCGCAACGCGGCCGAACGTGGGTCGCAGTCCCGTCAGGCCGCAGCGCATGCTCGGACTCACGATGCTGCCCTCGGTCTCGCTGCCGATCGAGAAGCCGACCAACCCCGCCGCGGTCGCCGCGCCGGGTCCGGCGCTCGATCCGGAAGAGCCCTCCTCCGGCAGCCAGGGGTTCATGGTCTGCCCGCCGAACCACACGTCGTTGAGCGCCAGCGCGCCGAGACTCAACTTGGCGATGAGCACCGCGCCGGCGGCGTGCAGCCGTTGCACCACGGCCGCGTCGGCGTCCGGCACCCGTTCCTCGAAGGGCTCCGCGCCATAGGTAGTGCGGATCCCCGCGGTATCGAGCAGGTCCTTCGCGCCCCACGGAATTCCGTGCAGCGGCCCGCGATAGTGTCCTGCGGCGATCTCCCGATCGGCGCGCCGCGCCTGCGCGAGTGCCAGATCCCGCGTGAGCGTGATGACGCAGCGCAGCCGCGGATCGAACCTGGCGATGCGCCCGAGGTAAATGCGCGTCAGCCGCTCGGAGCTCAAGTGTCGCGACTCGATCCAGCGCGCCAGCTTCCACAGCGGCGCATAAGCGATGTCGGCGTCGGCAGAGGGCAGCGCCCCCGGATCGCGCTCGCTGCGGACGAAGCGCTCAGCCTGCGGGAGCGGCCCATGACCCGGAAGCACCGGATTCCAGGTCGAGTACGGCGCGAGTGTCGGCGCGAGCGCCACCTTGCGGGGGCCGCTGCGGCGCTCGTGAAGGGTCGCCATGCTGCTGCGCCAGTTCTGCGCAGCCTGGGCGCGCTCGGCCGCCGTGAGCTCCACCATCATGAGCTTCTCTGCTTCGCCAAAGGTCGCTGCGCTCACCTCGGGACCGACCGGCGGCGCGGTGCCGAACGCCGGTGGCGAGCCGGGCGCTGGCGTGGCGGGCGGCGGGGCCCCCGGCGCCGGTTCTCCCTGCCCGGCGGAGGCCACCCCGGGTGCGAGCAGCGCGGCGCAGGAAGTCATGAGAAACTCGCGGCGCGATCCTGACATGGTGTCCCCTTTTTTCCCGACCCGAGCCGGGAGTCTAAGCCCGAACGGTCCGCCCCCGTATGCCACGGAACAAGTCCCCGCAGCCGCTGTCGCTCGCCCTCGCCGTGGGGGCGCTCGGCGTGGTGTTCGGCGACATCGGTACGAGCCCCCTCTACACCTTCAAGACCGTGCTGGATCTCACCGGCGGCAACAACGCGCCGACCATCCTCGGCGTGGTATCGCTGCTCGTCTGGACGCTGATCATCGTCACCGGCGTGAAGTACGCGGGGTTCGCGCTGCGCATCGACAACGACGGCGAGGGCGGCATCCTCGCACTGATGGCGCTGCTCGGCGTCAAGCGCTACAAGCGCCCGCTCATCGTCGCGGTCGGCCTGTTCGGCGCGGCTCTCATCTACGGCGATGGCGCGATCACGCCGGCGATCTCGGTACTGTCGGCGCTCGAGGGGCTGTCGATCGTCGAGCGCTCGCTGCAGCCCTACGTGCTGCCGCTCACCGTGACGGTGCTGCTGGCCCTCTTCCTGGTACAGCCGCTCGGCACCGCGCGCATCGGCCGCGCCTTCGGTCCGGTGATGGCGCTGTGGTTCGTGACCATCGCCGTGCTCGGCGTCCGCGGGGTGGCGCGCCATCCCGTCGTGTTGCGGGCGCTCAACCCCTGGTACGCCCTCGACTATCTCCAGCACGGCGGCCACGCGGCATTTGCGGTCCTCGGCGGGGTGTTCCTGTGCGTGACGGGCGCCGAAGCGCTGTACGCGGACATGGGCCATTTCGGCGCGCGTCCCATCAAACTCGCATGGGGCACGCTGGTATTTCCGAGCCTGGTGCTCAACTACGCCGGACAAGGGGCGATCGTTCTCGCCGGCGCGCCGACCGAGGGCAACATCTTCTATCGCCTGTGCCCGGCCGCGTGGCTCGTGCCGATGGTGTTGCTGTCGACCCTGGCGACGATCATCGCCAGCCAGTCGATCATCACCGGCGCCTTCTCGATGACGCGCCAGGCGATCCGGCTCGGCTGGATGCCGCGGCTGCAGGTGGTGCAGACCTCGGACGAGGGCTACGGTCAGATTTACGTCGGCACGGTGAACTGGCTGCTGATGACCGTGACCGTGGCTCTCGCGCTCGCGTTCCGCAAATCCGACAACCTGGCAGGCGCCTACGGCATCGCGGTCTCGGCCACCATGCTGCTCACCACGGCGCTGCTGTTCACCGCCATGCGCGACATCTGGAAGTGGGGCCTGGCGTCGAGCCTGGCCGTGGCCGCGGTGTTCCTCGTGGTCGATGGCAGCTTCTTCGCCTCGAACCTGCTCAAGCTCCTCGACGGCGGCTACGTGCCACTGCTGCTGGCGGCGGCGGTCTATGGCGTCATGTTCATCTGGCACCGTGGCCTCGTCGCGATCCGTGAGCGCGTCCACGAGAACCCGGTGCCGGTCGCCGACTTCTTTGCGGGCATCGAGCGCGACGGGGTGGCGCGCGTGCCCGGTACCGCTGTGTTCCTGACCCGGGTGAAGGATGCAACGCCCCCTGTCATGCTCTGGTACGTACGCCACAGTCACGCGCTGCACGAAAAAGTCATCGCCGTGACACTCGAGACGGCGTCGGTGCCGCGCGTCACTCCGGATCGGCGAATCCAACTGGCGCAACCGGTGCCGGACTTCTGGGTGGCGAGCGCGTGCTACGGGTTCATGGAGCGGCCCGACCTGCCGAAGCTGATGCAGCAGCTCGCGGCGCACGGCTGCGCGGTGGTTCCCGGAAAGCTCACCTACTTCGTCGGCTCCGAGCGCGTCGTGCCGCGCACGGACGGTCGCGGGCTGCCGCGCTGGATGGAGGCAATTTTCAGCGCCCTGCTGCGCAACTCCACCCACACGCCCGACTACCTCAACGTGCCGCGCGACCAGCTGATCGATCTGGGAAGGCAGATCTCGATTTAAACCCGCCCGCCGGGAGCTCTTATAATAGCCATATGAATCTATTGCGCCTGCGCACAGCGCTGCTGGCGCTGCTGTCGGTGCCGCTCACGCCCACGCGCGCCGCGGACGACCCCTGCGCTGCGTTCTCCTGGAACGTGCGCCACGAGCGCGAGCTCTTCAAAGAGCAGCCGGTGGACGTCGCGAGCGGCAAGGCCTTCGCCGATGCACCAGTGGTGACGCCGGACCGGCTCTACGAGCTCGAGCTGCGCGCACAACCCGAGGTGAGTTTTGCCGCGCCGCCGGGCCGCACCTGGCCGGAAGAGGCAACGTACGCCGGGCTCGCGCGGCTCACGGTCGATACGGCGGGCGTCTACCGCGTCGCGCTCGACCAGCCGGCGTGGGTGGACGTGGTCGCCGACGGCGCCGAGCTGCGGTCACGCGACGCCCAGGGGCGCGTCGGCTGCAGCACTCCGTACAAGATCGTCGAGTTCGCGCTGCCGGCAGCGAAGCCGCTGGTGCTCGAGTTCAGCGCGAGCGTCACGCCCTCGATCCGGATCAGCGTGAGCCGCTCTCCGACTCAGTCGCCCTGAAGCCGGTCAATCCCGCTCCAACCGCGTTAGTCTAGGTGGGATGACCGACCTGACGGACAAGGCGACCGCGGCCGCGCCCGACAACCCGCCGGCACCGGCCTCCCCGTGGGGCGCGCTGCACCACCGGATCTTTCGCTGGCTGTGGATCGCCACCGTGGTCTCGAACGTCGGCGGGTGGCTCTACAACGCCGCATCCGGCTGGCTGATGACCAGCCTCGATGCCGACCCGTTCGTCGTGTCGCTGGTCCAGGTCGCCGACAGCCTGCCGCTGTTCCTGTTCGCGCTGCCGGCGGGTGCGCTCGCCGACCTGACCGACAAGCGCCGCTTCATTCTCGTGCTCGAGGTCCTCACCACGGTGCTGTGTGCGGTGTTTGCCACATTGGTGGCGCTCAACCGGGCAACGCCTGCGGTGCTGCTGCTGTTCATCTTCCTGGTCGGGACGCTCGCAGCGGTGGAGACCCCGGCCTGGCAGTCCATCACGCCGCTGCTGGTGCCGAAGGCGTCGCTCTCCTCTGCCATCGCGCTCAACAGCATCGGCGTCAACATCAGTCGCGTCATCGGCCCGGCGCTGGCGGGCGTCATCATCCTCGGCGCCGGCATCGCCGCGCCCTTCTGGCTGAACGCCGTGAGCAACCTGGGCGTGATCGCGGTCATTCTCTGGTGGCGTCCGGCGACGCGACGTCCGCGCGCCCTGCCCCCCGAGCATCTCTCGGGCGCCGTCCGCGCCGGCGTCCGCTATGCCCGCTATCACGGCACTCTGCGTGCCACGCTGGCGCGCGCGGTGGGATTCTTCCTGTTCGCCAGCGCCTATTGGGCTCTGCTGCCGGTGCTGGCGCGTACCCAACTGCGCGGCGGCGCCACTCTCTACGGAGTGCTGCTCGCGACGCTCGGCGCCGGTGCGATCGCCGGCGCAATGTTCCTGCCGCGGCTCAAGGCGAGACTCGGGGCGGACCGCGTGGTAGCCCTCGGCGAGCTCGGTACCGCGCTGGCGCTGGTACTCTTCGCGGTCGCACACGCCGCAACGCTCGCGCTGCTGGCGTGCCTGCTCGCCGGGGCAGCCTGGATCCTGGCACTGGCGGTTCTCAACGTCTCAGCGCAACTCGCGCTGCCTGAGTGGGTGAGGGGCCGGGGGCTCGCCGTCTATGCGGCCGTCTTCTTCGGAACCATGAGCCTCGGCAGCGCCTGTTGGGGATTCCTCGGCTCTCATCTCGGGTTGCAGTCAGCGCATCTGATCGCCGCGGCCGGCGCATTGCTCGCCATCCCTCTGACGTGGCGCTGGAAACTGCGCGGCGGCGCCGATCAGGACCTCACTCCCTCCATGCACTGGCCCGTGCCGGTGCTGGCCGAGGCGGTCGAGGGCGATGCGGGACCGGTGCTGGTGAGCATCGAATACCGCGTCGATCTCAACGACCGGGAAGCATTCATCGCCGCCGTGACCCGTCTCGCACGCACGCGCCGGCGCGACGGCGCCTATTCGTGGGGCGTGTTCCAGGATACGGCGCATGCGGGCAGGTTCGTCGAGACTTTCCTGGTCGATTCATGGCTCGAGCACCTGCGTCAGCACGAGCGCTTCACGCGCGCCGATCAGGCGCTCGAGGACCTGGTGCGCAGCTTCACGCAGGAGGAGCCGCGCGTTACCCACTACATCGCCGCCGCGACCTGAGCGAGCGCCCTGGGATCCTCAGGGCTTGCGGGCCTTGAAGAACTTCGCAACCCGCTGCGCTGCATCGGGCGCGAGACCCTCGTTCTTGAAGAGGTTGAGCGCGTGCGCATCGTGCAAGGTCAGCGCATCGCTCTCGAGGAGCGCGCGCTTGTCGACCTGGTTCGAGTACCAGGAGTTGGCGAGGATGTCGGCAGCCAGGGCTGCGAGCTCGGCCTCGAACTGCTGCTCCGGCCAGCAGAAGTTCACCAGGTGCATGTCGTGTGCCTCGCGCCCCGAGTAGGTGCGGCACGTGAGCATCATTTCGCTCGCCTTGGAGGTGCCGATGCGGTGCGGCAGGCGCAGGCTGAGTCCCCAGATCGGTGTGAGCCCCCAGCGCGCGTAGGCATCGCAGAACTGCGCCGACTCGTCCGCCACGATCAGATCGGCGGCCAGCGCCAGCTCCAGCGCGCCGGTCGAGCAGTGACCCCGCACCGCCGCGATCACCGGCTGGGGGAGATTCGCGACCTTGTCGATGACCTCCACGTAGTAATGCGGCTTGGCGTGCGCCCTTACCTGCGCCAGCACTTCGTTCATGTCATGACCGGCGGAGAAATTGCCGCCCGCGCCACGCAGGATCACGAGTCCAACGGTCTTCACCTCGCGGGCAATCGCCCCGACGTGCTGATCGAGTGCCTCGACCAGCTCCTTGGAGAGCGCGTTGAGCTTCTCGGGGCGGTTGAGCGTCAGGACCGCGATCCCGCCATGGTTCTCCCGCAACACCAGGTCTTTCATTTGAGGAATGCCTCGGAGCTGTTCCACCAGCCCCCGCCGAGGGCCTGAAACAAACCGGCGGTGTCCGCATAACGGTTGGCCTGTGCCTGCACCAGCGCGATTTCCGCCTGCCTGTAGGTCTGCTCGGCATTCATCAGCGCCACCTCACTGATGGTACCCAGCTCCCGCTGCCGGCGGGCGAGATCGAAGGCCTTGCGCGTGGCCACATCCGCGGCGTCCGTGGCCTTGAGCGCATCGGCATCGGCCTTGAGGGCACGCAGCGTATCAGCGACGTTCTGGCAGGCGAGGATCACGGTGGCGCGGTATTGCGCCGCGGCCTCATCGAGCGCCGCGTCCGCAGCGCGGTGCCGGTAGATGAGCGCGCCCGCATCGAACAGAGTCTGCGTCAGCGAGGCTCCGACGCTCCAGAAGCCGGTATAGGGAGTGAAGAGCTTGCTGACCTCGAGCGACGCCGATCCCGTATCGGCGCTGATCGCGAACTGCGGCAGCAGGTCCGCAAGCGCCACCCCGACCTGCGCCGAGGCCCCGTGCAGGTTCTCCTCGGCCTGGCGGATATCCGGACGCTGCTCGATGAGCTTCGAGGGGAGGGTCACGGGGAGCTCGGTCGGCAGCCTGAGGTCGGCGAGCGTGAAGGTCTCGGCGGGCTCCTCCGAGGGGAGTCTGCCGAGGAGCGCAGTCAGCGCATCCCGGGTCTGGCCGAGCTGCTTCTCGAGCGGCGGCAGGGTGGCCGCGGTCTGGGCCTCCGCCGCCCGTTGCGCGAGCAGGTCGAGCTCGCTCGCGGTGCCGAGCGCGCGCTGCCGCTCCACCGTCTCGGTCACCGCGTGCAGCAGCTCGAGGAGGCGCTGGGTAGCGGCGATCTGGCCGCGGAGCGAGGCCTCCTGTACCGCCGTGACCACGACGTTGCTGCTCAGGGTAACGTAGGTCGCGATCAGCTCGAAACGCGTGGCGTTCACCCCGGCGCGTGTAGCCTCGAGCGAGCGGCGCATGCCCCCGAACACATCGGGCGCGTAGCTGAGATTCAGCTGCGCGGTAAAGAGATTGTAGTAAGGGTTCACCTGCGCGAAGGTGGTCGGATTGGCGAGCGTGTCCACCGCGTTCTTGGCGCGCTGCGCATCGAACGAGCCCTGCACGACTGGCAGGAAGCTGGTGCGCTGAGCCTTGTAGAGCTCGTTCGCCTGGCGCAACGCCGCCCGCGCTGCGGCCAGGTTCGGATTGCCCTCGAGCGACTGCGCGACGAGCGCGGTGAGCTTCTCCGACTTAAAGAGCTTCCACCACTCCGCGGGGATCTCGAGTGCGGGAGTGAAGGTCTGGGCCGCGCCGTCCGCCCCCGGGCTCGCGGCCGTTTCGCCCGTGACGGGCGCACTGCCGTAGTCGGCCGCCTTTGGCGGCGCCGGCCGGTGGAAATTCGGACCCACTGCGCACGCGCCGAGGCCGGCGAGCAGCGCCGCCGAGCTGCAGCCGAGCGCGGCCGCCAGGCCCCGCCCGGACAGCGAAACGCTGCAGCTCCTCAGGCCCATCGTGCCTCTCCATGCCGCCGCTCCGCCCAGTGCTCGATCACGTGGTACATCGATGGCAGCACGAACAGCGTGAGCACGGTCGAGATCGCGAGTCCTCCGACGACCACGGTGGCGATACCGCGTTGCACGTCGCTGCCGACGCCGGTGTGGATGGCCGCCGGCAGCATGCCGAGCGTCGCCACCGTGGCGGTCATCAGCACCGGCCGCAGCCGCTCGGTCGCCCCCTTCATGATCGCATCGTGCAGCTCGAGGCCTGCGCTGCGCATGCGGTTGAGATTCGCCACCATGATGATGCCGTTCTGCACGGCGACCCCGAACAGGGCGATGAAACCAACCCCGGAGGCGACGTTGAGCGTCTGGCCGGTCAGATGGAGCGAGATCAGCCCGCCGAGCGTGGCGAGCGGCACGACGCCGAGGATCAGCACCGCCTGGCGCAGCGAGCGCGTGCCGACGGTGAGGAAGATCAGCATCATCCCCATCACGAGACCGAGGATCACCAGGAGGCGCGCTTCCGCCCGGCGCTGGTTCTCGAACTGTCCGCCCCACTCGAGCCGCACCTTGGCCGGGTCGAAGTGCACACGGGCCGCGATCTTCGCCTGCGCCTCCTCGAGGTAGCTGGTGAGATCGCGGTCGCGGTTGTCGATGCGGATCGTCAGGTTACGCTGGCCGTTCTCGCGGGTGATGGTGCTCTCGCCCGATTGCA
>DASXKA010000244.1:0-1530 GCA_036497085.1 Steroidobacteraceae bacterium | reverse complement strand
CCGAAGCGCTCGGCGAGCGCCTTGCGGCGCTGGTTGATGTCGACGCCGACGATCTTGTTGGCGCCGACCAGGCGCAGCCCCTGGATGACGTTGAGCCCGATGCCCCCCAGGCCGAAGACCACGGCGTTCGCCCCGGCCTCGACTTTGGCGGTGTTGATGACAGCGCCGATGCCGGTCGTTACGCCGCAGCCGATATAGCAGACCTTCTCGAAGGGCGCGTCCTCGCGGATCTTCGCGACCGCGATCTCCGGCAGCACGGTGTAATTGGAGAAGGTGGAGCAGCCCATGTAGTGATGCACCATCTGGCTGCCAAGCGAGAAGCGGCTGGTGCCGTCCGGCATCACACCTTTGCCCTGGGTCGCGCGGATAGCGGTGCAGAGGTTGGTCTTGCGGGAGAGGCACGACTTGCACTGCCGGCATTCGGGCGTATAGAGAGGAATGACGTGATCGCCCTGCTTCACCGAGGTGACGCCCGCTCCCACGTCGACGACGATCCCGGCACCCTCATGCCCGAAGATGACGGGAAACAGGCCCTCCGGATCCGCTCCCGAGCGGGTGAACTCGTCCGTATGGCATACGCCGCTCGCGCGAATCTCGACCAGCACTTCACCGACTTTCGGACCGCCGAGCTCCAGCGTCACGATCTCGAGCGGCTTGCCGGCGGCGTACGCAATCGCAGCCTTGGTCTTCATGCCAGTTCCCGTTTCCTGGTGGCGCGCGCAGCGCGCGTGTGAGTGTACGCGCCCGGGGAGCGAAAGCCATTAACGGCTTGTCAGCAAGCGACCTCCCGGAGCAACAATGGCGCCCTCGGACAATGCAGCGCGAGGCGCACATGGCAGACACGGTGTTCGGCAAGATCATCCGCGGCCAGATCCCCTGTCACAAAGTGTACGAGGATGACAAGGTCCTGGCGTTCCTCGACATCAACCCCCTGAGCACCGGACACACGCTCGTCATCCCGAAGGAGCCTGCCGAGGGCATGGATCGTCTCTCGGACGAGGCTGCCGCCGCGCTCGGGCGCGTGCTGCCGCGCCTCTGTCGTGCGGTGATCGCCGCGACGGGCGTGCGCGAGTACAACGTGCTTGAGAACAATGGTACCGGCGCGCACCAGGCGATCCCGCACGTGCATTTCCACATCATCCCCAAGCCGAACGCGCGCGAGGGACTGGGCATCGGCTGGCCGATGAAGAGCCTCGATGCGGCGGCCGGAGCCGCACTCGCCGCCCGGATTGCCGCGGCGGTGTCCTGACCTCGGCGGGCGCGCAGCGGGCTGTCGCGGGAACCTTTTCCTGATGCCACCGGCCCAAAGGGCCGATGCGCTCACGCGCCGTCTCGCCGCGCACTCTGCTACTAGCGGCCGTCGTGGCCATGCACGCGGGCATATTGCTCGTGCTGCTGGCCGAGACAGACACGCGTGGCGTGCACGGCGAAACGGAGACGGTCGCGCTCATCGTCATGCCGCTCGAGCCGGGCGAGCGCCAGACTCCGGTTGCACCGAAGCGCCCGGGGATGCGCTCGCCCACGTCGCGC
>DASXKA010000243.1:0-1602 GCA_036497085.1 Steroidobacteraceae bacterium | reverse complement strand
GCTCGCGAGCGACCTGCCGGTGTTCCGCGAGATCGCCGCCGACATCCCTGAATACCTCGACCCGCTGGACGCAATTGGCTGGATGAAATGCATCGAAACGTTTTGTCAGCCCGACAGCGCGCTCAGGAGCAATCAGTTGCTCCGCATGTCGAAATTCGACCCGCCCACGTGGGCGGGGCACTTCGCGCGGTTCGAGAACCTGCTGCGGCGGATCCCCTGATGCTGTCCGGGTGCGCCTTTGCTCATGACTTCTCCCTCAACAAGCGGCGGCACCTGCGCGTGTTCACCGCGGGCTCGCGCGTCCGGCGGCTGAGGCATGTCGGGCAACTGCCGCAGCGGGGGACACTCTTTGTATGGGGCAGCGCTCCGCTGCCGGAGGGCCTCAGGCCCGACGCCGAGGTGATCCGGGTCGAAGACGGATTTCTGCGCTCGGTGGGTCTTGGCGCGGAACTGGTGCGTCCCATTTCCTGGGTGATGGATCGCACCGGCATCTACTACGACGCGACCCGGCCGTCGGACCTGGAGCGGCTGCTGCAGGGAGGGGATTTTGCGCCGCAGCTGCTGGCGCGCGCCGCGGCGCTGCGTGCACGACTGGTTGCCCTGGGGATCACGAAGTACAGCGTGGGGCAGGGCGGCTGGACACCGCCGCCACACACGCGGGTGGCCCTCGTTCCCGGTCAGGTGGAATCGGATGCGTCACTGCGCATGGGTGCGCCGGCGCTACGCACCAACTTCGAGCTGGTCCGCGCCGTGCGCGAGGCAAATCCGTACGCGCACCTGGTCTACAAGCCACATCCGGACGTGACCGCGGGATTACGACTGCCGGGACCTGAGGAGCATCGGGTGCAGGAGTGGTGCGACGAAGTGGTCGGCGATGTCGATATGGGGGTTCTGCTCCAGCACGTGCACGAAGTGCACGTGCTCACCTCGCTCGCGGGATTCGAGGCGCTGCTGCGAGGCCGGCGCGTGGTCTGCTACGGCCAGCCGTTCTACGCCGGCTGGAGCCTCACCGAGGACGTGCTGCCCGTTGCGCGCCGAACACGGCGCCTGAGCCTCGATGAGCTCGTGGCGGGAGCCCTGATTCTCTATCCGAGATATGCGAGCCGCTCGGGCGGCAGGCTCATCAGCGCCGAGCAGGCGCTCGATGAGCTACTGAGGTGGCGGCTGGCCGGCGCGCCGCGCCGGCCCTGGCAGTACCTGCGACGGGCTGCGGTGCGGCTGGTAGTGGGACGCAAATGAAGGAATGGCACGACACGCTGCGCGGCAAGCGAGTGCTGCTGCTGCAGGGGCCGGTGGGACCCTTCTTCCGGCACCTCGCCCGGCGACTGCGCGCGGCAGGCGCCGAGGTGCACAAGGTCAACTTTAACGGTGGCGACTGCCTGTTCTATCCCCGCGGCGCCGTGAACTGGCGCGGGCGTCCAAAGCAGTGGCCCGAGTTGCTGCAGTCCCTCCTGATGGAGCGGCGGATCGACGTCCTGCTGTTGTTCGGCGACTGTCGCCCGATCCACCGCGTCGCCTGTCAGATCGCCCAGAAGCGGGGCGTCAGGGTGGGCGCCTTCGAGGAAGGCTACATCCGGCCGAATTTCATCACTTTCGAGCGCT
>DASXKA010000242.1:0-18166 GCA_036497085.1 Steroidobacteraceae bacterium | reverse complement strand
GCCGCCGCCGTCCCCTACCCCGACGCGCTCTTTCCCGGCCACGCCTACACTGGCGCGAGTCTCGAGCGCGACTTCGTCGCGGTGCTCGAGCGCGTCCGTCCGACGCTGGTGCTCGCGCCGAGCCCGCGCGACTCGCATCCCGATCACCGCGCGGCCGCCCTGCTCACGCTGCGTGTCCTGGCGAACCGCGGCGAGCTGCCCGCGCTGCGCTGCTGGATCGTACACGGCGGCGAAGGCTGGCCGGCTCCGCGCGAGCTCTCGCCCGGTCTGCCCCTGACGCGCGCGCCACTCCTCGACGGCGTAGCGCTCGCGCCCTTCGAGCTGACGCCCGCGGAGGAAGACCTGAAGCTCGCCGCGGTGCGCGCCTACGCGACGCAGCTCACGACGCTGGCGCCGTTCCTGCTCGCGTTCGTGCGCACCACCGAGGCGTTCTCGGCTGCGCCATGAGCGCGCACCGGGCGCGCGTCACGGGGGACGCCGCCACCCCTCGAGCCAGCGGTCGAGCGCGCCCGCGATCCGCTCGCGCAGCCGGTCGAGCCAGGCGCGCCGCGGCCACTGGCGGCGGCTGAGCGCGGTGGAGACGGCGAGGTCGGAGTCGTAGAGCGCCGCCGCGGCATCCGCCACACGGCTGTCCGCCACCTCCTGGTTGGCCTCGAGGTTCCACTTGAAGCTCCAGCGATCGAAGTTGCTCGAGCCGATCGATACCCAGTCGTCGCACACGATCATCTTGGCGTGCAGCACGCGCGGCTGGAACTCGAAGATGCGCACGCCGTTGCGCAGCATCTTCCCGTAGAAGCGGCGCGCAGCCTGGCGCACCCACGGGTGGTCGGTGCGCGCGCTCGGCATCAGCAGCCGCACGTCCACGCCGCGGCGCGCTGCGCGGCGCAGTGCCGTGCGAAAACGGCGCGACGGGACAAAGTAGGCGCTCACGATCCAGGCGCGCGTGCGTGCCGCGTCGATGCGGGCCACGACGCCGTTGGCGAGCACCGAGTTCTGTCGTGCCTCGCTCAACGCGAGCCGGCCGAGCGCGCCGCCGGCGACTGGCACCAGCGGCGGATCGGGCAGCGCGAGCTCGGGACCGAGGCGCCGCCAGATGCGGCCAAAGGCGCGCTGCCAGTCGGCGACCACCGGGCCCCGGATCTCGATCATCAGCTCGCGCCACGCAGCGGGTCCGGCAAACTCGTCCGTGAGCCCGGCGCCGCCGACGAACGCGACCTCACCGTCGACCGCGAGGAGCTTGCGGTGGTCGCGCCGGAAGTTGCGCAACCGGTCGCGCCAGCGCAGCGGGTTGAAGATACGCAGCTCCACCCCCGACTCCTCCAGCCACGAGCGGTCGCCGCCCGCGAGCCCGAGGGCGCCGAAGCCATCGAAAACCACGCAGCAGCGCACACCGCGGCTACGCGCCCGCGTCAGCGCCTCGATGAACCGCCCGGCCACGCGCCCGGAGCTCACCAGGTACATCTCGAGCAGAACGTGCATCCGGGCCGCGTCGATGGCGGCCAGCATGCGGGCAAAAAACACCGCACCACCGTCGAGCAGTCGGAAGTCGTTTCCGGCGCGCCACGGCCAGCCCGTGGTGGATTGGTGCGCCTCCGGTTCCTCCCGCATCGGCACGGCGCTACTGGTGGTGCGCGGCGCCGGAGCGGTGCTCGAGCGTGACGACGGCGCCCGCAAACAGGTGCAGCAGCACGAACCAGGCGAGGCCGCGGGTGAGGAGCACATCGAGCGTCTGGTAAACGGCGCCCTCGGAGTGGGAGTAGTAGCGCAGCGACTCGACGCCGCCGATGAGCAGCGCCGCGCCGGCGATCAGGAGCAGCGCGGGGCCGGCGTGCGCGCGACGGCTGTCGTCCCCGGCCAGCGCTCCCGGCGGGACGCGCTGCCGCGTGTACCACCAGGCGAGGACCGTGAGCCCGAGTGCGGAGCTCAGGTACTGCAGGATGTGGAATATATCGCCCCGGTACCAGCCGAGCGTGACCGTGTCGTTGAGAGCAGGAATGTGCCGCACCGCCCAGCCGTCGCCGTGGGTGAACGAGTCCCACAGCAGATGCGACCACACGCCGATCAGAATGGCGAGCGGCGCGAGCAGCCACTCGGCGGCCCGGCGCCTGAAGGGCTCGAGGGCCTCCAGACACAGCCAGCGGGCACGCGCCGGCAGCAGTGCGGTGAGCGGCTCGCGCAGCAGCACCGCGAGAGCGAGCAGGGCGAGGCCGAGCGGCAGATCGACGGTGCACGAGCTGACGAGGCTGTGCGTGTCGATGCCGAGGCGCAGCGGATGGCCGCTCTCGCCCAGCGGCAGGTAGTACGGCACGTCGGGTGTCAGCGAGCCGACGACGAGCGGCGCCGCGCGCAGAAATCTGATCCGTAGCAACGGCAGGATCGCGGCCGGGTGAGCCAGGGTGAAAGGCATCGGTGTGCTATCCGCGTGGCGCGCCGCGCGCCGTCACCGCGATACAAAAGTCCCGGCCCACCCAGTCGGACGCGGCACGCCGGAACGTGACGTCGATCCCCCGCCCCGCCGCGAGCCGCGCGCTGTCGATCTCCAGCAGATGGAGGCCGAGGGGGTGTGCGGTCGTCTGCTGCTCACGCACGTCCTGCCAGCCGTCGAGCCCCCAGCGAAACGTGCCCGGTTCGCGCAACGCCAGCGTCAGCGCGCAGCCCTGCGGCAGCTCGTTCGCCGGTGCGTGCTCGCACCAGATCACGCGCCTGAGCGCGGGCCGCTCGCCGCGGTAGCGCTGCCACACGCTCTCCGGCCGGTCGAACGGGCGTCGCAGCGAGCGCGAAATGAGGAGCTTGATGTACTCGGCGTGGGTCCAGGCGAGCGGCATCGCGCCACCGGTGGGCCGCCCGGGCGCGAGCCCGCGGGCGGGGACCGGCGCGTCATCCCACACCTGCTCGGGCAACATGCCGCCCGCGGAAGCCATGCGCACCATGGCCGTGATGAGCGGCAGCGGGTCACGTCCCGCCGCGATCTCGTAATGACCGCGCTCGCCGGTGAGCAGCGGCCAGGCGCGACCGCGGCCGGTACCGTCGTACGCGGTACCGTCCTCGTGCTCGCCGTAACCGTCGCCGGTGTAGCGGTGCCAGGCGGGGCCTGAGGGAGTGTCGACCTTGAGGAGCGCATCCACCAGGCGCACGGTCGCGAGAATCAGCGGATCGTCGGCGCGACGCAGTCCGAAGCGTACCAGCTGCAGAAAGTCGACCCCGACCTGCTCCGACACCAGCAGCCCCGGGTCCGTGGCGCGATTCTTGATCGCGAGCACCAGGCCGGGTGGACAGCACCGGTCGGTGAGAGCCTCCGGTGGCGCAACCCGGACGTAGTAGCCTCCCACGCCATAGCGCTGCGCGAGCGGCGTGTCGGCCACCGCGGTCCAGTCCTCGAGGCGCGCGTTCCAGTAGTCGGCAAAGGCGAGCGCGAGGTCGCGCGCGTCCACGGGCAGGTACGGGGCTCCCGCGACCAGCGCCGCGATACACACCGCGAGCGTGAAGGTGTTGAGCCCCGCGTCCTCTTCCCAGCGGTCCTGGTCGCTTACCGGTCCGGTGCGCACCACGAACGAGAGCGCGCGCCGCACCATGTCGCCGACCTCGATGCCGGCGAGCGCGTCGCGCTCGCCCAGCGCCGCCGCGAGCAGCACGGGGAATGCGGCCTCGTCGAGCTGAATCCCGGACCAATACCCCTTACCGCCCAGCCATTGGTTCTGATTCCAGTGACCGTCGGCATTCTGGGTCGCGAGCAGGTAGCGCAGGGTGTTGTGCGCCTCGGTGATGGCGCCGACCGCGAGCAGGGCACCCGCGCATTCGGCCAGGTCGCGCGGCCACACGAGGTGGTAGCCCTCGCGTTCCTCGTGCGTGTTGCCCCAGGGCACGCTGAGCGAAGCGACCATGGCGCCGGGATAGGTCTTGTCGCGGTGGCTGCGCAACACCATGGTGGAGGTGCGAAACTGCGTGAGAAGCTCGGCCGGCAGATCCGCCGGCAGCTGGTCGATCGGCGTACCGGTGGTGTGCCAGCGCGCCCACGCCGCCTGCTGGCGGCTCCAGCTCGCCTCGAAGGGCTCGGCGAGCGCCGTGAGCGCCAGCGTCGCAGCCGAGTCCGAACTGCTGCCGAAGCCGAGCGCGAGCACCGCCTGACGCGGCAGCTCGCCGAGCAGCGCGACGTTGCCAGGACCCGCCGCGTCGTACTCCCAGGTCATCGCGCCGTGATGGAAAAAATCCTGCCAGCCGTCGTTCTCGCCTGCGTAGCCCGCGCTGCCGCGCGTGAAGGCATCCGCCTGTGCGGGCGTAGCCGCCGCGAGCGCCAGACCGAAGGGGCCCTGCTCGGCCCACAGCACTCTGCGGCCGCGGTAGCTCACCACCGCGGCGCGGTTGCCGTGGCCGGTGCCGCCGAGGTGCGGCGCCAGCAGCGCATACGGCCGCAGCGTCGGATCGCCGCTCAGTGTGACTTCGATCAGAAGCACGTCGCGATCGTCACACGGCGTCACCCGCAGCATCAGCTCGAAGCGCGCGTGATGGTGGATGATCTTCACGGCCGGCACTCCCCCGTCCGCAAGCTCCACGTCGTGCTTCCACATCCGCTTGACCTCGACCCAGAAGCCGGCGCCGTCGCCGACGATGAAGCCGAGATCGCGGATCTGGGGGATGTCGACCCGCGGGTAGTAGACCTCGTTGATGATGCCGCCGCCGATCGTGAACCACAGGCGCGCCGGACCCAGCGGGCAGCCGACCATCTCCTTGTCGCTGCTGCACCAGGTGGGATCGAGCCCGGGGCCGCCCGGAGCCGCGCTCATCGGCCCGCCCCGGCAGCGCGCAGCCGCACGGGTGCGCCGCTCTGCTGCCAGATGCGCACGCCGCCGACGAAGGCGTTGCGGTTGTCGCCGCGCCGCGTGCGCGGCGGCAGCTTCTTCAGTCGCCTCGCGTTGCCACCGCCGAGCACCACGTAGTCGGCCTCGAATGCCGCCTCGAGGTGCCCGATCACGTCGGCGACTGCCTGGCGCCATTTACGGGTACCCAGCCGGCGGCGGCCCCGCTCGCCGAGGTAGTCCTCGAAGGTGCGCCCATTGCGGTAGGGCATATGGCCGATCTCCGTGGGCTCGACCACGCCGTCGACGATCAGCGTCGCGCCGAGCCCGGTGCCGAGCCCGAGAAACAGCATGCGCCCGCCCCGATAGCTGCCGATCGCCTGCATGGCGGCATCGTTCACGATGCGCACCGGTTTGCCGAAAGCCGCCACGAAGTCGAAGCCCATCCAGCCCTTCCCGAGATTGTGCGGCTCCGCGGCGATGCGGCCGCGAAATACCAGGCCCGGGTAGCCGATCGATACGGCGTTCCAGGCAAGCCCGCGGGCGCGTTTCAGCACCTTGTGTGTCATGCGCTCGGGTCCCAGCCCGGGTCCGGAGGAAAACCTGAAGATTCTGCCGCGCGCATCGACACGGAACTTGATGTGGGTGCCTCCGACGTCTATCACGAGGATGCGGCGGGGCGCGCGGCGCCCGCGGGCGGTCCGGTTCCCTGGCATCGGCCGATTTTGCGGTGCGGCCGAGGTGCGTGTAAACCGCCGGGCACCGCCGTGCATCTACCCTGGCAGCGGTGCTCCGTCGCCCGCAAAAAGGAAGGGGACCACATGGCTCGACATCACGTCTGCGCCGCCGCCTGCGCGGCGCTCGTACTCAGCGCCGCCGGCACCGCCCGCGCCTGGGACAGTGACTCCATCTCCACGGTCATGGGCTCGATCAAGGTGAGTGCCGGCGAGCACCGCGGAGATCTCTCCACCGTCAACGGCTCGATTCGCGTCGGTGAGAACGCCGTCGTCGGCCACGCGCATACCGTCAACGGCAGCGTCACTCTCGAGGCGCGCGCGACCGCCGCCGACGTCAGGACCGTCAACGGAGCCGTGCGCCTGGACGAGGGAGCCCAGGTCAGCGGGGGCGCGCACACGGTCAACGGCGCACTGTCGCTCGACAAGGACGCCAGCGTCACCGGCGTGCTCGCCAACGTCAACGGCAGCGTCCGCGTCGGCGCCGCGCACGTCGGAGGCGATGTGGAGACCGTCACCGGTGGCATCGAGATCGGCCCGGACGCGCACGTGGACGGCGGCGTGATCGTCCACAAGGAGCATTCGAGCGACTCGGATACTCGCAGCCCGCCACGCATCGTCATCGGCCCGGGCTCGGTGGTGAAAGGCCCTCTCAGATTCGAGCGGCCGGTGGAGCTCTATGTGAGCGACCGGGCGACGATCGGACCCGTGGAGGGTGCGACCCCGATCAAGTTCACGGGCGACCATCCGCCGCGATAAAAAAAGAGCGGCGGGAACTGAATGTCCCGCCGCTCGCAGAGCGTCCGCACTCCGATCAATGAGAGGTCTGGGCGGAAGTGCCCGCGGACGCGTTACTCGACATGCTGGCGTCGGCGCCGTTCGACCCGGCGTTGGCACCTGCGTCGAAAGACCCGCCAAACCCGGCCCCAGCGCTCGGACCCTTGCGCTCCGGCGTTCCGCTGTTGGACGCCGGCTTATTGGTGCTCGAGGGCTTGGTGCCGGTGCTCGAGGGCTTGGTGGTGGTGGACGGCTTGTCGGGCGACGACGGCTGGCTGCCGGTCACTCCTGCGCTCGTCCCGCCGCTGCCTATCAGGCCCGCGCTCGTCCCTCCGGTGCTCGTCGCGCCTGCGCTCGCCGCGCCGGCTGACGCAGATCCGGCGGCGCCCATCGCGGCGTGGCCTTCGCCTGCCGCCATGCCGGCGACCGTCGATCCGTCGTTCAGGCCGGTGCCGGCCGCGGCACGCCCTTTGGCCACCCCGGCGGCCTCAACACTGCGGCCTGTGCCCACCGTAGTGCCGGCCGCACTGCGGCCGTCTGCGGCAAGCCGCGAGCCGGCATGCGCTCCGGTCTCCGAGCCTGTCTTCACGGCACCCGCGGCAGAAGTGCGGGCCGCGCGGGTCGCATCGCCCGTGTGGGCCGCAGCGTGCGCGCGCTCGAATGCGCTCGCCTGCGCACCGCCGAAGGGGCTGCCGAAGCCGCCGGCTGCGCCCCCGCGTAACCCGCCGCCAAGCAACTGCGCCTGGGCAGGAACGGCCGCAACAGACAGCAGCAGAACCGCGGCGCTCGCGAAAAGATGAGTCGCTCTCATGGTCGTCTCCTCTCGAGGCCGCGGCCAATCCGCGACCTTTCAGGGAGTACTACGACGGAGCGCGGCGAATTCTTCCCGCCCGGGTGTTGCCGCGTTTTTAACTTATTGTGGCCTCAGAGCCAGCGCCTGCGAGGGCGCGAGCTCTGTGCCCACGAGCCCGTAGCCGTAGGCCGGATCGGGTCCGGGACCGCCCGGATGGAGCGCCTGCCGCTCGAGAGCGGCGAGCGCCTCTTCCGCCGCAGCCGGGTCGGGCGCATGCAGGGCCTGCGCCAGCAGGCCGGCGACTATCGGCGCTGCGAAGGAGGTCCCGCGCACCAGCGCGTAGCCCCGAGGCGTCCGCGCCGCCGCCATGTCGGCCCCTGGAGCGGCCAGTTTCACCTGCGGACCGCGCTCCGCCTCGGCCAGCACCCGGTGCCGCGCGTCGACGGCGGTGACGCCCACCACCCCCGGCCAGGCAGCCGGATAGAGAGGCGGCGCCGCCGGTCCGTCGTTGCCGACCGCGGCGACGATGAGGTAGCCGCGTGCGACTGCGCCCGCGACGACATTCTCGAGGGTTCGATTGGCAGGCCCCACCAGGCTCACGTTGATCACCGGAACCTGCTCGTGCATGAGCCAGGCGAACGCCTCGGAGACCTCGTCGACCGCGCCGCCGGTGGGCCGCCCGCAAAAGACGTCGGCGGCGTAGACCTCGGCTCCGGGCGCTGCGCCGCGAAAATGGCCCGCGCGTCCCGCCAGGAGCGAGGCGACGGCAGTGCCGTGAGCCGCCGGAAGCGACGCGCCCGCGCAGCCGTGCGGGTGGATGGTCACGGCGTCCAGTGCCGCATGGTGGGCATCGACTCCGTCGTCGATCAGCCCCACCCGCGCCGTGGCCGGCGCTGACTCGCTGGCCGCCGTCGTGACGCGAGCGGCCAGCGACGACGACGCCTGCGCGGAGCCGGGCGGCGCACCGCTCGGGAGGTAGACGTGATTGAAGTCGTAGCTGCCGCCGGGATCGATGCCCTGCAGCCGTGTGAGGGAGCGTGCAGTGTCATCCGGGACATGCAGCACCACGAGGCGCGCACCGAGCTCCTCGAGCACGCGCTCGCGCACCACGGTGTAACCCGCAGCGAGCGCGAGCGCGAGGGCGCTTTGCTGCGGCGAGAACGCCAGCAGCTCCCCGCGTACGATCGGCGCACCGTGCGGGTCAGCCTCGAGCACGTCGCGGTGCCGCCGCAGCAGCTCGCGGATGCGCTGCTGGCGCAGCCCGCGCAGGCCCGCGGGGCTGAGCTGACCGAGCGCCGCCGCCTCACCGGTCAGCGGCGGCAGGCCAAGCGCGGGCAGTGCCGGCGCGCCTGCGGACGGCAGGTTGGGAAGGCGCACCGCAGGCAGCCCCACCTGCGCGGCGGCCTGCGCCGCCGCGCACAACAACAGTCCACTGAGCAGCACGTTGCGCACAGCCGCACCTTAATTGAATGTGGCTGCAGCGGGAACAAATGGAAGAAAATCGCTTCCGTGAGCGTAGTGCCGGCATAGAGTGCGCGTACCGTGGAAGAGTTGCGCGCAGAGTTGATTGAGCTGTTGCCGCGGCTGCGCCGTTTCGCGCGCGCGCTCGCCCGGGACGCGCACGATGCCGACGACCTGGTGCAGACTGCCGTCGAGCGAGCGCTCGTGCACGCCGGACAGCTGCGCGCGGACGCGCCGGTCGCGGCCTGGATGTTCGGGATCGTGCGGCATGCGTGGATCGACGAGCAGCGCGCACGGGGCCGGCGCGGGCGGGTATTCGCGGGGGCAGAGTTGGGCGAGCAGGTCGCCGACCCGGCGCACGGCGCGCCGCTCGAGACGCTCGCGGTTCAGGACGCCGTGGCGCGGCTGCCGGAGGAGCAGCGCCTGGCGGTGGCACTGGTGCTGGTGGAGGGACTCTCTTACAAGGAGGCGGCGCACATCATGGAGGTGCCGATCGGAACACTGACGAGCCGCCTGGCGCGCGCCCGCGAGGCGCTGCAGGCGATGCTCGGTGAGCGCGACGGAGCTTAGCGGATGACTTTCAGCGACGAAACCCTCAGCGCATACGTGGACGGCGAGCTGGATGCCGCGACACGCACGGCTCTCGAAGCCGCTGTGGCCACCGACCGTGAGCTCGCACAGCGCATCGCGCGCCAGCGTGCGCTGCGGGAGCGGGTACGGGAGGCGTTCGGGCCAGTGCTCACCGAGCCCGTACCGGCACGGCTGCTCGCGAGCGTGCGCGGCGCTCCGGCCGCAGGGACGGCCGGCAACGTGATCGCGTTTCAGGCGCGGCACCGGCCGCGCTGGTCGTGGCCGCAATGGGGCGCGATGGCCGCGAGCCTCATCGTCGGCGTACTGCTCGGACCGGTGCTGCTGCGGCCGTCCGCGCCCCAGACCCCGCTCGCGACGAGCGGCGGCCGCGTGCTGGCGAGTGGCGCACTCGCGCGTGCGCTTTCGCAGCAACTGGCGAGCGCCCAGCCGCCCGACGCACCGGTCGCGATCGGCGTCAGCTTCCGCGCGCGGAGTGGTGGTTACTGCCGCACCTTCGTGCTGCGCGAGACGCAGTCGCTCGCCGGGCTGGCATGCCGTGAGGGGCCGGCCTGGGAGGTCGTAGCGCTCGCCCAGAGCGAAGTGCCGGGCGCCGGCGGCGGCTACCGCCAGGCAGGATCCGCCCTGCCGCCCGCCGTGTCGGGCACGCTCGATGAGCTCATCGTGGGCGAGCCGCTCGACGCGGCCGGCGAGGCCGCAGCGCGCACGGCCGGTTGGAAGCCTTAGGGCCCGCGCGCTAGAGGTTAAAGGCGCTCGCAAGGCGCGCGCGTGCGGCAACGCCCGCTTCGAGGTCCGTCGAGTTGACGACCGCGAGCCGAAAGCCTCCCGGCGGCATCGCGTGTGCGGCTGCCGGGCGGTCTTCGTGGAACGTGATCTGCACGCTGCTCACGTGCGGCATGCGTCGTACCTCGGCGACCAGCCGCGGCGGTGGATGGCGATACTCGCGGCCGTGGGGACCGAACAACGCAATGCTGTAGCCGTCGCGGCGACCCGCATCGGCAAACTCCCAGGCGCCGCGTGCGTACAAACGCACTACTGCATCCAGCCAGCCGGCGCCGTAGAGATCCGGCCACTGGTCGGCGACCCGCAGGTGCGCCTCGATGATGCGGCCGCCGATCGTTTCGGCGTTGAACATCCCGGTGTAGCCCGCGAGGTGCCGCACCACCCACGCATCCAGATACGCGGCGAGGGACTCGCGCCGCTGCGCCTCGATCGTCCAATAGTCGAAGGTGCCGCCCACGCCCGGGACACCGTGGCAGTGGCGGAACCAGCGCGCCTGCCCGCGCACAACCGCCACGTCGGTGCTCACGTGATCGCCCGTGAGCAGCGGCATCCAGAAGTGCCCCGCGGTCTCTTCGCGCTCGTAAGTCGCCAGGTCGGGAAGTACGCGACTGCCGACTCCCATCCCATGCAGGTTGATGATCGGTTTGCTGAACACCGGAAAGGACGGCGGATGCACTCCGTGCGGAGCGCATTCGAGCCCCTGTGACTCAGCCACCGAGAGCTTGTTGTAGATCCAGCGGTACGCGGGGTACCACTGGTAGGCGTCCGGGTCCTCGGTGGGAATGCGCACGTCGGGCGGGCAAGGGACACCCTCGAAGTACTGCTTCCTCCAGGGATCGGCCTCGCAGAAGGGCACAGCCGCCGGGACCTCAGAACAGTCCGGTGATACGGCCGCTGTCGTCGACGTCGATGGTGTTCGCCGCCGGCACCTTCGGCAGCCCCGGCATGGTCATGACATCGCCGCAGATCATGACGATGAACTCCGCGCCGGCCGCGAGCCGCACCTCGCGGATGTTGACGACGTGGTTCTCGGGCGCGCCGCGCAGCTTAGGGTCGGTGGAGAAGGAGTACTGCGTCTTGGCGACGCACACCGGATAGTGGCCGTAGCCGGCCTCCTGCAGCTGGCGGATCTGCGTCCGTATCTTGCTGTCCGCGGTGATCTCGCTGGCGTGATAAATCTTGGTGGCGATCGCCTTCATCTTGTCCCACAACGTCGCGCTGTCCTCGTAGACGTAGTGGAATCTGCCGGGCTCGTCGCACAGCCGCACCACCTCGCGCGCCAGCTCGAGCGCGCCCTTGCCGCCCTCGGCGAAGTGAGTCGCGCCGATGACGCGCACGCCGTGCGCGGCACCCCGCTCGGTCAGCAGGCGGATCTCCGCGTCGGTGTCCTCGGCCCGGCGGTTGACGGCGACTGCGCACGGCAGGCCGTAGTGCTTGACCACGTTGTCGATGTGGCGCTCGAGGTTCACCGCGCCCTTCTCCAGCGCCGTCAGATTCTCGGTCTTGAGGTCGGCGAGCTCGACGCCGCCGTGGTACTTGAGGGCGCGCACCGTGGTGACGATAACCGCGGCGCTCGGCCTCAGGCCCGACATGCGGCACTTGATGTCGACGAACTTCTCCGCGCCCAGATCGGCACCAAAGCCGGCCTCGGTCACCACGTAGTCGGCGAGCTTGAGCGCGGTGCGCGTGGCGATCACCGAGTTGCAGCCGTGCGCGATATTGGCGAACGGACCGCCATGGATGAAAGCCGGATTGTTGGCGAGCGTCTGCACCAGATTCGGCGCCAGCGCGTTTTTCAGCAGCGCCGTCATGGCGCCGTGCGCCTTGAGGTCGCGGGCGCGGATCGGCTGCTGGTCGGCGCGGTAGCCGACCACGATGTTGCCGAGGCGCTCCTTGAGGTCGGCGAGGCTCGTGGCGAGACACAGTATCGCCATCACCTCGGAGGCAACCACGATGTCGAAGCCGTCCTCGCGCGGTACGCCGTTGGCGGTGCCGCCGAGCCCGACGACGATGCTGCGCAGCGCGCGATCGTTGACGTCGACCACACGCCGCCAGGTGACGCGGCGCACGTCGAAGCCGAGCTGATTCCCCTGATAGATATGATTGTCGATGAGCCCGGCGAGCAGGTTGTTGGCGAGCGCGATAGCGGCGAAGTCGCCGGTAAAGTGCAGATTGATGTCCTCCATGGGCACCACCTGCGAGTAGCCGCCCCCGGCGGCGCCGCCCTTGACGCCGAAGACCGGACCGAGCGCCGGCTCGCGCAGGCACAGCATCGCGCGCTTGCCGAGCAGGTTGAGCGCATCCCCGAGTCCGACCGTCGTGGTGGTCTTGCCCTCGCCCGCCGGTGTCGGCGAGATGGCGGTCACGAGCACCAGCTTGCCGTCCGGCCGGCTGGCGAGCTGCGCCACGTAGTCGAGCGCCACCTTCGCCTTGTAGTGCCCGTAGGGCTCCAGGTGCTCCGCCGGAATCCCCAGTCGCTCGCGCGCCAGCTCCTGGATGGGGCGCATGCGGGCACGCTGCGCGATCTCGATGTTGCTGGGGACGGGAGCGGTGGCGGCGGCCGGCGTGCTGGACATAGCGTGTGAATGGCCTGGCGGAGTTAAGGGCTCGACATGCTACCAGAGGCGCACCGGGCGTTCGCTTTCCGCGCGGGCGCCTGGCTACAATCGCTCAACGGTCGGCGCGGGAAGTGCGGCAATGCTGTGGCTCAAAGCCTTCCACGTTGTGTTCGTGGTCACCTGGTTCGCCGGGCTGTTCTATCTGCCGCGCCTGTTCGTGTACCACGTCGCGACCACCGAGCCTCAGGGCCGTGCGCGCTTCGAGCTCATGGAGCGGCGGCTGTTCGCGCTCATGACGATCGGTGCCGCCGGCACCGTGCTGTTCGGCGTCGCCATGATCGTCGCGGCACCCGCGTACCTCGCCTTCGCGTGGCTGCGCGTGAAGTTGCTGCTGGTAGCGGCGCTGATCGGCTATCACCACTGGTGCCGGAGACTGATGCGGCAGCTGGCACAGGGCAGCGGCCGCTCGCAGCGCTGGTATCGCCTCTTCAACGAGGTGCCGGGGCTGCTGCTCATCGCCATCGTGGTGCTCGCGGTGGTAAAACCGTGAAGCGCGGGCTCGCGCCCGCATTACCAGATCCGCACGCGATCATCCGGTTTGATGTAGAGCTTGTCCCCGGGCTGCACGTTGAACGCCTCGTACCAGGCGTCGATGTTCGGCAGCGGCCCGTTGACGCGGAAGCGGTCCGGGCTGTGTACGTCGGACATCACCAGCTCGCGCAGCGCGCCGTCGCGGTACTTGCGGCGCCACACCTGCGCGTAGGCGAGAAAGAAGCGCTGCGCGCCGGTGAGGCCGTCGATAACCGGCGCCGGCGCGCCGTGCAGCGAGATGCGGTAGGCCTCGTAAGCCATGTTGAGCCCGCCCAGATCGCCGATGTTCTCGCCGACCGTGTTGGCACCGTTGACCTTCAGTCCCGGCAACGCCTCGAAGGCCGAGTACTCGTGGATGAGGCGCGCGGTGCGTGCCGTGAATACCCGCGCATCCTGCGGCGTCCACCAGTCCTCGAGCCCGCCGTCGGGCCCGAACTTGCGCCCCTGATCGTCGAAGCCGTGACCGATCTCGTGGCCGATGATCGCGCCGATGGCGCCGAAGTTGACGGCGGCATCGGCGTTGGGATCGAAGAACGGCGGCTGCAGGATCGCAGCCGGAAACACGATCTCGTTGTTGGAAGGGTTGTAGTAGGCATTGACGTCCTGCGGATCCATCTGCCATTCGGCTCGGTCCACCGGCTTGTCCAGCCGCGCCACCTGGTAGTTCCAGTGCCACTCGGCGGCGCGCCGCACGTTGCCGAGCAGGTCGTCGCGGCGGATTACGAGCGCCGAGTAGTTCTTCCATTCGTCCGGATAGCCGATCTTGAGGGTGAAGGTGGCGAGCTTCTCATGGGCACGCGACTTGGTTGCGGTCGTCATCCAGTCGAGCTCGTCGATGCGCTCGTTGAGTGCGGCCAGCAGGTCGCCCACGAGCGCGAGCATCTTGACCTTCGACTCGGGCGGGAAGTAACGCGCCACGTACAGCCGTCCCACCGGCTCGCCGAGCGCCGCATTGACGTCATCCACCGCGCGCTTCCAGCGCTCACGCTGCTCCGGCTGACCGCGCAGCGAGCTGCCGTAGAACGCGAAGTGCGCCGCATCGAAGCGTCGCGGCATATAGGAGGCATGACTGCTCAGGTACTGGAAGGTAAGCCACGCCTGCAGCGTCGTCACGGGTGTGCGGTTGAAGAGCTGGGCGAGATCGCGGATGGCACCGAGCTCGGCCAGCACCAGGTCCTGCCGGGAGCCGAGCTGGGCGGACTCGAGAAAGGCCGCCCACGGGAAGCCCGGTGCGTAGGCGAGCAGCTGCGCCCGGGTGCGCGGGTTGTAGGTGGCCTCCACGTCGCGCCGCTTCTCGATCGGCCACTGGACCTTTGCCGCCGCCGTCTCGAACGCCATGAGGTCGCGGGCCTTGGCCGCGACGTCGGTGCTGCCGCCGAGCGCGAGGATCTCGGCGACGTAGGCGAGGTATTTATCGCGCAGCGCGCGCAGCTGCGGGTCGTCCTTCAGATAGTAGTCACGGTCCGGGAGCCCGAGGCTCGACTCGCTGATCACCACGGCGTAGCGATCGGGGTTCGAGAAATCCGCGGGCAGGTCGACGTCGAACAGCGAGGCGAAACCCGGCAGCGCGAACAGCCGCGCCAACGCCTCGCGCGTCGTCGCATCGGCGATCCGCTTGAGGTCCGCCTGCGCGGGAGCGAGCCCGTCGGCCTCGATCGTCTGGCTGTCCATGAAGCTCGCGTAGTAGTCGTCGATCTGCTGCTCGGGCGTGCCGGCGGCCGGATGTGCGTCGGCCGCGGCCTCGATGAGCGCGCGGACGCGCTCCGTGGACTGCTCCTCGAGCGCGTTGAAGGTCCCGTAGCTGGAATGGTCGGACGGGATGACGAAGCTCCCGTACCAGGCGCCGCTCGCGTAGGCGAAGAAGTCGTCGCCCGGGCGCACGCTGCGATCGCCAGCGGCAAGGTCGAGGCCGCAGTCGCCGATCGCGGCGCGCGCTGCCGGCGCGGCCGTTGCCGCGGGCGGACCGGCCGCAGGCCCCGGGTCGGAGTGGGCGGCCGGGAAGGCCGCGCTCTGTGCGGCGGTTGCGGGAGCGGCGGCAACGGGCACGGGATTCTCCCTGACGGGCTTGGCAACGCAAGCCGCGAGGGTGGCGATCACCGCCAGCCCCAGCAACGGTCTCATCGGGTACGCGCCTTCAGCGGGGAAAGCTCCGCATCATACGGCAGCGCCGTCCCACTCGCGCACCAGGTCACGCCACTCGCCGCGCACAGCGCTCGGCCTGGCGGCTTCGGAGCCGACGTAGAGAAACCCGACGATCGCGTCGCTCGGGCCGAGGCCGAGCGACTGCCTGACTTCGACGTCGTAGGCCGCGCCGCCGGTCTTCCACATGGCGTTGTAACCGAGTGCCAGCGCCGCGAGCATGATGTTTCCGGCCGCGACGCCCGCCGACAGGGTCTGCTCGATGGGCGGGATCTTCACGGACTCGTTGATGTGCGCCGCGACCACGATGATCAGCGGCGCGCGGAACGCCTTATCGCGCTCGCGCTGCAGCGACTCCGCGCTCGCTGCGGGCTGGGTGCGCGCCAGGTGGGCGGCGAGCAGCTCGCCGAAACGCGCGCGCGCCGCGCCGCGCACTACGAGGAAGCGCCACGGACGCAGCCGTCCGTGATCGGGAGCGCGCACCGCGCTCGCGAACATGAGCTCGAGCGCGCCCGCATCGGGCGCGGGTTCCGTGAGGGCGGTGGCCGAGCGGCGCGCCACCAGGGCGTCTATGGCTTGCATCGGGGCATTGTCGCAGACTCGGCGCCGTGCCGGCCGTCTCCGAAGCCTGTGAGCGCAACAAGGGCCCGATCCTCGCAGTGCTCGAACGCGAGCTCGCCGCCAGCCGCTCGGTACTCGAGATCGGCAGTGGCACGGGGCAGCATGCGGTGCATTTCGCGCGCCATCTTCCTCATCTCAGCTGGCAGCCCACCGAGCTCGGCGCAGAGCTCGATCCGCTCGCGGAGCGCATTCGCCTCGAGGGCCCGCCGAACCTGCTCCCGGCGGTCGCTCTCGACGTGCGTACGCACCCCTGGCCGGGGGGGCGCGCGGACGCGGTGTTCAGCGCCAACACCCTCCACATCATGGCGTGGGACGCCGTGGAGCATTTCTTCCGCGGCATCGGCATGGTGCTGGCGACGCCGGGGGTGGTGTGCATCTATGGACCGTTTCGTTATCACGGCGGCTACACGAGCGCGAGCAACGCGGAGTTCGACCGCTTCCTGCGCCGGCGCGATCCGCTGAGCGGCATCCGTGATTTCGAGGCGCTCGACCGCCTCGCCTCCGCCCAGGGTCTCGGGCTCACCGCCGACCACGCCATGCCGGCCAACAACCAGACGCTGGTGTGGCGCCGGCGCAGCGGGGAGTAGAGTTCGCGTCATGGAGCTGTTGACGCCCGCGGAACTGCGCGCCGCGATCCGCACGATCGCCGACTACCCGAAGCCCGGCGTCCAGTTCCGCGACATCACCACGCTGCTGCGCGACGGGCGCGCCTTTCACAGCGTGGTGGAACTGCTCGCGCGGCCGTGGCTCGCGACCGGCGTCAACCGCATCGCCGGCATCGAAGCGCGCGGCTTTATTCTCGGCGGCGCGCTCGCCGAGCGCCTCGGCGCGGGGTTCGTGCCGATCCGCAAGAAAGGCAAGCTCCCGCACGCGACGGTACGCGTCGCCTATTCGCTCGAATATGGTCTCGACGAGATGGAGATGCATCGCGACGCGGTCGGTGCCGGTGAGGACATCATCCTGGTGGATGATCTGATAGCGACCGGCGGCACCGCCGCCGGCGCGGTGCAGCTCCTGCGCTCGCTCGGCGCACGCGTGCCGGCGGCGTGCTTCATCGTCGACCTGCCCGATCTCGGAGGCGCAGCGAAGTTGGAGGCTCTCGGCGTGCCCGTGACAGCGCTCGTCTCCTTTCCCGGACACTGAGCAATCTTCAGGTGCCGTTCAGACTAAATTAGTCTTGTATATCAAGTTGTTACACGGTATCCAACGCTAACATTACGTTGCGGTCATTTGGCCCTTGCGCGCGGGGAATCCTGTGATAATACGCCCGCCTTGGCGCTTGCTGCGCACCACACAAATCCTTCTGGAGACCAATCGATGTTCAAGAAGCTCATTCCCGTCATCGCGTTCGCCCTGATCGCCGGCCCGGCATTCGCCCAGTCGACCCCGGCCCCGGCCTCGACTCCGGCTGCTTCCTCGTCGTCCACCTCGGACGCGAAGGACATGAAGAAAGAGCACAAGAAGAAGCACCACAAGAAGACCGACAAGAGCGCCGAGAAGAGCGATTCTTCGTCCACGCCGAAGTAAACGTTTCCGACTGACCTTGAGGAGCCCCGCCGCGAAAACGGCGGGGCTTCTTGCTTTCCGGGACACGGCGCCGCAAACCCGTACGGCGGGGGCTTGCAGGGCGACCCAAACGGGTTCAAATTCTCTCCCATGGATGGGGAGCAACAGGCCGCAATACATCAGGCACTGGTTTCCGTTCAAACTGCCGTCACGAGCATGACATTCCCGACCTGCGACCAGCAGGATCTGATAGAAGCCATCGATAGCGTCGAGGAGCAGCTGCACGCGGGCCACCCGAACCTGGCTCTCATGTGCCGCTTCCTCAACTCGATTGCGCGCAGCCTGCGGGCGCAGCCGGAGGCGCGCGACGCGTGCCTCCTGATCGAGGACGCCATCGGCAGGGCGGGCATGCCGAGCACCTGGCAGTCGGGAATCTGACCAAGCCTATCGCCGCCACGCCGCGCACCGCGCTGGTGCGCTGAGGTTGCCTGCCCGCGCGGGCCGTTGCGTTTGCGCCGCGGCCCAGTCTAAGTTTGGGGGCTGATGGTCGCGCCGCTCTCCCAGGTCCTGCTGCTCCTCGCCGGCTCCGTCTTCCTGGTGACGCTCGCGCGGCGTCTCGGCCTGCCAACCACCCTCGCCTACCTGGTCCTCGGGCTGCTGCTCGGGCCGCACGCGCTCGGAGTCGTGTCGGACTCGGGCACGACCCGGCTGCTGGCCGAGCTCGGCGTCGCGTTCCTGCTGTTCACACTGGGCCTCGAGTTCTCACTGCCGCGCATGCTGGCGATGCGCGGCGAGGTATTCGGCCTGGGCGCGCTGCAGGTC
>DASXKA010000241.1:0-2956 GCA_036497085.1 Steroidobacteraceae bacterium | reverse complement strand
GCCAAGGTCGCGGAGCTCAACCGGCGGCTGGCCGGCCAGGACGTGCGCATCGTGTCCTACATCGACCGCGACGATCTGGTGCACGCCACCGTGCACAAGGTGGGGCGCACGATCCTCGAAGGCATCAGCCTGGTGTTCCTGATCCTGATCCTGTTCCTCGGCAGTCCGCGCAGCGCGCTGGTCGCCGGCGTGTCGATTCCGCTGGCGCTGGTGGCGGTGTTCTCGCTGCTGAATCTCACGCACGTGTCGGCCAACCTGCTGTCGCTCGGCGCGATCGACTTCGGCATCCTGGTGGACGGCGCGATCGTCGTCACCGAGGCGATCCTCAGGCGCCGCGAGGCGATGCCGACCGAGGAACTTTCCGAGAGCGAGGTGAAGGCCGCGGCGGTGCAGGTCACGCGGCCGATCTTTTTCGCCAGCCTCATCATCATCACCGCCTATCTGCCGCTGTTCTCCTTCGAGCGCGCCGAGGCGAAGCTGTTCACGCCGATGGCGTATACGATGGCTTATGCGCTCTTCGGCGCGCTGCTCACGACGCTGGCACTGGTGCCGGGGCTGGCGTACTTCGCCTTCCGCAAGCCAGCCTCGGTGTACCACAACCGCTGGCTCGAATGGCTGACGGAGCGCTACGAGCGGGTGCTCGCCGGCTGCATCGAGCAGCCGCGCATCATCTACGGCATCGCGATCTTCGCCCTGCTCGCGGTCGTCGGGCTCGGCGCGACGGTCGGGCGCGACTTTCTCCCCGATCTCGACGAGGGCGCGCTGTGGCTGCAGGTACAGATGCCCACCGGGCTGTCGCTGAATAAGGCGAGCGACATGGCGAGCGACCTGCGCCGCGAGCTGCGTAAGTTTCCCGAGATTTCGTACGTGGTGACGCAGACCGGCCGCAACGACGAGGGTACCGACCCCTGGACCATGTCGCACATCGAGGCGCCGGTCGGGCTCACGCCCTACGACACCTGGCCACATGGCGAGAGCAAACGGCAGTTTCTCGACAAGCTGGCCGACGCGCTGCAACGGGACCTGCCGGGCTACTCGGTGGGAATCAGCCAGCCGATCATCGACGGCGTGAACGACATGATCGGCGGGGCGCACAGTCCGCTCGTCATCAAGGTCTACGGCGATGATCTCGGCATGCTGCGCCGGGTGAGCCAGGAGATCGTGGACGTGCTCTACACCATCCGCGGTACCTCGAGCGCCTCCATCTTCCAGGAGCCCCCGATCCCGCAGATCAACATCAGCGTGGAGCGCGAGCAGGCGGCCCGTTACGGGATCAATTTCGCCGACGTGCAGAACGTTATCCAGACCGGAGTCGGACAGGCGCCGGTGTCGACCGTGTACGTCGGCGAGCGGCTCTACAACCTTACCGTACGGTTCGTGGCCGCGAGCCGCGATTCGCCCGAGTCGCTCGCCAGGTTGCCGGTGCGCACCGCAGGCGGCATGCAGGTGCCGCTCGCGCAGGTGGCGGACGTGCGGTTGCAATCGGGCGAGAGCACCATCACCCGCGAGAACGGCCAGCGTAACCTGACGATCCGCATCGACAACCGCGGCGGCGACCTCACCAGCTACCTCGAGGAGGCGCAGGCGAAGATCGCGGCCCGCGTGCACTTCGACCCGGCCAGGATCCACCTCGAGTGGGGCGGACAGTTCGAGAACCAGCGCCGCGCCGAGGCGCGGCTCCTGGTGATCCTGGGCCTGGTGATGGGCATGATGCTCATCTTCCTCACCATCGGCACGCGCTCGCTGCGCCAGGCCGTGCTGATCCTAGGCGTCGTGCCGCTCGCCACGCTCGGCGGGCTGATCTCGCTCCATCTGACCGGTCAAAGCCTCAACGTCGCCTCCGGGGTCGGTTTCATCGCCCTGTTCGGCGTCGCCGTGCAGAACGGCATCATCATGGTGGCGAATCTCAATCGCATGAGGAGTGCGGGCCTCGAGCTGCACGATGCGATCATGAAGGGAGCGACCGAGCGGCTGCGGCCGGTACTGATGACCGCCACGGTGGCGACGCTCGGCATGTTGCCGGCGGCCATCCACACCGGCGTCGGCAGCGACGTGCAGCGCGGCATCGCCACCGTGGTCGTCGGCGGGCTCGCGATCTCGACCGTGCTCACGCTGTTCGTGCTGCCCTCGATGTACCACGTGATCGAGCACTGGGCGGAGCGGCACCATGGAGAGGCCAGATGGGCCTGAGCCGCGCGCGCTCGCGCGTGCGCAGCGGCTTCGGGGCCGCGCTGGGCTGCGTCGCGATGGCGCTGCTCGCCGGCCTCGGCGCCTGCGCCGTTGGCCCGAATTTCCACCGGCCGGCGCCGCCTGCAACGGCCGACTACGGCAGCGCGCCGTCCAGGGGCGAGACCGCCGCGAGCCCGGGCGCAGGCGGCGCGGCCCAGACCTTCACCCCCGGCGTCGAGATCCCGGGGGAGTGGTGGAAGCTCTTCCAGTCAGAGAAGCTCACCGCGCTCGTCGCACGATCGCTCGAGCGCAATCCGAGCCTCGCCGCGGCGCAGGCGGCGCTGCGCCAGGCGAGCGAGCTCTACAAGGCGCAGCGCGCCAGCTTCCTCCCGGTCGTGCAGGGCTCGTTCGCCGCGCAGCGTGCCAAAAACGCCGTCGACACGCTCGCCAACCCGACCACCTACGCGCAGGTCAGTCCTTACTACAACCTCTTCACCGCGCAGCTCAGCCTGAGCTACGCGCCTGACGTCTTCGGTGGCATGCGCCGCTCGCTCGAGGCCACCCGCGCCGGGGTGAACGCCACGCGCTTCGAGCTGATCGCGACCTACGTGACCCTGAGCAGCAATGTCGTGGTCACTGCAGTGCAGGAGGCCTCGCTCCGCGGCCAGATCGCCGCTACCCGGCGCCTCCTCGAGCTGCAGCACATGATGACCGAGACGGTGGAGCGGCAGCGCGCGCTCGGCACCGCGAGCGAGCTCGACCTGCTCGCGCAACGGGCGGCGGAGGC
>DASXKA010000240.1:0-3170 GCA_036497085.1 Steroidobacteraceae bacterium | reverse complement strand
GGTCGCGACGGCGCGCTCGGCCTCGGCCACCGCCGCGGCGACCAGATGATGGTGCGGCGAGAGCTCGCACACCGGATCGGCGTTGGCGGCATCGCCGGTCAGGAGGTATGCCTGGCAGCGACAGCCGCCGAAGTCGCGCTGCCTTTCCGGGCAGCTCCTGCAGGGCTCCTTCATCCACGCCTCGCCGCGGAAATGATTGAACGCCGCCGAGTCGTACCAGATGTTGCGCATACCGTGCTCGCGCACGTTGGGAAACTCGAGACCCGGCAGCATGCGCGCCGCGTGACAGGGGAGCGCGGTGCCGTCGGGTGTAACGGCGAGAAACACGCTCCCCAGGCCGTTCATGCAGGCCTTCGGGCGGGTCTCGAAATAATCGGGCACCACGAAGTAAATCTGCATCTGCGAGCCCACCCGCTCGCGAAAGGCGCGCGTGACCGCCTCGGCGCGCTCGAGCTGTCCGCGGCTCGGCAACAGATGCGCGCGATTGAGCCAGGCCCAGCCGTAGTACTGCGTGTTGGCGAGCTCGACGTACTGCGCGCCGAGGGACTCGGCCAGCGCGAGGATCTCGCCGACGTGGTCGATGTTGAGCCGGTGCAGCACCACGTTGAGCACCATCGGATAGTCGTAGCGGCGGATGAGCTCCGCTACCTTCGCCTTGAGCTCGAAGGTGCGGGTGCTGCTCAGAAAGTCGTTCAGCTGACGCGTGCTGTCCTGAAAGGAAAGCTGGATGTGATCGAGGCCGGCGCGCTTCAGCGCACCGATCCGCTCCTCGGTCATACCGACGCCCGAGGTGATGAGGTTGATGTAGAAACCGAGCGCGTGCGCCTCGGCGACGATCGGCTCGAGATCGTCGCGCGCCAGCGGCTCGCCGCCCGAGAGGCCGAGCTGCACGGCGCCGAGCGCGCGCGCCTCGCGCAGCACCCGCAGCCAGTCCGCGGTCGGCAGCTCGGCTCCCACCGCCGCGAACTCCGTTGGGTTGTAGCAGAACACGCAATGCAGAGGGCAACGGTAGGTGAGCTCGAGCAGCAACCAGAGCGGTGGGCCCACTCCGTGCGACGTCTTCAGCGGTGGGCCCACGCTCATCCGCGCAGCTCCAGCCAGCGGCGCTCGAGCGCGAGCTCGACGAACGCCATGACGTCGCCCGTCAGATCGCCGGCGCCGTAGGTCTGCTCGAGGTCAGCGACGATCTGCGCCACGGTCCGCTGCCCGTCGCAGCGCGCGAGGATCGCTCCGGCGCTGCCGTTGAGCTTCACCATGCCCTCCGGGTAGAGCAGCACGTGCGCCTCCTGTGCCGGCTCCCACTGCAGACGCATGCCGTGCGCGATGGCCGGCCGCTCGGCCCCGCTCAAGGCGCTCACTGCGTCACTCCGTAGGCGAGCGCCAGCGCATCGTTCATCTGCCAGAGGATATCGAGCTTCAGCTTGAGGACCTCGAGAGCGCGCTCCTGCGCCGCGCGCGTGTCGAAGCGCTCGAGCGTCACGGCGAGCGCGAACTCGACGTCGCGCTGCGCGCGGCCGACGCGCGCCTGGAAGTAGCTGAGGCCGGCCGCATCGATCCACGGATAGTGCTGCGGCCAGCCGGCGAGACGCTGGCGATGGATCTCCGGCGCAAAGAGCTCGGTGAGCGATGCGCACACCGCTTCCGGCCAGGGCGCGCGGCGTGCGAAGTTGACGTAGGCATCGACCGCGAAGCGCACGCCCGGCAGCAGGAGCGCGAGGCCCTCCACCTCGGCACGCGCGAGCCCGACCGCGGCGGCGAGCCGCAGCCAGGACTCGATGCCGCCCGGGTCGTCCCCAAAGCCGTCGTGGTCGAGGATGCGCTGCACCCACTCGCGGCGCACGGCGCGCTCCCCGCAGTTGGCGAGGATGGCAGCATCCTTCAGCGGAATGTTGATCTGATAATAGAAGCGGTTCGCCACCCAGCCGCGGATCTGCTCGCGCGTCGCCTTGCCCGAGTTGAGCATGACGTTGAACGGGTGGTGGATGTGGTAGGCGCGCCCGCGCTCGCGCAGCCGCGACTCGAACTCGGCGCGCGTCCAGGCCGCCTCGCTCACAGCACGATTTCCATCCCATCCCAGGCGACCTCGACGCCGGCGCTGCGCAGCGCGGCGCGCTCGGGCGAGTCCTCGTCCAGGATCGGATTGGTGTTGTTCACGTGAATGAGGATCTTGCGCGTCGCGCGCGGCAGCCGCGCCAGCCATTCGAGCATGCCGCCGGCGCCGCTCTGGGGCAAATGGCCGAGGTCGCGGGCACGCCGCGCCGCGAGGCCCTGGGCCACCATCTCCTCGTCGCTCCAGAAGGTGCCATCGATGAGCACGCAGGCGGAGGCCTCGAGCGCGCTCCACAGGGCGGGCTCGATCGCCCCGACCCCGGGCGCGTAGACCACGGCCTTAGCACTCGCGGCGTCGCTGATCACGAGCGCCACGTTATCCCCCCGGACCGGCGCACCGCGATGGGGCGAGTAGGGCGCTGGCTTGCCCGCTACCGCAATCGCCCGCCAGCGCACGCCCTCGACCCTGTCGAGTGAGAACTCCTCGCCCGAAGTATCCATGCGGCGCCGCGCGATGCCGCAGTAGTGCCCGAGGACCCTGAAGATCGGATTGCCGTCGGTCAGATCGGCGTAGGCGGCGTCGGTGCACCAGATGGCGAGCGGTGCGGTGGACTCGCGCAGCATGAAGAGTCCCGCGGTGTGGTCGAGCTGCGCGTCGACCAGCACGATACCCGTAATACCCGTGTCGCGTGGCGCACGCGCCGGCTGCAGGTCGGAGTGCACCCGCAGCTGCGTGAGGATATCGGGGGAGGCGTTGACGAGTGCCCACCCGGCCGCATCGGTACCGGCGACGGCGATCGAGGATTGGGTCCGGGGCGCGGCACGCACCGTGCCGTTGCGAACGCCCGAGCAGTTACGGCAATTGCAGTTCCACTGGGGAAAGCCGCCACCCGCGGCCGATCCCAGTACACGGATTCTCACGGCACATCAGGACTGTGCGCCGCCCCGAACGGGAGCCGGCGGGGGGCCGCCGGGGTCAGCGTCTCGCAATGTACAGGGTGATTTCCATGCCGAAGCGCACGTCGATCGCCCGCGGAGTTTCCCAGCGCATGACTGAAGCTCCTGTTGCTGTGCCGCATCACGATACCGAAATATCCCAACCGCCGCAAAGGCGGGGGCGG
>DASXKA010000239.1:0-7024 GCA_036497085.1 Steroidobacteraceae bacterium | reverse complement strand
CGAGGCCGGGGCGAACGCCGTGGTCTTCGGCCTGGGGGGCATCGGGCTCAACGTCATCCAGGGGCTGCGCCTGGTCGGCGCCAACAAGATCGTCGGCGTCGACATCAACCAGCGCCGCAAGGCGCTCGCCGAGCGCTTCGGCATGACTCACTTCGTGAATCCAAAAGAGGTCGGCGGGGACCTGGTGCAGCACCTCGTGAGCCTCACGGACGGCGGCGCCGACTACAGCTTCGAATGCGTCGGCAACGTCGATCTCATGCGCCAGGCGCTCGAATGCTGTCACCGCGGCTGGGGCGTGTCGGTCATCATCGGCGTCGCCGGCGCCGGCCATGAGATCAAGACCCGGCCGTTCCAGCTGGTGACCGGGCGTGTATGGAAGGGGACCGCGTTAGGTGGCGCGCGCGGGCGCAGCGACGTGCCGAAGATAGTCGACTGGTATATGGACAAGAAGATCAACATCGACGACCTGATCACTCATGTGATGCCGCTCGAGAAGATCAACGACGCCTTCGACCTGATGCACCGGGGCGAGTCGATCCGCTCGGTGGTCACGTTCTGAGGAGCGCGCAGGCAGCGCGGCTGCCTGCCGCCCACCACCCACAGTTGCGAACGCAGGAGACGCTCATGGCTATCAAGATTCATCCGGCCGTCGATGGCGGCGTCAAGCCCGGCAAAACCGATTTTGCCGGCGGCACGCTCACCTGCCTGTGCACCTCGGCACCGGTGACCGTCACGCTGAAGGGCAACACGGCCTTCAATCACGCGTGCGGCTGCACCAAGTGCTGGAAGCCCCAGGGGGCGCTGTTCGCCGTGGTCGCGGTGGTCGGGCGCGACAAGCTCAGCGTCAGCGCCAACGGCAACAAGCTCAAGATTGTCGACGAGAAGGCACCGATTCAGCGCTACGCCTGTACGAGTTGCGGCGTGCACTTGTACGGCCGTATCGAGAACAAGAACCATCCCTTCTACGGCTTTGACTTCGTGCACACCGAGCTCTCGAAAGACGGCGGCTGGTCGGCCCCGGAATTTGCCGCCTTCGTTTCCTCGATCATCGAGTCGGGGTTCCCGCCGACGAAGATGGGCGAAGTACGCGCGCGCCTGAAGGAGCTGAAGCTCGAGCCGTACGACTGCCTCTCGCCGGGACTGATGGACCTGATCGCAACGCACTCCGCCAAGCAGAAGGGCACGCTGGCAGCGTGACAGGCGGCGGCGGTGCGGCCGCCTGCCCGGGTCCGATTGAGCGACGCGCCGCCGTGCGGGGCGCGCAAGGAGCGCACTCGTGATGGATCGCAGACAATTCGTTACGGTGGCGGGCTCGGTGATTGCCGCCTCGGTGGCAGCCACGCTCGCGCGTATCGCCCCAGCCGCGGAGTCCGACAGCTCGGGTACGCCCGCGGCGCGGCTCAATGCGCTGTTCGACGCCCTCATGGACGAGCGATTCAGCCGCCGCCCGCAGTTCCTCACGAGCCTCGGGCTCGACACGGGCAAATATGCCTGGGCGAAGTCCAGGCTCGGCGATCAGTCGCTCGCCGGCGCACAGGAAGACAAGCGCCAGAGCGCCTCGCAGCTCAAGCGCCTCGAGGCATTCGACCGCAATTCGGTGATGGGTGCGGACCGCGCCAACTACGACACCGTGCTGTTCACGCTGGTGACCGCCGAGCGCTACGCACCGTTCGAGTACGGCGAAGGGGTGCGGCCGTATGTGGTGAGCCAGCTGACGGGCCACTACCAGAGCGTGCCGACCTTCCTCGACCGGCAGCACCGCATCAAGGACAAGGACGATGCGGAGGCATATCTGGCGCGGCTCAAGGCTTTCGCGGTCGTGCTCGACCAGGAGACCGAGCGCGTGCGCCACGATGCGGGGCTCAAGGTGATTCCGCCCGACTTCATCATCGACCGCACGCTCGATCAGATGAAGATCCTGCGCACCGCTCCCCCCGCGGACTCGGTCCTCTCGACCTCGATCGCAACGCGCACCAGCAAGCTCGGGCTCGCCGGGGACTGGGGCGCGGATGCCGCGCGCATCGTCGAGCAGGAGATCTACCCGGCGCTCGATCGTCAGGCCGCGGCGCTGAAGGAGCTGCGGCCGCAGGCGCAGCACGACGCGGGCGTCGGCCACCTGCCGCAGGGTCACGAGCTCTACCAGGTGGCGCTGCGCGAAGGCACGACGACCGAGATGACCGCCGACGAGATCCACGAGCTGGGCCTCACTCAGGCCAGGGAGCTCACCGCGCGGATGGAGGAGATCCTCAAGGCTCAGGGGCTCACGACGGGAACGGTGGCCGAGCGCGCCCAGGCTCTCGGCAAGGATCCCAAGTACCTCTACCCGAACACCGACGAGGGCAAGCAGCAGATCCTCGACTACTGTAACGGCCTCATCAGGCAACTGCAGCCGCATCTGCCGCAATACTTCCACATCATGCCCAAGGCGCCGGTGGAGATCCGCCGCGTGCCCGCCTACACGGAGGCGGGAGCACCCGGCGGCTACTACGAACGGCCGACGCTCGACGGCTCGCGCCCCGGGATCTTCAACATCAACCTGCGCGATACCAGCGAGCGGGCGCGCTGGCGGCTGCCGACGCTCGTCTATCACGAGTCCGAGCCCGGACATCACTTCCAGCTGGCGCTGGTGCTGGAGATGCCGCAGTTGCCGCTGATTCGCAAGGCCGGTGGCGGCTTCTCCGCCAACACCGAGGGCTGGGCGGTGTACGCCGAGCAGCTTTGCGATGAGATGGGCATGTACGACTCCGAGCCCCTCGGCCGGCTGGGGATGCTGCAGTCGCTGCTGTTCCGTGCGGCGCGCTGCGTCGTGGATACCGGGATTCACGTCAAGGGCTGGAGCCGCGAGCGCGCGATCGATTACATGGTGGCGACCACCGGCGATCCTCGCAGCGGCATCACGACCGAAGTGGAGCGCTACTGCACCTGGCCGGGTCAGGCGACCAGCTACAAGGTCGGCCAGACCCGCTGGCTGAAGCTGCGGGCCGACGCGCGCGCGCGGCTCGGCGCCAGGTTCGACATCCGCGACTTCCACGATGCGGGGCTCTCGGCCGCACCCATGCCGCTCGCGGTGCTCGAGCGCGTGATCGACGACTGGGTGACGAGCCGCCTCAAGGGAAGCGCCGCCGCATGAGCCCGCCACGGCTCGCAGCGGCGCTGGTCGCGGGGCTGCTCGCTGCGGCGGCGGCGCCGGCCGCGGCCTACCCGGCGTCCGAAAGCGACTACGTCATCCGCGACTTCAGGTTCGCCTCCGGCGAGTCGCTTCCCGAGCTTCGGATCCATTACCGCACGTTCGGCGCTCCGCGCACCGACTCGCACGGTGTCGTGCGTAACGCGGTGCTGATCATGCACGGCACCGGCGGCAGCGGCGCGCAGTTCAGCTCCCCGACCTTCGCCGCCGAGCTGTTCGGTCCGGGTCAGCCGCTCGATGCGACCCGTTATTACCTCGTGCTGCCCGACGATATCGGACACGGCAAGTCTTCCAGGCCGAGCGACGGCCTGCACGCGCATTTTCCACACTACGGCTACAACGACATGGTGCAGGCGGAGTACCTGCTGCTCACTCAAGGTCTCAAGGTAAATCATGCACGCCTGGTGATGGGCACCTCCATGGGCGGCATGCACACTTGGCTGTGGGGCGAGCAGCATCCGGAGTACATGGATGCGCTGATGCCGCTCGCGAGCCTGCCGACGCAGATCTCAGGCCGCAACCGGGTCTGGCGACGCGCGGTCATCGATGCGATCCGCAATGATCCGGCTTGGAAGGAGGGTGAGTACAAGAGCGAGCCGCCCTCGCTGCGAACCGATATCGAAATGCTGTGGCTCATGGGCAGCAACCCGACACTGCGGCAGGCGGAGGCACCGACCCTCGCGCAGGCGGACCAGGTGATCGACGCTTACGTCGAAGAGAATCTGAGGACCCACGACGCCAACGACGTGCTGTACGCGCTCGAGGCCTCGCGCGACTATGACCCCGGGCCGGGCCTCGAGAAGATCCAGGCGCCGCTGCTGGCCGTCAACTCCGCCGACGATCTGATCAATCCCCCGGAGCTTGGCATCCTCGAGCGCGAGATCAAGCGCGTCCCACTCGGCCGCGCCATCGTGATTCCCTTCAGTGACCGCACCCGCGGCCACGGGTCCCATACGGTGGCGGCGCTGTGGAAGGCCGATCTCGCGGAGTTGCTCAAGTCTCCCGAGCGCTGAGCGTCAGGCCCGCCGTACGTGCTGCGGACCGAGCTCGCTCACTGAGTTGCACCCGAGCATGCCGAGGACGCGTTCGGTCTCGGTGCAAAGGATCTCGAGTGCGCGCGCGACGCCGGCCTCGCCGCCGGCGGCGAGACCGTAGAGCGTCGCACGCCCGAGCATCACGGCCTCGGCGCCGAGCGCGAGCGCCTTGACGATGTCGGTGCCGCGGCGGAAGCCGCCGTCGATGATGACCGGCAGCCGGCCGCGCACCGCGGCCACGACCTCCGGCAGCACCTCGAGCGCCGCCACGCAGGAATCGAGCGACCGCCCGCCGTGGTTGCTGAGCACGATCCCGTCGCAGCCGAGAGCCAGAGCGCGCTCGGCATCGCTTGCGGTCAGCACGCCCTTGATGAGCAGCTTGCCGCGCCAGAACTGGCGGATCCAGCCGATGTCGTCCCAGGTGATGGTCGCCTCGAACAGCCCCGGAAGAACGGTGCTGCCGCCCACCGCGCTGGCCTTGCCGGGCGGCAGGAACGCCTCGACGTTGCGGAAGCGCGGTATGCCGTGGCGCACCAGCATGTCGTACAGCCAGCGCGGGTGGCGCAGCGTATCGAGCGCGGCGCGCACCGTGGGCCTGCCCGGCGCGCTGAAGTTGCGCTGGTCCCATTCGCGGCTGCCGAAGATGTTGCAGTCGGTGGTGAAGACCAACGCCTCATAACCCGCGGCCGCGGCCCGCTGCATGATGTCGCGCGCGACGGCGCGGTCCTTGAGGACGTAGAGCTGCATCCACAGCCGGCCGGCGGCGCGCTTCGCGACCTCCTCGAGGCGGGTCGTGGAGAGCGTGCTCAGGGTGAAGGGGATGCCGCGGCGCGCCGCGGCGCGCGCCAGCGCCAGGTCGCCTTCCGGATGCAGCATATTGTTGAGCCCGGTCGGCGCGATGACGAGCGGTGCCCCGGCCGGCGCCGCGAGAACCGTGCTGCCGAGGTGGCGGCGGGACGTGTCGATCAGGGTGTGCGGCAGCAGGCGCAGCGTATCGAAGGCCGTCCGGTTGGCGCGCAGCGTGCTCTCATCCTCCGAGCCCCCCTCGACGTACTCGAATGCCAGCGCCGGTACCCGGCGCAGCGCCAGCTCGCGCAGGTCCGCGATGTTGCGCGCGCGGGCCAGCGTCCCGCGCCTGAATGGGCGCCGTTTCCAGGGCATATGGGCTCCGCCTGGGGTTCGGGGGCTGCCCTACAGGTTAACCACTACCTGCGTCGCGGTGAAGGTGTTGGTGGCGCTCGAGTACTGGCCGACACATACCAGCCGGTAGACGAGATTCGTGCCATTGAGGGAGCTCGAGAGCTGTGTAGCGAAACCCGAAGGGTTGTTGAAGACCTCGATGCCGCTGGTGTTGCCGACCGCGAGCGTGAGCGCGCTTCCACTGGCGAACGCGATGGCCGGACTCGCCGGCAGGGTCTTCAGGTCCGTGGTAGTCGGGCCGGTCGCGATGTAGCGGATGGTGCTGCTCAGATTCGCATTGCTCAGGTCCACGACCAGCCCGGCACTGCTCGCGCTCGCGAAGGGGCTCGCGGCGCCACCGTTCTCCCACTCGACCACCAGGGTCTGAGGGATCGAGGTACCCGGGGTCACGGCGCTCGCGGTGAAGTCCGGCGGGGCAGAGCCGAACGGCGTGACGACACCGACGGCCTGGAGCAGCGTTGCTACGGGCGTGGCGCTCTCGTCGATCCCGGGAGTGCTGACGGTGTAGCTGGTCGGGACCGCGTCGTTGGCGGAAGAAGTGCCGGTGCCGGTGAAGGTGAGGGCGCTCGGCGCGAAGTCACCGAGCGAGAGCACGTCGAGCGACATGCTGCCGGAAGCGGCTGAGTTGAGCGTGCCCCAGACGGGGGTCGGGTGGAGCTGCACCGTCCCCAGAGGGGCGCCGGTCGCTGTTCCGGTGGCATCGAGCGAGGTCGGAACGAAAGTCGTGGAGTCGACGGTGGCCAGGCCGGACACGGTGATCGACTGGCCCACCGAAATCGAGCGCGTGGAGAGCCCGCTCGCCGCTGCCCCGTCCGCGCCCACGATCGTCGTCGGGCCGACGGTGACCGGGATGTTCGGCAAGTAGAAGGTTGGCAGGAGGGTCGTTCCGATGCGCGGCACGACGCTCGCGCCGTGGACCGTGAGCGTATCGCCGCTTACGGCGCTGACGGTTCCGCTGACGTAGTCCGCGATCGGACTCTCGATGCTCGTCCCGACGTAAACCGCGGTCGCATTGAAGCTCGGGGTAATGGTCGAGAAGCTTCCCAGCGTCCCATAGGCCGCGATCGGGGTGCTGATCAGCAGGCCTTGCATCGCGGTGAGTCCGGCGGCCCCCGTGTAGGCGACGCCGTTGATGTTGAAGTAGGTGGAGCTCGTCGTGTTGACCGTCAGCGCGCCGAGCGCGCTCACGAGGTCATTGAACGGGCGCATGTTGACGATGTAGTCGCTGCTCGAGGGCTGCGCGATGACGAAGATCCCGCGGGCGCGCATCACGGTCTGATCCGCCGGCGCCGTGGTGGCGGTGATGAAGGGGTGGACCGTCACGGTGGGCGTCGAGGTGCTCAGGTTGACGGTATTGGAGGCTGCCAGGTTGATGTCGATGGCAAGTCGCGTACTTGCGCCGCCGTTGATGACCAGCTGATTCTTCGGATCGAAGGTCACCGTGAGGGCTGAGGTGGTCATGGCGTTGCCGCTGGGGTCGACGGTGGAGGCGACCGTCGGCACTCCATTGACATCCACCGTTATGGTCGCGGTGTTGTAGTCGAGAGTCAGCGTGAGGGTCGTATAGGTGCCGACCGGTATGGCCGGTGCCTCGACCAGCTCG
>DASXKA010000238.1:0-2265 GCA_036497085.1 Steroidobacteraceae bacterium | reverse complement strand
CCCGGCGCACGACGCGATTCGCGAGTGCGAAGCTCTGCTCGGAGCCGACGAAGTCCACCACCGCGGCGGGGCCGCCGCCGGTATCGGCGCGAATCCGCTCGGGGGCGCCTGCGTCCCCGGCGTCGTAGGCCGTCCCTGCGCTGCAGGCGCGCGCCGCCTCGAGGCGTGCCGGGTCGATGTCCGCAACGAGCGGCGCCTGCCCGAGCACCGCCCTTGCGAACTGAATCCCCATCATCCCGACGCCGCCGCAACCAATGAGCAGCACACGCTCGGCGGAGTCCAGGGGTCCGATCTTCCTCAGCGCCGCGAATGCGGTGAGCCCGGAGCACATGCAGGCCGCGGCCAGCGCCGGGTCAATTTCCCCGTAGTCGATGAGATAGCGCGGGTGCGGCACCAGGACGTGCGTGGCATACCCGCCGGGACAGGCGCTCGAGCAGCCGAGCTGGCGGGTCTCGCCGAGACAGACGTTCTCCTCGCCGCGCCGGCATGCGCTGCAGCGGCCGCAACCGATCCATGGGAACACCGCATAGCGCGCGCCGGTTGCGATCGCGCCGGCTGCGGGGCCGCACGCTACCACCTCACCCTCGATCTCGTGCCCGAGGACGTGTGGCAGGGCGAGCTTCGAGGCCAGGCGCTTGCCGTTTCCGAGGTCGAACCAGCCCTGGCGCAGGTGCACGTCGGTGTGGCATACCCCGCAGTGGCGCACCGCGATGAGGACCTCCGTGCCGCCCGGCACCGGGTCGGAAGCCTCGAGCGCCGCGAGCGGCGCGCCAAATTCCGCAACGACGTAGCTCTTCATGGGACGCTCCGTAATGACGTCATAAAATCGTCGCAAAACTTGTGCCTAATCGTCATCTGGCGCCAGCGGAGAAGCCAGCACATGAGGGATGAGGAGAGGAGCCAAGGTAACGAGCTTGACTACGATCCTTTTTCGATGTCCGACACGAGTCTGGGCGACGGCCGCCGGGCGCTGATCCGGCTCATCGAAATCGCTTCCGGCCAGCAGAATCTCCGGGAGAAATACCAGCAATACCGGGCATGTGCATCTTCCGGGGGCGACTTCTGGGGTGAGGCGGTGAAGCTGCTCAGCATCCGGATCGACCTCGACCGGGCAACCCTCGCCAACATACCGCCGACCGGCCCCCTGGTCGTGGTGGCGAACCATCCGTTCGGACTCCTCGACGGTTTTCTCCTGTGCTGGCTGATCAGCCAGGTGCGCCCGGACTTCAAGCTCATGCTGAACGGCGTGCGCAGCGTCCCGGAGATGGGCCCCCACTCGATTTCCGTCGATCTTTCCGGGACGCGCGAGGCGCAGAAGATCAATGTGGCGGCACGTATCGAGGCGCGCCGTCTGCTCGAGCAGGGTGGGGCGCTGCTGATCTTCCCCGCGGGTGGCATCTCGACCTCTCCCGACCGCTGGGGTCGCACCGCCGCGATCGACGTCAACTGGCATCCGTTCGCGGCGCAGGTCGTGAGCCGCTCGCAGGCGCCCGTGCTGCCCGTGTGGTTCGCCGGGCAAAACGGCCGGCTGTTCCAGATCGTGAGTCATTACAGCCTGACGCTGCGCTGGGGACTGCTGATCAGCGAGAACGTGCGGCGCCTGAAGGAGCCCGTGCGCATGGTGGTCGGAAGACCTATTCCCTTCCATGCGCTTCCCACTCATCTGGAGCGCGCCGCGCTCGCGCGCGAGCTGTGCCTGAGCACCTACGCGCTCGGCGGGATCGATGCGTCGCGCCCCGGGCTGGTCGGCGACTGGCCGAAGGCGCTGCGGCCCAGGATCCTGAAGAATCGGCAGCGGAATCCGCTGAGCGCGCGGCTCTTCCCGCCGCGCACGGTGCGCGAGGAGCGCGCCGAAGCGTAAGCCGCGCGCGTCAGCGCTGCGGTTCCATCGGTCCGCCGGCGGCCTTCCAGGCGGCGAGCCCGCCTTGAAGATGACAGCAGGCGGTCAGTCCCGCATCCTGCGCCGCCCGCACCGCCATGGCCGAGCGCTCGCCGAACGCACAGTAGAAGAGCAGCCGCCTGCCCGTGGACGTGGCGAGCGCATGCAGCATGCCGCCGACGCGGGTGCTTTCCTCGAGGCTCGGGTAGGGCACGTGGAGCGAGCCGGCGATGCTGCCGTGCCGCTCGCGTTCGGCGCGCTCGCGAAGATCGATCAGCACCACGTCCGGCCGGCCGATGAGCGCGCGCGCCTCGACGGCGGTCGTGGCCCAGCCGCGCTGCGCGACTTCCTCCTGATGCAGTCCCACCTTCATGTTGGCAGGCACC
>DASXKA010000237.1:0-12515 GCA_036497085.1 Steroidobacteraceae bacterium | reverse complement strand
CGACGCTCGACAACCGCAGCCAGTTCTGGCCGCGCGGCAAGGTGCTCGGAGGGTCGAGCTCGATCAACGCCATGGTGTATGTGCGCGGTCAGCCGGGGGACTTCGACGACTGGGCTGCGGCCGGCAACCCCGGCTGGACGTTCCGCGAGGTACTCCCCTACTTCAGGAAGCTCGAAGACCACCCCTTCGGCGCGCCCGAGTTCCACGGTGTTGGCGGACCGGTCGGAGTGAGCGACGTCTCCGCAAAGGTGCACCCCCTGTGCCACTCGTTTCTGAAGGCGTGCGACGTCCTGGGTGTCGCCCGCACCCGCGACTTCAACGGCGCACAGTCCGAAGGGTCCGGCCTCTGGGAGGTAACCATCAGGAACGGCGTCAGGGTATCGGCGTCCGCTGCGTACCTGCGGCCCATCTGGGGCCGGCCGAATCTCGAGATCCGGATGCGCGCCCGGGCGACCCGGGTGCTGTTCGACGGCCGGCGCGCGACTGGCGTCGAGTTCATCGAGTCGGGCCGCAAGCAGGTGCTGAACGCGCGGCGCGAGGTAATCGTCTCCGGCGGCGCCATCAACTCGCCGCAGCTTCTCGAGCTCTCCGGCGTCGGTGACGCCGGGATCCTGCGCCGTTTCGGAATTCCGGTGATCGTCGACTCGCCCGGCGTCGGCCGCGGCCTGCAGGATCACCTCGCCGTCAACTATTACTACCGCTCGCGTGTGCGCACCCTGAACAACGAGCTGGCCCCGTTCCTCGGCAAGGTGAGCGCGGCGATCAGGTACGTGCTCGGCGGGCGCACCGGACCGCTGGCAATGAGCGTGAATCAGGCGGGCGCCTTCCTGCGCAGCCGCGCCGGCCTCGCGCGACCCAACATGCACATCTATTTCAATCCGGCGAGCTACTCGACCACCATCCTCGGCTCGACCCGCCGCCTGATGAGGCCGGACCCGTATCCCGGCTTCCTCATGTCCTTCAATACCTGCCGCCCGGTGAGCCGTGGCACGATTCACATCCGCTCGCTGGATCCCCTCGAGAGTCCGGCCATTCAGCCAAACGCCCTGTCCGCATCCGAGGACGTCCGGGATGTGTGCGAAGGCTCGCGCCTGCTGCGGCGGATCGCGGCAGCCGAGCCGCTCGCCGGCATCATCGAGGCCGAACGAGAGCCCGGCAGCACCGTGACCAGTGATGAGCAGATCCTCGCCGACTTCCGCGCCCGGTCGGGCTCGGTATTCCACGCGTGCGGAACCTGTGCGATGGGGTCGGAGGTGCGCGACTCGGTGCTGGACCCGCGGCTGCGGGTACGCGGCGTAACAGCACTACGGGTGGTCGACGCCTCCGCATTCCCGAACGTCACCTCGGGAAACACCAACGCGCCCGTCATGATGCTCGCCGAGAAGGCGGCGGACCTCATTCTGGAAGACAACCGCGTACCGCAAGCGTAACCTGCTCCAAGATACATGCGCAGCGTGATCCCATGAGCGACTCGAGCGTCGCCGCGGATAGCTCGGCCCTGCGGCTGGCCGAGCGCCAGTCCGCCTCCCTGGCGCAGCGCTGGTACGTGCTCCTCATGATGTGCCTCGTGTACACACTCAGCATCGCGGACCGCTACGTCGTCTCGACGGTGCTCGATCCGATCAAGAACGACCTGCACCTGACCAATCTCGGCGTGTCGCTGCTGACCGGGATGGCGTTCGGGGTTTTCTACATCGTCCTCGGCTTCCCGCTCTCCTGGCTGATCGACCGCTACAACCGGCGCAAGATCGTCGCCGTGTGCCTGGTGCTCTGGTCGGTGATGACCGCGGTATGCGGACTGGCGCGGACCTCGTTCGAGTTCTTCCTGGCGCGCGTCGGCGTCACCGTCGGCGAAGCGGGCGGCACGCCGGGCGCGAATTCGCTGCTCTCCGACTACTTTCCCGCCACGCGGCGCGCCATGGCGCTGACCGTGTTCTCGCTCGGCGCGCCGATCGGCGCCTGGCTCGGCTACAACGTCGCCGGCGCGATCGCCGATCAACACGGCTGGCGCGCTGCGTTCTACGCGCTCGGCGTGCCGGGCGTGCTTGCCGGCCTCGCCGTCTGGTTCACGGTGCGCGAGCCCAAGCGTGGTTGCCTCGACAGCGGCAAGCAGGGCCTCGCGCCATCGGTCGAGACCACCCTGCGCTTCATGTGGCTGCAGCGCTCGGCGATCCACACCATGATGGGCACCGCGGTCTGCGCGCTCTGGGGCTGGGGGCTCATGTTCTGGACGCCGGCGTTCCTGCAGCGCACCTACCATCTCAGCGTCGGGCAGGCGAGCGACGTGACGCAGAACATGCACCTCTGGGGCGGTGGCCTCGCCACCGTCGCCACGGGCTGGCTCATGGCCCGCGGCACCATGATCGACGCGCGGCGCGTCGTCTGGGTGCTGGCCGCCGGCATCGGCATCGCCACGGTCGCTTCGGGAGTCTTCTACTACACCCGGGATCTCGCGCTCGGCAAGGCCATGCTCTGGATCTTCATTCCCTCGATCTACTTCTACATCGGCCCCGGATTCGGGCTCCTCAATAACCTGGCGCCGTGTCACATGCGCGCGATGTTCTGTGCGATGGTGCTGTTCCTCGCCAACCTCGGCAATCTCGTCATCACACCGAACGTGATCGGCGCGCTGGCGGACTGGTTTCTGACCTATCACCTCTCAGAGGCCGATGCCCTGCGTCTCGCGATGCTGTGCATCGTGCCGACGGGCTTGTGGGCGACCGCCCACCTGTATCTCGCAGCGCGGGACATCCTCAAGGACCAGGAGCGGGCGCGGACCTATGCTTAGTGGTCTGCGGGCTCGTGTCGGCGCCGCGGCTCCAGTCCACCGGCTCCACGGGAGGCACTACGAAGAACCAGGCGATGAGTCCCAGCAACGCGACCGCGCCCGTGACCCAGAGCGCGACCGTGTAGTGACCGCCGTCGTGCTTGACCAGGTAACCGGTCACGCCCGGCGCGAGGATGCCCGCCGTGTTGCTGATCGCGTTCTGCGTGCCCATCCACCGCCCGGTTGCCAAGGGCCCGGCGAAGCGCTGCGTCAGCGCACCCACCGAAGGCGAGTTGAGACCGTCGGCCAGACCCGTCGCGAGCAGCAACGCGGCGCCCGCCGCCGCGCCCGCGGCGCTCAGGGACAGCAGGCATAGGCCCACCCCGGCCGCGCTCAGCGACAGTGCCGTCTTGTAGGCGAGGCTCGGAGTCGCTCCGCGCCGGATCCACCAGTCGATCAGCCAGCCGGTTGCGAGAATGCTGGCCGCATCCATCACGAAGATCCAGCTCTGAACGTTGGTCATGGACTCGAGCGACAGGCCGCGCTCCTCCACGAGGTAGAGCGGCACCCAGGTGAACACGAAGTAGAAGCCATAGTTCGAGCAGAAGTTTCCGAGGACCGTACCCCACAGCGCCCGCTGGCGTACCACGTCGATCCACCTCGGCCCGCCGTCGGCGACCGCGCCTGTTTTTGCAGGCACAGGCGCCCGCAGCTGGCGCGACCATGGAATCAACCACAGGAGCGAGGCGAGGCCGAGCGCCACGAACATGCGGCGCCAGCCGTAGTGAATCATGATCGCGCCACCTACCTTGGTGCCGAGCGCCGGGCCGATGACGCTGCCGAGCTGCATGAGAGCGGTGGCGCGCGCCCGGTGCCGGTGCTCGACCCGCTGGGCGATGAGCGCGAAGCCGCTCGGATAGCACACCGACTCGCCAGCGCCCATCACCAGCCGCAGCGCCACGAGTTGCGTGATGCCGGATGAGAGCCCGGTCAGGAAAGTCCCGACCGACCAGACCGCGAAGCCGCCGGCCAGCACGCGCGCCGCGCCGAGGCGGTCGACCAGAATGCCCACGAGCGGCTGTGAGAGCACGTAGGTCGTAAAGAACGCCGACAGCAGCAGGCCCAGCTGGAAAGCGTCGAGCCCGAATTCGCTCTTGATGAGCGGCGCGGCGGTCGAGACGGTGCCGCGGTCGACGTAGTTGATGAGCAGCGCGGCGCCGAGCAGCGACGCAAGAGCGAGAGGAAACCTCGAGGATGCCGCGCCGGAGCGCTCCGCGGCGCGCACTTAGCCGGATCCACCTTGTTGACTCATGCACCCCCCACGGCCCTGCCGATCGAGAGGTTATTTTGAAGTGAGAGTCTTGTCACCCTTTGGATCGGGGAACAGCACATCGGCGGCCAGACGCGTTCCGAGATAGGCCTGGTGGGGCACACAATTCGAGGCGAAATCCACGTTGCGCGTGGCAAAGAGCGGCAGGATCTTCTGCTTGATCTGCTCCAGGAGCTCGCAATCCGACGCCTCCCACACCGGGTCCTTGTCGAGGTGCAGGTCTACCCGCCGCCAGTGTGCTCCGACGACGTCGCTGCTCTTCTCGTTCGCGCCCGCCGGCTGCAGCGCCTGCATCCTGATCCGAACGCCAGGGAAGGGATCGGGCTTCCCGAAGGGGGTAGAGCAACCGGCGTAGTCCACCTTGAAACCGTCGCGCGCGCCGAGCTCGCCCAGCACGCGCTGGATCTTGTCGCGCAGGCCGTCGCAGGAGTAGTGAGCGGTGAAGCCCATGAATACAAAATGGAGCTCTTTCGGCGCCCACACGGCGGGCTGGGCGTCTGCGGGCGGCGCCGCGCTCTCCGCTGCGCCCGCCCAGACGCGAAGAGAGAGCATCAAGGCCGCCACCACGGCCTGCCTCGGCAACTGGTGAGTCGGGGTCCGCATGCGATGACCTCTGCGGCACGAGCGCCGGTAGTTGGACTCTATTTAACCTCGTACGTTCGAGCTCGTCTCCCCGCTTAACGCGATGGGTCGTTCCCCGGTTGACGGGCGAAGGGAGCGGCGCCACACGGGCTGGAGTACGCTGAGCCGGGTGAGCCTGCGTAAATGCCCTGACTGCGGCCAGGACGTCTCGTCCGCGGCCTTCGCCTGCCCGCATTGCGGACGGCCCCACCGCACGAGCTCCTCCGCGATCGGGCTCTCCGGCATCGTCGCCATCGCCGCGGTGTGCGCCGGTGCGCTGATCTGGCGCCTGAGCTCCCGGGAAGAGGCGCCAGGCGGACCCGCCCGCGCGTTTCCGCCGGCGACCACGATCGCGCAGCCCGCACCCGGGGGCGGGCTCGCTGCTACCGTCGGCTACAACCGCAGGCTGTTTCTGCTGCGCGTGCAGAACGGCGACGCCTTCGCCTGGAGCAACTGTGAGCTGAGCATCAACGCGCAGGGGATCTCTTCAGGCTACATGCACCCGGTCGAGACGATCCAGCCCGGGATCACCGCGGCGGCGATGGTCGCGAGCGCCGCGTTCGTCGACGGCGAAGGCCACAGTTTCGATCCCGCCACACAGCAGGTGGCGACGCTCGACGTCGCATGCGAGACCCCGCAGGGTCACCGCTCCTACCAGGGCAAGTTCGAGCTGCTGCGCTGAATGAAGGAGCAGGACAAGCGGTGGTTTCGCGGCGCGCTACTCGGCTGGGCTCTCGCCGCGCAGTGCGGCCTTAGCTGCGCGGGCGAGACGCCGCCGCGCTTTCACGTGGCCGCGCCGCGGGGCACGCTGACCTTCGTGGTGTACGGCGACACACGCTTCACCCGGCGCGAGCACGTCGCAGATGCGGGCGCCCGGCGCGCGCTCGTCGCTGGGATCGCCGCGGAGAACCCGGCGGCGATACTCATCGGGGGCGATCTCGTCTATGAAGGAGATGACCCCGGCGATTACGCAACGTACGTTAGCGAGACGACGGAGTGGGCCCGGCGGAACATCCCGGTATTCCCGGCCCTCGGCAACCATGAGTTCCACGAGTGCCGCGCCCGGCGCGACGAGAGTCCCTGCCTCGAAAACTGGTGGAGCGCGTTCGAAGGATTGCCGCTACGCCCTTACCGCTGGTACTCGGTAGCCCTGGGCGACTCGTTGCGCGCGCTGGTGCTCGACTCCGATTCATCCCTCAAGCCGGGCAGCGAGCAACGCACCTGGTTCGAACGGCAGCTGAGCGAGGCAGACTCCGCCACGCACGTCCGCTTCGTCCTCATCCTGCTGCACTACCCACCCGTGCGCGACCCGATCTTCCCGCGCGGCAAGGACGAGGCGCAGGTGCAGCGCTTCCTGTCGGCCAGAGTGCCAAAGCTCCGCGCGCGGGTGATCGTGGTTGGCAGCCACGTGCACAACTACGAGCGATTCGAGCGCGACGGGGTCCTGTACCTCGTGAGTGGAGGCGGCGGTGCGACGCCGCTGCCGGTGCTGCGGATGTCGGGCGAGCTGTCGCGGCTCGAGACGTCGGTAAACTTCCACTACCTGCGCTTCACGCTGCAGGGTGAGCGGCTGACGGGCACCATGGTCAGGTACGACGCGACAGCGGCGACCGACAACCCGTGGAGCGAGCCGGATCGATTCGAGATCACCGCGCGATAGCGGTCGCGAGCTGCCCGTGCGCTCGCTGCGGCACCTCGGGCGGCTCTCCGGGCGCCACTTCCGAAGCAACGAGGATGCGGTTGCGCCCCGCCTGCTTGCACCGGAGCAATGCGTCGTCCGCGGCGCGCAGCACGGCCTCCGCGGTATCGCCGTGCTCGGGCAGGATAGCGATGCCCACCGACAGGGTGACCGGTCCGAGCTGGCTGCCATTCTCACCGACCTGCAGGCTGTGTACCCGCTGGCGGATCAGCTCCGCGCGCCGCCGCGCGGTCTCATTCGATGTATTGGCCATCATCAGCGCGAACTCATCACCGCCATAGCGCGCGACGATATCCTCGCCTCGCGAGACTGAGAGCAGACACTTGCCCACGGACTTCAGGATCGCATCGCCCGCGACGTGTCCCAGCGTGTCGTTGAATTCCTTGAAGCGATCGACGTCGATCATCATGATGGCGAGCGCGTGGCGATGCCGCTTGGCGCGGTTCTCCTCGTGCGTCAGCGATTCCTCGAGGAAGCGGCGATTGTGCAGGCCGGTGACCGCATCGCGCATGGCCTGGTCCTGCAGGCGCAAATTGGCGCGCATCAGGTCCTGCTCGGCCCAGATTCGCTTCCTGATTTCCAGGTCGAGCGCCGTCCGGGCGACCTCGAGTTGGGCGCTGCGCTCCGATACCCGGCGGGTCAGTCTGACGATCGGTTCTGTCAGCATGTCGACCGCGCTGGCGTCGAGCTCGGGCCCCGAATCCGCAGGCGGGGGCTCGCGCAGTGCAGCCTCGACGATCGCCAGCAGCAGCTCGGGATCCGTCGGCTTGGTGACGAAGGAGGCGCCAAAGGCGTACGCCAGCGCCCGCGCCTCCGCTTCTACACTCGCCGCCGCCCGCATCAGTACGCGCGGGCGCGTTACTCCGAGCTGGCAGCGCGTCTGAATCGCGAACCTGCAGCCGTGGATATCGGGCGCGGCGACGTCGACGACGAGCAGGTCCGGGCGGTCGAGCCGCACGAGCCGCAACGCCTCGTCGGCATCGCCGACCTGCACCACGGAGTGCCCGGCTTTGCGCAGACTCGAGGCGACGACGTGCCGGCCACTCGACTGGGGGTCAAAGATGAGAACTCTAGCCATGGGCCTCCTGCGCCATCTCCAGGCTGCGCGGCTGCAGCCAGTCGAGCGCCGTCACCTCGCTGCGGAAGTGACCGACGTTCATCCCCTGGTGCTGCGCCAGGAGCGCGAAGTACTCATGCGAGTAGTCGAGCTCCTCATTGTCCGCGACCAGCGCCACCTTGCGGTCCGGACTGCTGTCGAGCAGCGCGAACTCGGCGAAGAATCCCGACCGATCCACCGTGAACAGCGGGCTCGAGGAACGCACCGAGATGAGGATGCTGTTGCAGCGCCGCCGGTGCGCGGCGTCCGCGACCGCGGCAAAGAACTCCCGGGACTCCTCGGCGGTCTCGCGATGGAAGAGCTCCGCCCGCAAGTACCCAGCCTCGCTTGTGATTCGATACAGCATGTCGAGCCTTGCTGCATGAATTACCAGACTGGATGCGACGGCCGTCACAGCGGCGCATGGTTCCAACGGGCCATGGGTTGCCCGGTGGCCGGCGGAACCCCGCTTTCGGGGTCAGAGTCGTGGCGGGAGAGGGGTCGAGCGTCGCAGTCCGGCGACACCCGACGGCACACCCAGCTGCGGTGCGGCAAAGCGTTCCCGCAACAGGCCGAGCGAGTGCTCGAGGCGTTCGCAGATTCCGAGCGCCTGGTCGCGCTGCGCGCAGGGATCGACGGACTGCAGCGTCCCGGCAAGCTGCTCGGCCGCCTCGGCCCGCACCGAGCGCAGCATGCCGCGCACCGTGTGCGCTGCCCGGGCAAAGTCTGACAGATCGCCGTTGTCAATGGCCTTGCGCAGCGCCCGCATCTGACCGGCCGATTCGCGCGCAAACAGCCCGCAGATCTCCTCGAGCAACTGAGTATCGCCGCCGACCTCCTCGAGGAGCGTCCAGCGGTCGGGATCCCGCGGCGGCTGCTGGGCCGTCGAGGCCGCCGGTCCTGTGAGCAGGCCGAGTCGCTCGACCGCCGCGAGCAGGTCTGCGGGCCTGAGCGGCTTGGTCAGATAGCCGTCCATTCCCGCCTCCAGGCATTGCTCGCGTACTCCCGGCAGGGCGTGCGCGGTGAGTGCAAGCACCGGCACGCGCCGGTCGCGGCCCGCCTCGGCCGCGCGGATCGCGCGGGTGGCGTCGATACCGTCCATCCCGGGCAGCTGCAGATCCATCAGCACGAGGTCGAAATATCGCCCGCCCAACGCGCGCAAGGCGTCCGGCCCGCTGTCGGCCGCCACCACCGTGTGTCCCCGCCGCGTCAGCACGATCTCGGCGAGACGGCGGTTGACTGCGTTGTCTTCCACCAGCAGCACGGTCAGGGGCCGAGTATCGCCGCGGTCGCCGCCGGCGGCGGCGCGGCCGGGCACGGCCGTCACACGTGGGGCAACTTCCGCCGCACCCTCGGCCACCCCGAAGCGCAAGGTGAAATGGAACGTGCTGCCCTCGCCCGGGGTGCTCTCGAGCCAGATGCGGCCACCCATCAGCGTGACGAGATGGGCCGAGATCGCGAGCCCGAGGCCGCTGCCGCCATAGCGGCGCGCGGTGGAGGCGTCGCCCTGCCGGAACGGGGCGAAGATGTCAGCCTGCTGCTCGGCCGGGATCCCGATGCCGGTGTCCTCGACGGAGAACAGGCAGGCGAGCTCGCCGTCAGCGCCGGACTGCGGCTGCACGCGCAGCGTGACTGCCCCCTGCGCCGTGAACTTGACGGCGTTGGCCACCAGGTTGGTGACGATCTGCCGCAGACGCATGGGATCGCCAACGAGCAGCGGCGGTGTCTGCGGCGCGATCTCCCATAGCAGCCTCAGCCCCTTGCGGCTCGCCGCGATCACGAGGGGCTTCAGGGCATCGTCGATGCATTCCTGCAGCGGGAACGAGATGCGCTCGATCGCGAGGTGCCCTGCCTCGATCTTCGAGAGGTCGAGGATGTCGTTGACGATGGCGAGCAACGACTCGCCCGAAGCACGCACCAGCTCCAGGCACTCGCGTTGCTCGGCGCCGAGTGACGTATCCAGTACGACCTGCGTCAGGCCAATGATCCCGTTCATGGGCGTGCGGATCTCGTGGCTCATGCTGGCCAAAAACTCGCTCTTGGCGCGGCTGGCGTCCTCGGCCACCCGCTTCGCCACCAGCAGCTCGGCCTCGGCGCGCTCGCGCTGCTGCACCTCCTGGCGCAACCGCTCGTGCGCCGAGATCAGATTGGCGGCGCGCTCGCGCACCTTGACCTCGAGATCGTCTTTGTTCTTCAGCAAGTCGCGCTGCGTGACGCGCTGTCGGGCGACCTCGGTCGCGAGGCCGGTACTGCGGCTGCTCAGGTCGAGGAAGATCGATACCTTCGACTTGAGCACCTCGGGGTCGATGGGCTTGACGATGTAGTCGACTGCGCCGGCTCCATAACCCCGAAGCACCCAGTCCGCGTGCTCGCCGGCGGCCGTGAGAAATACGATGGGGGTGTGACGCGAGCGCTTGAGCTTGCGGATCAGGCCGGCCGTCTCGAAGCCGTCCATCTCCGGCATGCGCACGTCGAGCAGGATGAGCGCGAAGTCGGTGCGCAGGATGCGCCGCAGGGCCTCGGCGCCCGAGACCACCGTTTCCACCCGGCAGCCGGTGCCCGACAGCAGCGCTTCCATCGCCTTGAGGTTGTGCGGCTCGTCATCCACGACCAGGATGCGTCCGCGCGGCGCTTCAGCGGCGGCGTTCATCCATCGACCCTAGCGGTTGAGCCACACCCGCAGGAGTGAGGCAAGCTGCTCGACGTTCACGGGCTTGGCGATGTAATCCGACGCCCCGGCGGCGATGCACTTCTCGCGATCGCCCTTCATCGCCTTGGCAGTGACGGCGATGATCGGCAGCTCCTTGAACTGCTCCAGGCCGCGGACGATGCGGATGGTGTCGTAGCCGTCGAGGCCCGGCATCATGATGTCCATCAGTACCGCTTCGACGTCCGGATTCTCCTGCAGTACCTCGATACCCTCCTTGCCGTCCTCGGCGTTGAGCACTGTCATGCCGTGCTGCTCCAGAGCACCGGTCAGTGCGAACACATTGCGTACGTCGTCGTCGACGATGAGAATCTTGCGGTTGACGAGCCCGCGGTCGCTGCCACGCGCGCCGAGCAGCGAGCGGCTGTCGTCGGGCAGCCCGCTCAGGGTCTGGTGCAGGAACAGCGCGGCCTCTTCCAGCATGGCCTTGCGCGTCGGCGCCTTCTTCAGCACCAGGATCTCCGCCAGCCTGCCGAGCTCCGCGTTCTCCAGGCCGCCGAGGCTATCGGTCCCGCAGACTACGAAGGGCATCTCGGTAACGGCAGCGGACTCGGCAACGGTCCGCAGCAGCTGCACGGCGCTCATGTCGCCGAGCTCGGGACCCAGGACCACACAGTCGAACTGTGTGGTCCGCAGCGCCGCCAGCGCCTCGCGGCCGAGTGCGGTCGAGGTGATCGCGACCCCCGCGCCGCGCAGCCCCGCTTCGATATCGGCACGCCGGGCGGCATCGCGATCCGCCAGCAGGAGCACCTTGGACTCGCGCTCGAGGAGACTGCGGGTCTTCGCCAGTGCCTCTTGCAGAACCTCGCGAGTAGCCCCTTTGTGCATCACGGCCACCGCGCCCATATGGAGGCTGCGGTGCGTGTGCTCCTTCAGCGACACAACGCTCACGGGAATGTGCCGGGTCTTCGCGTTGTGCTTCAGGAGGTCGAGGACCATCCAGCCGTCCGCATCCGGGAGCTTGAGGTCGAGGGTGATGGCAGCCGGCTGCAGCGCCAGAGCCTGGGCGAAGCCGGTGTTGCCGTCGCCCGCCACGACGCCCTTGAAACCATGCTCGCGCGCCACCTCGAGCAGCGTGGCGGCGAAACGTGCGTCGTCCTCGATGATGAGCAGCACACGGTCATCGGGCCCCACGCTGTCGCGGTCGTCGTCGACGCGCGCCACGGGCACAGCGGGCGCCGCCGCCGCCGCGATACGCTCGCGGGCTGTGCCGGCCGGCAGCGCAACCGGCGGCGCCGCGCGCAGCTCCGCGTGCAGCAGCGGCAGGTAGAGGACGAAGCTCGAACCGCCTCCCGGAGCGCTGGTCACGGCGATCTCGCCACCGAGGAGGCCTGCGAGCTCGCGGCTGATCGACAGCCCGAGGCCCGTGCCGCCGTAGTGGCGGCTGGTGGTGCCGTCGGCCTGCTGGAAGGCCTCAAAATTAATCTTTTGCTGGTCGGCGGGTATCCCGATGCCGGTATCCGCGACGGCGAAGGCGATCACCTTTGCCGCGCCGTCGAGCCGGGCGTTGCCGGCCGGCCAGCCGCTCGGCACGCACCCGACCCGCAGCTCCACCGAGCCCTGGCGCGTGAACTTGAAGGCGTTCGACAGCAGGTTCTTCAGGATCTGCTGCAGGCGTTTCTCGTCCGTCTCGATGGCCGCGAGCTGCGGATCGATGGTGACGGTGAACTCGAGCTGCTTCTCGAGCGCCGTCGGCCGGAAGGTCCGCTCGACGTAGTCCTTGAGATCGGCCATGCGCAGTGCGCTCACGTCGAGCGTCACGGTACCCGACTCGATCTTCGCCAGATCGAGGATGTCGCTGATCAGCGAGAGCAGGTCGGCGCCCGCGGCATAAATCGTCTGCGCGTAGTCGATCTGCTTCGGCGTCAGGTTATCGCCCGCATTGTCCGCGAGCAGCTTCGCCAGAATCAGCAGGCTGTTGAGCGGGGTACGCAGCTCGTGCGACATATTCGCGAGAAACTGCGACTTGTAGCGCGAATTCAAGGCGAGCTGCTCGGCCTTCTCCTCGAGGGCGGCCTTGGCGAGCTCGATCTCCTCGTTCTTGTACTCGACCTGGCGCATCTGCTCCGACAGCAGCTGCGCCTTCTGCTGCAGCTCGTCGTTGGTGCGCCTGAGCTCCTCCTGCTGCGTCTTCAGCAGGGTCTCGGACTTCTGCAGGTTTTCCGCCTGCTGCTCCAGGCGGTCGTTGGTCTGCTTGAGCTCCCCCTGCTGGCGCTGCAGCTCGCCGGTCAGCGACTGCGACTGGCGCAGCAGGTCGCTGGTACGCATGTTGGCCTCGATCGTGTTGAGCACGAT